>JAUNMW010000149.1 GCA_030537395.1 Clostridia bacterium | reverse complement strand
ATATGCTGGAAAAGATGGACGCCATGAACGCCATCGTGCAGGGCTGCATGGTGAAATACCGGGGCGAAAATATCTAAAGCCATCAGGCTTGCCGATCAGGGGGATCAGGAAATGGCGCAGTATGATTATTTGATCGTGGGCGCGGGGCTGTTTGGCGCCGTATTTGCCCATGAAGCCCGGCAGGCAGGCAAAAAAGTGCTGGTGATCGATCGGCGGAACCATATCGGCGGCAATGTTTACACCGAGGATTGGGGCGGCATACCGGTTCACCGCTACGGAGCCCACATTTTCCATACGGACGACGAGGAAGTGTGGCGGTATGTGCAGCAGTTCGCCAGGTTCAACCGCTTTACCAACGCGCCGCTGGCCAAGTATGGAAACGAGCTGTATCACCTGCCCTTCAATATGAACACCTTTTACCAGATGTGGGGCGTCGTCACACCCGCGGAAGCCAGGGCCGTGATCGATGAACAAAAAAAGGAAATCACAGGGGAGCCCCGCAATCTGGAGGAACAGGCCATTTCTCTGGTGGGCCGGGATGTGTATACCAAGCTGATCAAAGGCTATACGGAAAAGCAATGGGGCCGGGAATGCAAGGATCTGCCCGCCTTTATCATCCGGAGGCTGCCGGTGCGCTTTGTGTATGACAACAATTATTTCAACGACCGCTTTCAGGGCATTCCCGCAGGCGGCTATACGCTCCTGGTGCAGCGGATGCTGGAGGGGGCGGAGGTGCTTTTGAACACGGATTTTGAAGCAGTGCGGGGCCTTGGCTTGGCGGATACCGTTGTATACACCGGGCCTATCGACGCCTATTACGGCTATCGCTTCGGGGAACTGGCCTACCGTTCGCTGCGGTTTGAAACGGAGGATCTGCAGGGGGTAAACGATTACCAGGGCAACGCGGTGATCAATTACACCGAGGCGAAGGTACCCTACACCCGGCTGATCGAGCATAAGCATTTTGCCTATGATCAGCCGGAGGTCATGAACCAGCACCATACCGTGATCAGCCGGGAATATCCCATGGACTGGAAACAGGGCCTGGAGCCCTATTATCCCGTCAATGACGACGCCAACCATCAGCTGTTCGCCCGGTATCAGGACCTGGCTGATTCGGAAAAAAACGTGATATTCGGCGGCCGCCTGGGCCAGTACCGATATTACGATATGGACGATACCATCCGCGCAGCGCTGAACTGCGCCCGGGATGCCCTGAACAACAGCGCTTTTGAATGATGCGAAGATACGGCGCTTGAGAAAAAAGAGAGGGATGTGCGGCGATGCATTGCGAAGAACGCTTTTTTGAAATTTATGGAAAGACTCCGGACGGGATTTCCTTCTCTCCCTACCGCATCTGCCCCATTGGCGCGCACAGCGACCACAATTTGGGCAAGATCACCGGCCTGGCCATTGATAAAGGGATTCATATCGCTTTCCGCCCCAAGCACAACGGCGTGATCGAAATGGTGTCGCTGCAGTTTCCCAAGCGTGCCCAGTGGCACATTCGGGAAATCGGCGATAAGACCGGGGACTGGGCGGACTACCTTCGGGGAGCCACCTGGGCGCTGGCGAAAAAATATGCGCTTTCCCTGGGCCTGTGCGGTGTGATCGAGGGCAGTTTGCCCATCGGGGGCCTCAGCTCCTCCGCCGCCGTGATTCTGGCCTTCCTGGACGCGCTTTGCAAGGTGAACGGCATCAAGCTGCCGCCCCAGGAGCTGATTGAGATCGCGTTTGACGCGGAAAAGAATTACGTGGGCGTGAATGTGGGCACCCTGGATCAGAGCTGCGAGGTGCTGAGCAAAAAGGATTATCTGCTCTATCTGGACTGCAAAGACAATCGCTATGAACTGATACCCACCAACCCTTGTATGAAACCCTATAGGATCGCCATTTTCTTTTCTGGTCTGGAGCATTCTTTGGCTGGAAGCAAGTACAACATGAGAGTGGACGAGCTGCGGGCGGGCGTGTATGCGCTGCAGGCGTTTTCAGGCTATGATTACGGCAAATTCAATCAGGCCAACGCCCGGGATGTAAGCTGGAGCGTGTACCAGGCGTACAAGGATCGGCTGCCTGCGCCCTGGGCCAAGCGCTGCGAGCATTGGTACACGGAGTTCCAGCGGGTGGAGGAAGGCGCGGAAGCCTGGCGGCGCGGCGATCTGGAAACCTATGGCAGGCTGAGCTTTGAATCCGGCTGGAGCAGCATCCACAATTGGGAATCCGGCGCGCCGGAGCAGATCAAGCTGTACGAGATCATGACGGAAACGGACGGCATCTACGGCGGCCGTTTCTCCGGAGCGGGCTTCAAGGGCTGCTGCATGGCGCTGATCGATCCTGAAAAGGCGGAAAGCATCGCGGAAAGGGTGGAACGGGAATACCTGACCGCATTCCCGGAAATGAAGGGCAAATACAGCTTCCATCTGTGCCAGAGCGCGGATGGGATCGCAAATCAAAAGTGAAAGGCTGAACGGTATGAAATGTGTCATTCTGGCCGCGGGCTACGCCACGCGCCTGTATCCCCTGACGGAAAATTTTCCCAAACCGCTTTTGAAGGTGGGGGAGAAAACCATCCTGGACTGGCTGCTGGAGGATATTCACACCAGCGGCCTGGTGGATGAATATATCGTGATTTCCAATCACAAGTTCGCTCCCCATTTCCAGGAATGGGCGGGGACCCACGCGCTGCCCATTACGGTGGTGGACGACGGCACCAGCAGCAATGAAACCCGACTGGGGGCCGTGTGCGACATTCAATTCGCAATCGACCAATTGAATCTGGACGACGATTTGCTGATCATCGCCGGGGACAACGTGCTGGATTTTTCACTGGTGAAGTTTATCGGGTATGCCAAAGAAAAGAACACCTCCTGCGTGATGCGGTATTATGAAGCGGATGAAAAACGGCTGACCAAAAGCGGCGTTGCTGTGATCGACGAAAATGAAACGCTGCTGGAGCTGGAGGAAAAGCCGTCGCAGCCCAAATCTCATTGGTGCACGCCGCCCTTCTATTTTTACAAGGTGGAGGACGCGAAAAAAATCAAAGCCGCCATTTTAGGCGGCTGCGGCACCGACGCGCCGGGCAGCCTGGTTGCCTGGATGTGCGCCCACAGCGTGATGCACAGCATGGAAATGCCGGGCAGCCGCTATGATATCGGCAATCTGGAAAGCTACCGGGCCGTGCAGGAAAACTACAAGGGGATCACGAAATAATACGGGCCGGAACTGTCGGCTGATGAGAAGGGAAGCGGCAGAGGGATTTGTCCTTCCCTCGTTTCCTATCGGCGGGCGGCGTGGATCGGAACACGTTGGCGGCTTTCATCCATCCCCGCATCATGCCCGCCTGCCAGATGACGGAAGATTTGTTTGCCAACGATCGTGACGGACAGGGCTTTCGCAAATAGGCAAACGGTTGTGCCATTCTATCGTTGGCTCCGGGAATACGGAACCGTGGGAGTCCAACCCCCACGGTTCCTTGCTTTACCGGGGGAAAGGAACAAAAGAACAGAAAAGCATGCTTGCTTCCCCATGCCGCCGAAAGAAGCGGGAAAGGCTTTTGAATGTTTGAGGAGGAAAAAACATGAGCGATCTGCTGAAATCCTGCCCCTGCATCACCCGATATGAACGCAACCCCGTGCTGACGGGAAGTAAGGTGCCGTATGCCAGTGATTTGGTTTTCAATGCCGGGGTGATCCGCTGGAAAGGGCAGTACGCCATGGTGTTCCGCAATGATTATGGCTGTACGCAGCCTGAATGGGAGAGCGGAAAGCGTTTCAAAGGCACCAATATCGGCATCGCCTTCAGCAAAGACGGGATCGCCTGGCAGGTGGGCGAAAAGCCCTGCTTTGATATCCGGGACGAAAACACCGCCGTTTTGTTTGATGTGCCCAAAGGCGAAATCATCCGCTGCTATGATCCCAGGCTGACGGTGATCGACGGGGAAGCATACATGACCTTCGCGGTGGATACGCGCCACGGCCTGCGGGGCGGCATCGCCAAAACAAAGGATTTGGAGCATTTTGAGGTGCTGTCCCTGTCCGTGCCGGACAACCGGAATATGGTGCTGTTCCCGGAAAAAATCAATGGGATGTATCTGCGCCTGGAGCGGCCCATGCCCGTTTACAGCCGGGGCCGGGACCGGTTTGATATCTGGCTCAGCGAATCGCCGGATCTGGTGTATTGGGGACGCCCCACCCTGCTGGCGGGGGTGGAGGATTTTCCTTACGCCAACGATAAAATCGGTCCCGGCGCGCCGCCGGTGAAAACGAAAAAGGGATGGCTGGTGTTCACCCACGGCGTGGATCGGGATGATACCCGCGGAAAGAACGGCTGGGAGGACACCTGGAAAAAGCGGTACTGCGCGGGAATGATGCTGCTGGATTTGGAAAATCCCAGAAAGGTGCTGGGCATTTACAGGCAGCCCCTGCTTGCCCCGGAAACGGATTATGAAGTGAAAAACGGCTTCCGCACCAACGTCATTTTCCCCACCGGCGCGATCCTGGAGGACGATGGGACGGTGAAAATCTATTACGGCGCGTCGGATACCGTGATCGCCCTGGCCACGGCTAAGGCGGATGATTTGGCGGATCTGTGTCTGCAGGGATGAACAGAGCGCAAAGCAGGAGGCTCCAGGAAAGCATCAAGGAACGGGCGAAGGGGATGACGGGATGAGACTCAGGCTGGCGGACCGAATGGAAGTCTCCCTGGGACAGGGCTTCTTTCCCTACGGGGAGAAAATGGCGAAGGATATTTCCACAAAACAGCGCATGGAAAACGGGGCTTTGGCGGTAACGCTGACGTCGGAAGAAAACCGCGTCTGCTTCCTGCGCCTTCGCTGGAATTTTACTGACGCAGAGCAAATGAGGGAAAGCGTCAAGGTGCTGGGCGACGCCTGGGAGCGCAGCTATGGGGATTTGGCCTGGCTGCCTATGGACGCGGAGCGGCGCCTGCCCTGGGTGTGCGCCGTATCCAACGGAACGGACAGCACTTTGGATTATAACGGACGCTGGACAATGTGCTTTGGGGTCAAAACCCAGCCCGGCGCGTTTTGCCTGTGGCAGCTGGACCGGGAAAGTGTGACCCTGACCTGCGACGTGCGAAACGGCGGAACAGGCGTGCTGCTGCGGGGACGCACCCTGAACGTGTGCGAAATCGTGATGCAGGAATACCGGGATGTGTCCGCGTTCCAGGCCATGACCCAATTTTACCGTTTATTGTGCGATCAGCCGCTGCGTACCATTTCTCCCATATACGGCGCGAACAATTGGTATTATGCTTACGGAAAAAGCAGCGCGGGAGAGATCCGGCAGGATGCCGCGCTCATTTCTCACCTCAGCGGAGACGCGGAAAACCGGCCCTTCATGGTGATCGACGACGGCTGGCAGAAGAACCCCACCGACGGCCCCTGGGACAAGGGAAATGATCGCTTTCCCGATATGAAAGGGCTTTGCGATGATATGAAAGCGCTGCGTGTAAGGCCCGGCCTGTGGGTGCGGTATCTGGCGGACGAGCGTGGGGAAACGCCGGGCATTACAGAGGAAATGCGCCTGTCACGGAATCCTCATTATCTGGACCCGTCCCATCCCGCTGTGCTGCAAAAAGTAATGGAAGATACCAAACGGTTCACGGAGGATTGGGGCTATCAGCTGATCAAGCATGATTTTTCCACCTGTGATATCTTCGGCTTCTGGGGCTTTCAGCGGAAGGGCTTTATGGCGGAGGACGGCTGGCGCTTCTTTGACGAAACGAAAACCAGCGCGGAAATCATCGTGCAATTCTATCGGACGATTTTTGAAAGCGCCGCACCCGGTACGGTGATTTTGGGCTGCAATGTGATCGGCCATCTGGCGGCGGGGCTTGTGCACCTGAATCGCACCGGGGACGATACCAGCGGCGTGGAATGGGAGCGGACGAAGAAGATGGGCGTAAATACCCTGGCCTTCCGCCAGCCCCAGCATCGGGTCTTTTTCGATATGGACGCCGACTGCGTGGGCATTACCGGCAAGATCGATTGGGCAAAGAACGGTCAATGGCTGCGGCTACTGTCCGTAAGCGGAACGCCCCTGTTCGTATCCTGTCAGCCCGACCAGGCGAAGGGACAAATCGAAGCGGATTTGCAGGAAGCGTTCCGCCTGGCCGCTGCCCAGCGGGATACCCTGATCCCCTTGGATTGGATGGAAAACCCCTGGCCGGAAAGATGGATGGTGAATGGGGAAGAAATGCGTTTTTGCTGGGATGAATGATCTGTCGTAAAAAAAGTACGGCGGATATCCTATATGCCTTTCTCGGAAAGGGGCCTGGGGGAAACCGCTCTTTAGGCTCTAAAGAGTGGTTTCCCCCAGAAATATCATAAAAATAAAGGATGGGATGAACAATGGATTGGATGGCAGAAGCGACGGCCCCCGTTTATGAAAAACTGATGGATCAAGGCAGAGAAAAGCTGGCCCAAATGTACCGGCAATGCTTCCGCAGCACCTGGGATACCACGCTGCAGCGGGCGGACGGCACGGTGTTTTTGATCACCGGGGATATTCCCGCTATGTGGCTGCGGGATTCCTCGGCCCAGGTGTATCATTATTTGCCGTATGCCAAAGGGTACCCCGAGGTGATGGAAGCCATTCAGGGGCTTTTAAAGCGCCAGTTTCAGTATATCGCTTTGGACCCTTATGCCAACGCCTTCAACCGGGAGGCCAATGGCAAGCATGGCTTTTCGGACCGCACCAATTGGAGCGAGGATCAGGAGCCCTGGATCTGGGAACACAAATATGAAGTGGATTCCCTGTGCTATCCCATCCGGTTGGCGTATGGCTTCTGGAAGGAAACGGGCGATACAAGCTGGTGTGACGAAACGTTCCGAAACGCAGCGGAAACGATCCTGAAGGTTTGGACTACGGAACAGCATCACATGGAAGAATCCCCCTACTATTTTGATCGGAGCAGATGCCGCGCTTCCGATACCTTGACCAACGGGGGAAAGGGAACGCCTGTGGCCTATACCGGCATGACCTGGAGCGGCTTTCGGCCCAGCGACGACGCCTGCCAGTATGGCTATCTGATCCCCGCCAATTTCTTTGCGGCGGAATCCCTGCGGCAAATGGGCGAAATGGCGGCGGCAATCCTTCACGACGAAGCCTTATCCGCCCAGGCGGAAGCCCTTCGGGAGCAGATACAAGCGGGCATCCGGCAATACGCCGTCGTTCATCATCCGCGCTTTGGGGATGTGTACGCTTATGAAACGGACGGCCTGGGGCATTACAATTTTATGGACGACGCCAATGTGCCCAGCCTGCTCAGCCTGCCGTATTTGGGCTGTGTGGACGCAGACGATCCCATTTATCAAAATACCCGGCGCATGATGCTGAGTCCCGAAAACCCCTATTATTATCAGGGCAAATGCTTAACAGGCATCGGCAGCCCCCATACGCCCCAGGATTATATCTGGCCGATCTCCCTGTGCGTGCAGGGGCTGACGGCCGGCGATTCCAAGGAAATCCTGGCCCTTCTTGATATGCTGGAAAACACCGACGCGAGAACGGGCCTCATGCACGAAGGAGTATTCAAGGACGATCCCGCCCAGTTTACCCGGCCCTGGTTTGCCTGGGCAAATTCCATTTTCAGCGAGTTTGTGGAAAAAGCAGTAAGCGCATTCCCGATCAAAAAATGAAAAGTCTTGTGTAATACTGTTAAGATGCGTGCTCTAAAGAGTGAAACAAGAGAAAAAAGAGGATACGCCGGGGT
>JAUNMW010000148.1 GCA_030537395.1 Clostridia bacterium | reverse complement strand
GCACCTGCCAAAGCTGCGCCTTGGAACGGAAAACCACGTTGGCCGCGTGAATATCGTTGCCCAGGTTGAATTCCGCGCCGCCGTGAGGATAGGGCCCGCCGCCGATCCAGATGGCGGTGAGGCGAGAGGCGATGCGGGGCTCTATCAACAATGCGGAGGCCAGATCGGTCAGCGGCCCCAGGAAGGTAACGAACAGGGGCCGGGGATCGTCCTTCATGGCTTCCCGGATGATCAGCCGAGCGCCTTGAGAATCCACCGGTTCGCTTTCGGAAGGAAGGGCGTGAGGCGCGCCATGATAAATCATGCCCGCTTTGTCAAAGCCCATGGTATCGAAAATCAATTCCAGTTCCCGGACGCTGCGTTCCATGCTGTCCTTTAGCCGCGTGCCAAAGTGCGCGCCGATGAAGCCCACATTGTCCAACTTGGGGGAAAGCAGCGTCTGCACGATGCAAAACTGATCGTCCGCCTCGTTTTTCGCGTCGGTGTCGGTAATCACGCGCACCTGCTTTTCCGGGGGCACGTGAAACGCGTAATCCTGATAAATCATGAGATATCATCCTTTCGCCGCTTCAGAATAGAAAATATAGCTGCCGGGGGTTACGGAATGCCGCTTGCCGTCTATGATGATTTCGGCGGGAACGGGGGTGGCGATTTCATAGCGCACGCCATCCCGCGTGTTCGTCCATTTGGACCGGATCGTGCCATGAACGCTTTTGTATTCCGCTTCCAAGCTCTGGATGCGGGGGGAGGGAATCGGCGCGATCACCGCCCGAGCAAAGCCGGGGGCCTCTTCATCCGGCCGGATGCCGCCCGCCGCGGAATACAGCCAGTCCGCCACCGCGCCGTAGGCGTAATGGTTGAACGAATTCATATCTGTACTCCAGAAGGAGCCATCCTCCTTCATCCCGTCCCAATGCTCCCAAATGGTGGTGGCCCCGTGATTTACCTCATATAGCCAGGAGGGATAGGCTTCCTGAAGCAATAGATCATAGGCCGTATCCGCGTAGCCGTTTTCGCTGAGGGCGTAAAGCAGATGGGGCGTGCCCACAAAGCCGGTTTTCAGCCGATTCCCGTTTTCCCGGATCATGCGGTTCAGCCGCGCCGCCGCG
Source organism: Clostridia bacterium (assembly GCA_030537395.1). GTDB lineage: Bacteria > Bacillota > Clostridia > Christensenellales > Aristaeellaceae > RUG563. Next base: position 6,626 of record JAUNMW010000148.1, on the reverse strand, counting down.
CCGGGCTTATCGTCCGTCAAATCAAAGACCAGGGCCAGCACCAGGGCGGTTTGGGTGGTCATGGCGGCGGCTGGATAGCGCTGAAGGAAAGCCGCCCTGATGCGCTCATGCAGGGCTTCATATTCCGCCATATCCCGGCCCAGGGCTTTCCCGGCTTTCACCAGCAGATTCGCGGAATGGGCGTAAAAGGCGCTGGCGATCAGGTCGTTGGGGGTGGCCCCGTGATAGCTGCCCTCCGCCGCGTCCAGGGCCAGCCAGTCCCCATAGTGCTTTTGCCACATGATGCTGGAATCGTCGGGGCCGATCCAGAGATTTTTTTCCAGGGTGTCCCCGGTAATGTAATCCACCCAGCCCTTCATGGCCTCAAAGTTTTGCTCCAGTATTTTTTTGTCCCCGTACATCAGGTATACCCGCCAGGGAAGCACCGTCATCACGTCGCCCCAGGCGGCGGAGGAGCGCTGAATGAGCCAGAAGTTGGGCACCGTATCGGGGATGGAGCCGTCCGCACGCTGATCGGCCCGCAGATCGCCCATCCATTTTTCAAAGAATTGTTTGGCGTTGTAATGATAGCAGGCCGCTTTGCAGAACACCTGGGCGTCTCCCGTCCAGCCCATGCGTTCGTCCCGCTGGGGGCAGTCGGTGGGTATATCCACGAAATTGCCCCGCTGGGACCAGAGGGTGTTTTCAATCAGCCGGTTCAGCTTCTCATTGGCGGTGCGCAGGAAGCCTGTGCGTTCCATATCCGAATACAGCGCCACGGCCTGAAAACAGTCCGGGCTCGCTTCTCCCGGCCATTCATCCACCCGGATGTAGCGGAAGCCGTAAAAGGTGAAGCGGGGCTTCCAGGTTTGCTTTCCGTCCCGGCAAACGTAAGTCATGCGGGACAGGGCTTTCCGGTAATTCTCATTGTAGAAATTGCCGTCCCGGTCCAGCATTTCCCCGCAGGATAAAACCACCCTGTCGCCTTTTTTGGCACTGAGCATGATTTCCACGTAACCGGTGATTTCCTGGCCAAAGTCGATGACGGTTTCCCCCCTGGGCGTTACGAACACCGAACGGGGAGAAAGCCGCTCCTGCTCCTTTACAAAGGGCCCCTCCTGGGAAATCAGGATGTCCCGGGGCCAGTCCACGGTTCGCACAGAACCGTAAACGGTTTCGGGCAGGGTCGCGTCGCAGGTTTCCCCGTCCCAAATGTCGCTGAAAATCACGTTGGAGGGCCCCGCTTCCCAGGCTTCGTCCGTAACGATCATTTGTCCGTCCATATCCAGCCGGGCAATCAGAGCGCAGGGGGCGTGATACAGCCCTTCGCGCTTGGCGATCATCCGGCTGCGGTGCCAGCCCTTGCCTACGGTAACGATCAGCTCGTTTTCCGCCTGGATCATATCCGATACGTCATAGGTCTGCGCCTGTAAGCGCTTTTCATATTCGGTGCAGCCCGGGGCCAGGATAAAATCGCCCACCCGGCGCCCATTCAGGTACGCGTCATACACACCCAGACAGCTGACGGTCAGCGTCGCCTTCTCTCCGGGGGCTCCCTGAAAGCGCCTGCGGAAGCATACCGCCCCGTCGCCCGCGTCCCCGCGGGGGCTGATCCATAACGCTTTTTCCAGCATTTTGCAAGCCTCCTTTTTTTTCTGCTCTTTCGGCTCATTTCTTTCCCGGCATGGCCTCGTTCCAGGCTTTGATCCAGCTTGGACCAAAGCCCGGGGCGTCCGAAAGCGGAGAATCCGCCCCAAGAACGCAGCTCTTTTCATCCAGCCCCAGCGCCGAAAGCGATTCGGCAGTATACAGCGGCAGGCCGAAGCGCTCGTCATAATAGCGGGTGAATCCTTCCCCGCCGTCGTGCAGCCAGCCGCCGCCAATGATCACGTTGCGGCTGTAGCGGGCGTGGGCGGGGCGAAGCACGCAGTTTTCATCGTCGGGGTGCCCTTGCTCTTCCGCCGGGAAATAAAGCCTGGAAAGATAGGGATACTCCTTTTCATAATGGGCGTACCACGTCCTGATGTTTTCCGGGGTATTGAAGTCAGGGCAAAGCATGCTTTCAAAGCGGGCCCTGAGCACGCGTTCATTGGATACAGGCTGCGTGAAAGGAAAGCTCCAGGCGCGAACGGCGTTTTTGTCGGTTACAAAGATATTATCCTCGATCCGGTGGCCGAAGCCGGAATTGGAAAACACGCAGGCCCCCGAAATATCCGCGAAATAATTCCAGGTAATGATCGCGCCGGACATGCCGTCGTCCAGATACGCGCCGTGATTGTCCTTCGCCCCGACGCCCCGGATGATGTTGCCAGTGATCACATTGCCCAGCCAGTTCATACAGCGCCCCGCGTAAATGGCCCCCTGATCGGAAGCGTTCAGGCACACGTTTTCGATGCGGTTGCGCTGAATGAGCATATCGTTGCCCATGATCTGAAGCACCATATGCGGGCAGTCGTGAATGAAATTGTCCCGGGCGGTGTTTCCCACGCCCTCCAGCCATACGGCGGGAGTGTAGGCGCGCAGCATGGACAGATGCCAGAATTCGCAGCCGGATACCAGATGATCGCCGCGCTCCAGCGATTTCATATCGCCCCCCGCCGCGAACACACCCCCGCCGCCCATATCGTGGATACGGCATTGGATTACCCGATTGCGATAACCGCCGTTGGATATGGCATAGGTGGGGTCGGAGGTGATTGCGCCGTTATTGCGCCCGATGCGCACGGCGTCCAGGCTGAAATTGAAAATTTCGCATTGGCCGATCTCGCAGTCCCGGCAGTCGGACAGCGAAACGGCGTGGCCCGTGCCCGCCGTGAGCGTGAGCCCCAAAAGGGTTACATGGCGGGCCCCCTCCAGGCGGAAAAAGGGCTGGTCAAAGGATTTGAGGGAAACGCGTTTCCCGTCTACAGTACCGTCCGGGGGATAGAAATACAGCACGCTGCGGTCCTTCTCCCGGTCGATGTAGTATTCTCCCGGCGCGTCCAATTCGCACAGCAGATTTTTTCCACGGACCTTGATCCAATGATCTGCCACGCCATACATGACGGGCTGACGGAGGGAAAGCAGCCTGTTTTCCGGGTCGTAATCCACAATACGGGTCATATCGTCGGCGTAGTTGTTGCCAAAATAGCCGCAAAGCCAGCCTTCGGGCTCCATGGCCCAGGCCGACGCATGCCGGACCAGCTCATCATTCCGGCAGTACAGGGCGGGGCCTTGCATGCGCGCGATTTCCTCACTGGGTTTGGGCGTATCGCACTTATCGGCAAAGTAATCCCTTGCGATGACGCCCTGCCGGGCCCCATGAGCTTTTGCAGAACGGTAAGCAGCCAGCATTTCGGGGGTGTAGCGGGCTATCCGTTCAGGCTTGTCCCAGGCCCCCAGCAGATCGGCCCGGGTCAGGTCCCGGTCATTGGGCCACCCGGCCAGGGTCTGAACCGCATCGTCGCATATCAGCTCCGGATAGCAGGCGGCCTGGGGCCAGTTAAAGCCGTTTTTGAGGATTTCGCCCGCGGGGATCCCGTCGGCTCCCAAATCATAAACAAAAATGTGATCCCGTGCCGAAGCGGGAATGCGTTCTTTTGAGGAAAAAAGCGCTCCCTGCGCCTGAGATAGCGGAATAAAATGATCGATGGGAAGCTCCGCGCAGCCCGTCAGTACCGGTTTTTCTCCCGGAACCGCGCGGATGGTAAGCCAGGAATTGCTTTCGGGAACCACGATGCTCTCCCGCATGCGGTATTCCCCGCCGAACAGACGGATTTCACCCGGCGCGGTTTCGCAGTTTTTACCTTTCAGCCTGTCCAGCGCTTCCTGGATGGACAAAAGCGGCGCGTCAAAAGAACCGTCCGCGCCGTCGCTGCCCTTTGGAGAAACATAGAGCACAAGGGGCTTTTCCATCTCGTTCCTCCCGATTCCGTCATCTTTGCTGTTCGCTGTTATCTTCATACAGCCAATCCAGCGTGGTCAGGCTTTCCGCGTCCAGGCCCGCGTCCCGGGGAATCAGGGGCACGTCCTCCGGGATCACCCCCGCCAGCACATAGGCCCCGGTGCCAAAATCCAGTGTCACTTCGCCGGCGTCATACAGGAAAGCGTGCACATTCAGCGCTTTCAGCCCCTTGGCCTTGGCCCCGTGAATCAATATCGGCGCGTAGCCGCCCCGATCCTCCGCGTGGGTATCGGTTTCCAGGCTGGGCGGAGCAAGCCATTCCACGCCGCCGTCGTCAATATAGCCGATCAGGATGCGGGAGCGCCGCTTGAGCCGAAGTTTCAGGGTTACCCCCGTCACGATGGCTTCGCCCATGCCCATGCGAACGCCCGTCAGGCCGTTCAGTTCGCTGGCGCACAGGTCAATGGGCGAATCCTTATCCGTAAACAGCTGTTCGCCGGGGGCGAAGGCAAACAATTCTCCGCCTGAAATCAATTCAAAGGGCGCTTGGGGCAATCGTTCCGCGTCGCCCGGAGAAGGGGGCAGAGGCAGGATGCCGGCGCATACGCGCGCAGCGTTCCGCTCAAAGTTCGCATACTCTTTTTCATACTCCGGCAGGCAGGAGCGCCAATGGCCGTAAATGCTTCCGTCGGTGAAGGGAATTTTCCGCTGGCGGGTCTGCATGCTGTTGGCGAACAGATAGGTTTTTTCGTTCAGCGCCGTCAGGGCCCTGTAGGTTTCCAATGATTGGCCGAGAAACTCAAGCGCTTCTTTCAGCAGCTCAGGGTTCCCGGCACAGCGGGCGTCCATGGTGTATTTGTATTCCAGCACCTTGAGTGCCGCCCGTACCTTTTCGCACATGCTTTCCGTAAACAGGCGGATGCTCTCGATATCCGACAGCATGCGCGCGCATTCCACGCTGTCGGGGACGATCTCCTTTGTCAGCGCTTTCATACGCTCCGCGCGGCGCAGAAGCATTTCCACCACTTCCGGCGGGGTTTCCCCGGTATGCTTCTCCCCCTTTGCTTCTTGCACGGCGTATTCCTCCAGCGTTTCTCCCGCCCGGGCCACGGAAGCGTACAATTCATGATTGGGCCGGTATCGGGCGGCGTTGGTCAGCTGGCTCATAGTCATGCCCAGGCTCATGGTCTGGCGGTTGCCCTCGGTGATGCCGAAGCGGGAAAGAAATTTGGTTTGGCATAGGGCCGCATCCTCGCCCGCTGAAAGCAGCTTCTCTGCCGAAGCTTCATTTAGGGTATACTGCTCCTGCACCTGTTTGATCCAATACAGCCGCTCCGCGTCCTGAGAGCGGTTCGGGTTCCAGGCATAGCGGAACCAGGCCTTGAACCACAGCCGGTCCCGGCTGAGCTGAAGAAGGCGCGGCTGGGTATGATCCGGCGAATAGGGCCAATCCCAATAGAACAGCGGGTACAGATGCAGCCCGCCGCCGCCCAGCCGATAGGCGGAGGCCTGCACGCACTGCTGGATGTACAGGGGGCTCAAATACCGGTAAGGCTCCAGGTCCGCCAAAATATGCACGTTGATGATGTGGCGCTTGCCCAGGGGCGCGATCTTCAAATGGTTTTTCTGCCATTTCCCCCGGGGCAGACGGGTGGTGAGCCCCTCTCCATTGTATTTCCACATGGTATACAGGTTCTTGTAGCCGCCGTTGACTCGGGAAAGCGCCTTGTCCGGGTCGCAGTCGTGGCCGCGCAGGATCAGGGGCGGTTCTTCCTGAAGCCCCGCTTCCCGCGCCCCCGCTTTCAGCGCGGGCACGATGGTATCAGCAAACCACCGGGCCTTGTTGTCCGCCCCCCGAAGCGCTTCCCCCAGGCACACCATCAGGCCCACGTTAGGATATTCCTTTACAAACTGTTTGATACATTCAAAGGTGTATTCCCGCACCAGGGGATCAATACTGTCCTGCATCAGCGGCAGGCCGTGGGCCTCCGCAAAGGGCAGGGGGATATGGATGTTGTAAAACTTCATCACCAGCCAGATGCCCCGCCGGTCGCATTCCTCCGCCAGCCACAAAAACATTTCATGGTTGCGCGCATATTCCTCCTGGGTGACCTCCAGGGCCTCGGGGTATTTTTCCAATTTCAGCAGGGATGAAAAGGGGTGGCCGCTCCAGATATAGAGCACGTTGGCCCGGTCCTCCAGCATCATTTCCAATAGATCCAGCCATTGAGCCTTGTCATAGAACCAGGGAAAGCGGTGAAAGGTGATGGGATATTCATAGGTGCGCCGGGGCGGCTCCACTGTGGTTTTCTGCAACCCCACGCAGGGGCCCCGCAGGGTGAACACGGGCGCGTCAAAAGAAAGCAGCTCGTCCGGCAGTTCCCCCGCCTGGCGGACGCGCTCCGCCAGCTCCAGGCAGCCGTACAGCGCGCCGGTTTCGCTGCCGCTCACCACCGCGATGCCGCCGCCCGCGATTGTTTCCAATTGATACGCTTCGCCCTCCGGCAATCCGGCGTGGTACAGCAGCAGTTCTTTTTCCTCCATGACCGCCACCGCTTGGGATTTTCCCCGCACGGCGATGAATACGTCCCCCGGCGCGGGCGCGGCGTCATCCATCTGAATCTCCGCATACAAGCCCACATCTTTCAGCGCCGCCCGGAGGCGCTCCGCCCCCAGGCGCAAACGGGGATTTTCCAAAGACAGGCTGATCTTCATGAAAGAATGCCTCCCTTATTTGAAGTGTATTTTCAGATATAAAGCAGCA
>JAUNMW010000147.1 GCA_030537395.1 Clostridia bacterium | reverse complement strand
TTGCCGTCGGCGTAGCTGTGGGTGTCGCTGTTAGCGTAGCTGTGGGCGTCACCGTCGGTGTGGCGGTAGGTGTTACCGTTGGCGCTGCAGTCGGCGCGGGGGAGGGCGTGGGATCGGAGCCGTCCAAATCCCATCCCGTGGCGGCTTCCACCCGGGTCAGCAGCTGTGGATCATCCAGGATCAATTGCAGGATTTCCGGCGGCAGGGCTTCCGGCCCGATGTCCTCCAGGAAAAACATGATGCTGTCCACCACCTGATCGTTAAACAGATACACGGTAATGCGCTGGCCCGCGTATACGTCGATTTCCTTTACTTCCTTGGTGGTGGGGTTCACGCCTACCACGTGCACGTGGCCGTCGGTGATCACCAGGCTTTCCTGGCCGTCTTCATCCACGATCACATAGCCAGAGGTGCCTCGGATGCCGATGGTCATGGTGGAGGTGGTGATATCGAAGGTTTCATCGTCCTCCAGTGCTTTGGTCACCTGGAAAAACAGGCAGCCCTCCTTCAGGTTCAGCCTGAGCCATTTGATGCGCTTTTCCACGTCTGCCAGGCTTTTTTCCTCCAAGGTGATGATTTTTGTTTCATCCAGCCCTACGGAAACCAGGCTGGAGGGCTCGGTTTTCATTTCATCGCCGCTTTGCAGGCGCACGCTGTCCTGAACGGTCCTGGTTCGGCCGTTTTGCTGCAAATGAACCGTCCCCTCCAGCCGCAGAATCCGCATGGAGGTGGCCATATACCGGCTGTATAAATTTCCTGCGATCACCGCCGCGATGGCCAGCCCCGCGCACAGGGCGATCACCAGGGCGATCAGCTTCCGGCTGGGCTTTCGTTTGGTATCAGAAGACGTGTTCATTGCGCATTCCTCTCTTGTCAAACCGTCTTTTTCCAGGCGCCGCTTTCCTTGAACAGGGCCAGAATATCCCCGTCCAGCTGTCCGTTGTCCCGCATGTTTTCCAGCACGCTGAAGGCTTTTTCCGGCGGCATGGGGGGCTTATAGGGCCTGTCCTCCGCCGTGAGCGCGTCGTATATATCCAGGATCGTCAGCAGCCTTACCTCCCGGGGCAGCTGCTCCGATTTCAAATGGCAGGGGTACCCGGTACCGTTGAGCAATTCGTGGTGGGCGGCCGCCCAGTCCGGCACGGGCTGATAGATGCCCGAAAATTTCATATGGTCCAGCAGGTGTTTGGTGTGTACCACATGGCGCTCCATTTCCCGGCGTTCCCCGGCGGTCAGCGTGCCCTTGCGCACGCACAGCGCTTCCATTTCTTCCGGCTGCAGCAGGGGAATTTCCAATCCATCCGCCGAAAGGCAGGTCAGGGCCTCCATATCCTTGAGCTGGGCCAGCATATCATCCGGCAGGTAGGACGCGGTGTTGATTTTCCATAGAACCGCGCTGGCCTCATTCAGGGTCTGCTGCTTTTTTTCCGCTTCCTCCGCCTGCTCGGGATGCTCCAGGGCCCGAAGCTTTTCCATCAGCTGGGCGATCTGGATGCGGTTTTTTACCTGCCCTTCCAAAGCACCCAGGCGGGTGGGTTTATCCATGATCTCCAGGGGCACCACCAGCTTGCCCACATCGTGCAGCCAAACGCTCATGAGGAAGGGGTCCTTTTCCTCCTCGCTGATACGCCAGCCGCCGTCATGGGTGCTGAGCCAATCCACAAACCGTTCGGCGTAGCGCACCATACTGCGGGTATGATTGGCGTTGTAGGGGCTGCGGGCGTCGATGGCGTCCACCATGGTGGTCACGAAGGAATGCAGCAGATCGGTGACGGCCCGCTGCAGCAGCGTGTTGTTCAGGCTCACCGCCGCCAGGGAGCCCAGGGCCAGGATCACGCTTTCCGTTTCCGGGGAAAAGGGGATCGTGCGGCCCTCCCCGTCCAGAGCGTTGATCAGCTGCACCACGCCGATGCACTGTCCCTGATCATCCTCCATGGGGGCCACCAGCATGGATTGGGTGCGGTAGCCGTTCATTTCGTCGTAACGCCGGGTGCCGGCAAAATTGTAATCGGAGTCCTGATAAACGTCTTCGATGTTGATCAGCTTCCGTTCCAGCGCCGCGCAGGCGCATACGTGGGTGCGGGACAGGGGCACGGGGGGCAGCAGCGTTTCCCCTTCCTGCCGGATTCTGTGCACCCCCTTGGAGCGGGTGATCATCACCCCGAAGGACAAATGATCCTCTTCCCGGATGTATACGGTGCCCGCGTCGCAGCCCGTCATATCCATGGCTTCCGTTAAAATCCGATCCAGCAGCAGGCTGATGTTTTTTTCAGCGGACAGCGCGATGGCGATCTGGATCAGCCGATCGGCGGAATACTGCGTCATAACAGGATCACCTCTCCTTGTCTGGCATAGGGGGCGCGCGTTTGCTCCTCCCTTTCCCGCAGGGCTTCATCCGAAGCCGCGGGATTGTGATGGATCATGCGGATTTGCGCCGCGCCGCTTTCCTGCTGTACCCAAAGTCCCGCTTCCGCCGTGGAATGGCCGAAGCCGCGCCTGGCCGGGTATTGCTCCTGCGTATATTGGGCGTCGTACAGCATAAGATCGGCTCCGGCGGAAAAGGCCGCCAGTTCCTTCAGGTTGTTGTCCGTGTGCTCAAAGTCCGTGGCGTAAACGATGGATTTTGCTCCATCCGAAACCCGGAATATCAGCGATCCGCCCGGATGGCAGGATTTCATGGCAGAAACGGTGAAGGGCCCGATTTGGCAGGGAAAGGACAGCGTATGAAAAACCGTGCGCGCGGGATACTGCGCAAGCGTCACCGGCCACAGCGGCGGGCTGATCAGCCGGTTCAGGGCGTTTTCCAGTTCCGGTTCGCCGCTGTACAGGTGGATTTCCCTGTCTTTCTGAAACAGGGCGGAAAACAGGGGGAGCCCCAGGATATGATCCGCGTGCAGGTGCGTAAGCAGGATATGAAGCGGCCCGTTTGGCAGCGCTTCAGCGTTCATTAAACCGGTGCCCGCGTCCAGGAAAAGGGTGTTTTCTCCCTTGTCGATGCGATAGCAGGAGGTGGCCCCGCCGAATTCCCGTGCGTCCGGACGGGATACGGGCATAGAGCCCCGGACGCCCAGCGCCGTGAGCCGTATTTGATCGTGCTGTTTGTTCATGTTCTTCGTCCTATGGATGTATTGGATGGATGAAAGGACAGGCGCGCTTCCGCCTTCCGCATACTGAAAACGCGGGAAAACAGGAAGGCCTGCCGGTGATCCTCGTGTGGAAAAACTTTCATTTCCAGTATACCATATTCAAGGCGGTTAATCAATGTTGAAATGAACCCACATCCGTTCGGAACGGTGTTTATTCTGTATTTAAGGGAGGATTTCAGCGCCGCTGCTTTCGCGGTACGCATCGATGCTCCCTGCATGAATTGCATATTTCCTGAGGGGGAAAGTTACAATAATCCTGCTGGGGGAAGAAAAATGGCATGGATTGGATTGGCTTTTTTTCTGCTGCTGATCGCGCCGGTGCGGGCGGGAGCGGTCCTGCGCCTGGACGGGGGCGGGCCGCGAGGCGCGGTGGGCATGATGCTGTGGGGGATCCGGGGGCAGATTCATTTAAGCCTTGGCCGGAGTGCGGAAGGCGCGCTGCGCCTGACGGCGACCTTTCGGAACAGGCAGTTTCCGCTGCCCCGTCGAAAGAAAAAAGCGGGAGCGGGCTTCAAGCTCCTGGGCCTGATGCTGAAAAACAATGGGAAGAATCGCTTTTTGCGCAGAGGGATCCGGGTGAACGCTTTGGATATCCGGGTGCGCCTGGGCGGCGAGGACGCGGCGGCGCTGGCGCTGGGCGCGGGGCTGCTGCGAAGCCTGAACGGTCTATCGCCCGTCCTGCGTCTCCGATGCGATCCCGCCTTGGCGGCGCATACGGAAATCACCCTTCGGTGCATAGCTGAGTCCCGGCTGGGCATACTGCTCATAACATGGTTTTTAGGAAGGAAAAGGGAGGCGTGACCATGGATCATCCCATCGGAAACTTAATGCAGACAACGCTGGAAAATATCAAGGATATGGTGGACGTGAACACAGTGATCGGCGAACCCATCCCCACGGTGAACGGGCCCACGATCATTCCCGTGTCCAAGGTGAGCTTCGGCTTTCTGGCGGGCGGCGGGGAATATGATTTGAACCGGCTGCCGGATACGGAAACGCCCTTTGCCGGCGGCAGCGGGGCAGGGGTATCGGTGCAGCCGGTGGGCTTTCTGGTGGTGGGGCAGGACGGGGTGAAGGTGCTGCCCGCTCAGCAGCTGACCGCCTGGGAGCGGGCCGTGAATTGCGCGCCGCAGCTGCTGGAGGATATCAAAAATTTACTGCCCAAAAAGGAAAACGCTGCGCAGGACGGGCCCACAGCATGAAGAAAATGATGCTTTGCGCCGCCGCGCTGCTGACCCTCCTGCTGCTGCTTCCGCTGCATGCCGGGGCGGAGGCCCGGTCCTCCATCCTGATCGAGGCGGAAACGGGCCGGGTGCTGTATGAAAACAACGCCCATGAAGCCCTGCCCATGGCCTCCACCACCAAAATCATGACGGCGCTGCTGGCCCTGGAAAAGGGCAATTTGCAGGATCTTGTCACGGCCGGGGAGCATGCCTTCGGCGTGCCGGGCACCAGCATTTATCTGTCCCCGGGCGAGCAGCTGACCCTGGAGCAAATGCTTTACGGCCTCATGCTGGCCAGCGGCAACGATGCGGCGGTGGCCGTGGCGGAGCATATCGGCGGTTCCGTTGCCGAATTCTGCCGGATGATGACGGCCCGGGCGGAGGAGATCGGCTGTGAAAACACGGTGTTTACAACGCCCCACGGTCTGCCCGCTGAGGGGCACCATACCACCGCCTGGGATCTGGCCCTGATCACCCGGGAGGCCATGAAAAACCCCGTTTTTCGGGAAATCGTGTCCACCCAGCGGGCGTCCCTGCCCTGGGCTGGGCACGAATACAGCCGGGTGCTGAACAACAAAAATAAGCTGCTTTCCGCCTATGCCGGGGCCCTGGGCGTGAAAACCGGCTACACCAAAGCCGCAGGCCGGTGCCTGGTTTTCGCGGCCGAACGGGACGGCATGACGCTGATCGGCGCGGTGCTGAACTGCCCCGATTGGTTCGATGAAGCCGCGGCGCTGCTGGACCGGGGCTTTGAAAACTGGCAGATGGTCACGATCCTGAGCCGGGGAGAAACCGTGCGGGAAATCCCCGTGACGGGCGGGGTTCAAAGCAGCGTCAAGGTGATCGTGCCATGCGACGTGGCCGCGCCGGTTGGGCTGGATGCCTGGCCTGATTTGGTCATCGATCTGCCGGACAGCCTGCCCGCCGGCATTGAAAAGGGCCGGCAGGTGGGCGCCGTGAGCCTGCAGGATCAGGGGGAGACCTTGATCACCGTACCCGCCGTGGCCGCGGAAAACGTGCCGCCGCGTTCCTTTCGCGCCGGATGGAGCCGCATCCTCTCCTTTTGGCCCCTCCTTCCCCAAGAATGAAAAAGAAAGCCCGCCCCTCTGGCTGTTCTTCTGGGCCGGGGCGGGCGTGCTGTTCTGGCTGATTTCCATGATCAGGGCAGCGTAAGGCGCGGAAGCGTTTCAGGAGAAGCGCTCCTTTCCTGTATTTTTTTCCGGCGCGCATTGCATCCAGGACTGCAATGTGGTATGCTGAATGCGGCTTCCGGAAAGAGAACCGGAATGGGAGGAGAAATGAAAATGGAACATGCGAACGCAAAAAAATTGATTGAATTTATTCGGCAGAGCCCCACCTGCTTTCACGCGATCGACACGATCAAAAAAGAACTGAAGGATTTTACGCCCCTCCGGGAACAGGAAAAATGGACGATCAAGCCCGGCGGGAAGTATTACGTGGCGCGCAATCAAAGCAGCATCATCGCCTTTACGCTGCCCAAAGCGCCCTTCTCCGCTTTTCAGCTGATCGCCAGCCATTCGGATTCCCCTGCTTTCAAGATCAAGGAAAACGCCGAAACGTCGGTGCGGGGCAAATATGTGCAGCTGGATACCGAGCGCTACGGCGGCATGATCATGTCCTCCTGGTTTGACCGGCCCCTGTCCGTGGCGGGCCGGGCCCTGGTGCGGGATGGGCAGGGCGTGCGCACGGTGCTGGTGAACCTGGATCAGGATATGGCCGTCATTCCCAACGTGGCCATTCACATGAACCGGGAGATCAACAACGGTTACAAGTACAACGCCGCTGTGGACACTTATCCCCTGTGGGGCACCGAAAGCGCCAAGGATACTTTCCGCGCCCGGATCGCCGAAGCGGCGGGGGCGGAGGAAAAGGATCTGCTGGGGGCCGATCTGTTCCTGTACAACCGGATGGAGGGAAGAATCTGGGGCGTGAAGGAGGAATTCGTTTCCGCGCCGCGGCTGGACGATCTGGAATGCGCCTTCGCTTCTGTGGAAGCGCTCAAAGCCGCGGGCGAAGGAAAGCACGCCAACGTGTGCTGCGTGTTCGATAATGAGGAGGTGGGCAGCACCACCAAGCAGGGGGCGGATTCCACCTTCCTGAGCGATGTGCTGCGCCGCATCCTGCTTTCCCTGGGCCGGAGCGAGGAGGATTACTATACTGTGCTGGCCAACAGCTTCATGCTGTCCGCGGACAACGCTCACGCCGTGCATCCCAATCATCCGGAATTCTCCGATCCCCTGAACTGCACCTACATGAACGAAGGCATCGTGGTCAAGTTCAACGCCAATCAGAAGTACACCACCGACGGGGTCAGCGAAGCGGTGTTCCATCACATTTGCGAAAAGGCCGGCGTGCCGGTGCAGCATTACGCCAACCGATCCGATATGGCGGGCGGCGGCACCCTGGGCAATATTTCCGGCAGCCATATTTCCATTAACACCCTGGATATCGGCCTGGCCCAATTGGCCATGCACAGCTGCTATGAAACCGCCGGGGCCCGGGACGTGGATTATATGATCGAAGGCATGAGAGCGTTTTACGACACCGATATCGAAAGCCTGGGCGATGGAAGCTATCGGCTGACGGACGGCGTGACGTCCTGCTGACAAAGTGGGATTGATATAAGAGTACAGAGTTCAGAGTACAGATGAGATAGTCTTTTATGTGAGTGATGCGGAAAGCCTGCTGTCATTTCGCAAATATCATCGACTTTGCAATCTGTACTCTGTAATCTTTTCTGCAAATCCCCATTTACAGGGAAATCCGTTCCGCTTCAGCCCCTCTGCAGCCGGATCCGGCGGCGTTCCAGGGCAGCGGCGTATTCCTGCTTTTCTTCTTCGGTTTCCGGGGTGAAGGGGGGCACGGGGGCGGGGTTATCGTTATCGTCCAGGGCTACGAACACGGCGTAAGCCCGGTTGACCATGGAGCGGACGCCGTCCAGCTGCTCCACAAAGCTGTCCACCCGCACTTCCAGGGAAGTGCGGCCCGTCCAGGTCACCCGGGCTTCCTGCACCACCGTGTCGTTCAGATACGCCGGAGCGATGAAATTCAGGTTATCCATGCATACGGTGGTGACGGCGCATTTGGCGTAGCGCCGGGCGGCCACCGCGCCGGTGATATCGATCCAGGCCATGATCTGGCCGCCGAACAGACGGGGCCGCTTGTAACCGTTACAGTGCTGGGGCAGAATGATCTGCACGCTGGTGGTGATTTCTGTCATGGTCATTTCCTTTCTGCTTTCAAGTGGGCGGGGAGGATTTTTTTTGTTTCTGCTCAGTTGCGAGGGGTTGAAGAGCCCTTTAAGCTACTTAGTTAGCGATGATTAAGGGGTTACGCTGAGGGCTGCGCG
>JAUNMW010000419.1 GCA_030537395.1 Clostridia bacterium | reverse complement strand
GGTTTTCCCCGTCCGTTGGCCCGGGCATATTTGCCGGTGCGGATTTCTTTTTCAAACAAATCGGCGTTCACCAGGCCCTTTGCGCCCGCTTCTCTTGCGTCCCGGATGGCCTGATCCCGGTCGTAGGGCACGGTGACCATGCTTACGTCGAAGGGGGCGGTTTCCCGGCTGTCCGGCTCCCCGCGCAAAACAGCGTATTGCGCCATGGGAACCCCCAAGCCGTTGCCTACGCTGCCAGTGTTGAACAGGATGCCTTTAAAACCAAGCAGCCGCAGGCCCTGGCGGTGCACATCCGCATAGCCCACCACATTGTAATCCGGCAGGAAATAGGGCTCCAATAGGTCGCTGTCTTCATGCACATAATAGGGCTCCGGCATGGTGGGCCGTCCGTGAAACAGCCGCATTTTCCGGCCGGAAATCAAGCATTCATATTCCAGGGGCCAGGAAAGCAGTATTTCCATGCGCTTTTCGCCCAATTGATCATAATAAAACTGATCCTTGGGAAACATTTTCTTTCCGATGCCTTCATCCCAATTGCCTTGCAGGATGAATTCGCAGTTTTGCACCGCCCAATCAAACGTGCGGTCGCTGGAGGGGCCTTTGCCCACCACGTCCCCCAGGCACCAGATGCGCTGGATGCCACGGGCGCTGATATCCCGCTCCATCGCCTGGGTGGCGGGCCAATTGCCGTGTAGATCGGCGATCAATGCGATTTCGGTCATTGGCCGCAGGCCTCCGCGAAGGCATTGAACAGGGCCTGGGCTTCGGGGTACCGGTCGCTCAGGGATTCCGGGTGCCACTGCACGCCCAGCACGAATTTTCTGCCGGACAGCTCCGCGGCTTCGATCAGCCCATCGGTGGCCCGGGCGCACACCGTCATGCCCTGGCCGGGCATTTTCACCGCCTGATGATGGCGGCTGTTTACTTCCAGCTCTGTCTGGCCGGTGATGGCATGCAGCAGCGTGCCTTTTTCCACCAGCACCTTATGCACCTTGTCCCGGGGCATATCGCTGCGGGGATGCCGAAGGTCCGCGCTGAACTGCGTTGCAATATCCTGGAACATGTTGCCTCCCAACGTGCAGGAAAGCACCTGATGCCCCCGGCAGATGGCCAAAATGGGCATATCTCTGTCCAACGCCATGCGGCACAAGGGAAACTCCATTTCATCCCGCCGGGGAGCCGTTTCTCCGCAGCAGGGCAGCTTTTCTTCCCCGTACATTTGGGGCCCCACGTCGTCCCCGCCGGTGAGGAGAAGCCCATCGATATGGCCGAGCATTTCTTCCATCAGCGTTTTGTTTTTCGTCAGCGGCAGCAGCACGGGCAGGGCTCCCGCCCGGATTACCGCGTCAATATAATCCTGACCGATGGTGATATTTCCCTTATCCGTCAAAGTGGGCGTAATGCCAATCAAACGCATAAATGCCAATCCTCCTTTGGTCTTGGCCTTCATCATACGTCCCGCTGGAAAAAAAGTCAAGCGGGAATGATCATTTTTCCATTTTCATTCGTCCTATA
>JAUNMW010000146.1:1405-7797 GCA_030537395.1 Clostridia bacterium | reverse complement strand
CGGAAGCGGGATTTGCAGGCACGGCAGTCCATCAGCGGGTCGTTGAAGGTGGCCAGGTGGCCGGTGGCCACCCACACCATCCGGTTCATCAGGATGGCGCTGTCCAGTCCCACGTTGTACTTGCTTTCCTGAACGAACTTTTTCAGCCACGCCTTTTTCACGTTGTTTTTAAACTCTACGCCCAGGGGGCCGTAGTCCCAGGAGTTAGCCAGGCCGCCGTAAATTTCGCTGCCCGGAAAAATAAAGCCCCGCACCTTGCACAGAGCTACCAGCTTGTCCATTGTCAACTGACCCATCGAATCATCATTCCTTCCTGAAAAATACTCGCCTCATTATCCCCGTTTCCGGCACGTTTGTCAAGGAAAAACCTTACAAACAGAGGAAAAAATTTTGCTGCGCAATCCTTACGGCAAAAACCTGGTCCCAAACCGAAACAGGAAGAGAGGGTGGAAGCGGGAGTCGAATCAGGCGGATCACGCTCATTTGTTTGCGAGATTCGCTGTGCAGCTATTGAACCTCCTGCTTTCCCTCTCCGCACGTCTCTCGTTTTTTGCTTTTCCAGCGCAAAACCCGCCCGTTTTTCCCGGAAAGCTTGTCAAGCTGGATTTTCTGTGGTAAAATAGCATGTCTTTCTATGAGCCTTTGGATGGAGGGAAAGCCATGATTCACATTTATCTGGACGCCATGGGCGGCGACAACGCCCCCGGGTGTACCGTAGAAGGAGCGCTGGAAGCGCTGAAAAACGATCCGGAGCTGAAAATCACCCTGGGCGGCCCTCGGGAAGAAATCGAACGGGAGCTGAAAAAGCATGAGGGTGTGCCCGGTGAAGATCGGCTGACGATCGACGACGCGCCGGAAATCATCACCAACCATGACGCGCCGGTAATGGCCATTCGTCAGAAGAAAAACTCCGCCCAGGTAAAGGGCATGCTGCTGGTGCGGGAAGGCAAAGCGGACGGTTTTGTGTCCGCCGGGTCCACCGGGGCCACGCTGGCGGGCGGCATGTTCCGCCTGGGCCGGATCGACGGGGTGGAGCGGCCCGCTCTGGCGCCGCTGCTGCCCAACGGCAAGGACTTTTTCTGTCTCATCGACTGCGGGGCCAACGTGGACTGCCTGCCCGCCTATCTGCCCCAGTTCGGCGTCATGGGATCGGCTTATATCAAGGCGGTGCGCGGGGTGGAGAATCCCCGGGTGGGCCTGGTGAACATCGGCGCGGAAGCCGAAAAGGGCAATGCGCTGGTGAAAGCCGCCTATCACCTGATGGAAAAAGCGCCCTTCCATTTTATCGGCAACGTGGAGGGCCGGGATATTACCGGGGATGTGGCCGACGTGGTGGTATGCGACGGCTTTTCCGGCAACCTGATTTTAAAATTCATGGAGGGCGTGGCTGGCACATTGCTTGGCATGATCAAAAAGGAAATCTACGCCGACACCCGCAGCAAAATCGGCGGATTGCTTGCCAAGCCCGCCTTTAAGCGCGTGAAAAAAACCATGGATTACACCGAAGTGGGCGGGGCCCCGCTGCTGGGGGTCAAGGGCGTGGTGGTGAAGGCCCACGGCTCCAGCAATGCCCACGCCATTGCCTGCGCAATCCGCCAGGCCGTACTGATGGTGCGGAAAAACCTGGTTGATTCAATAGAAAAAGAAATCGCCAAGCAATTGAGCGAACAATAAGGAGGAAAAAGCAATGGTATATGAAACCGTGGCCGGCATGATCGCCAAGCAGCTGAAAATGGATGTGAAGGACATTACCCCCGACAAGCGCCTGGTGGAAGATTTGAAGGCCGACAGCGCCAACGTGATGGTGCTGATCATGGACCTGGAGGACGCCTTCAACATGACCGTGGACGATACCGCCATCAACACCCTGCGCACCGTGGGTGACGTGGTCAAGTACATCGAGGAAAGACAATAAAAGAGTGCAGAATACAGAGTACAGAGTGCAGATTGAATAGCGGAAAAGCACGTATCCTTTTCATTCGCCGTGTCATCTTCACTCTGTACTCTGAATATCTGCTTCCAACGCAGCCAACCGAACCAATACGGCGAACTTCAAATAAAAATAACGAACCCATTCCGATATTTTTATTTGAGGATCGCAGACATCACTTCAAGCAGAAGAAGGATAAATCAATGGCAGAATGGAAAGCCCTGGAGAAGGCGATCGGGCATACGTTTCAACAGCCCGTACTGCTCAAGCAGGCGCTGACGCACCCCTCTATGGGCCATGATCACAACCAGCGCCTGGAATATTTGGGCGACGCGGTGCTGGAGCTTTGCGTCAGCGAAAAAATATATGAAAAGCACCCCGAAATGCACGAGGGAGCCATGACCCGCCTTAGGCAAAAACTGGTGAGGGAAGAAAAGCTGGCGGAGGCCGCGGGACAGATTCATTTGGGCGCTCTGTTGGTAATGGACAGAAGCTGTGAAATCTCCGGCGGGCGGGAAAACCCCTCCGTGCTGTGCGACGCGTTTGAAGCGGTGCTGGCCGCCGTGTATTTGGACGGGGGGCTGGACGCCGCCCGGGAAATGGTGCGCCGCCTGATCGGCGACTGCACGGAAACAGGCGAAACCGACTCTAAGAGCGCATTGCAGGAATATCTACAGCAAAAGGGCTACGATATGCCCGCCTATGCCACCCTGGGAGAGGAGGGTCCCCCCCACGACCGGGTGTTTACTGCCGCGGTCATGATCGAGGGCCGGGAAATCGCCCAGGGCAAGGGCACCAGCAAAAAACGAGCCGAGCAGGAGGCCGCCTCCGCCGCGCTGAGCATTATCAAACGTTCGGGGGAATTCAGGAAGCATGCGCCTTAAAAAGCTGGAAATACACGGGTTCAAGTCCTTCGCTGACCGGACGGAGATCGTGTTCAACCAGGGCATCACGGGCATCGTGGGGCCCAATGGCTCGGGGAAAAGCAACATCGGCGACGCGGTGCGCTGGGTGCTGGGCGAGCAAAGCGCCCGGGTGCTGCGCGGCGCGAAAATGGAGGACGTGATCTTTAACGGCACGGCCAAGCGCAAAGCGGCCTCCTACTGCGAAGTCAATTTGGTGTTCGAGAATGAGGATGGAGCGCTGAAATCCAATTTCGCCGAGGTGATGGTCACCCGCCGGGTGTACCGCAACGGGGACAGCGAATACTATCTGAATAAAACAGCCTGCCGCCTGAAAGATATTCTGGAATTGTTCCGGGATACGGGCATCGGCCGGGAGGGGTATTCCCTGATCGGTCAGGGCCGGATCGACGAGATCCTGTCCGTGAAAAGCGAGGATCGGCGTCAGGTATTCGAGGAAGCGGCGGGCGTGATGACCTACCGCGTTCGCAAGGAGGACGCGGAAAGGAAATTGGCCCGCACCCGGGAAAACCTGACCCGGGTCAACGATATTTTGGAAGAATTGTCTTCCCGGGTGGAGCCTCTGGAACAGCAGGCCGCCACCGCCAAGGAATACCTGGAATTGGCGGAGCGCTTAAAGCACCTGGAAATCAATGTGTTCCTGATCCGGCACGATAAGGTGAAGGAGCGCATCGCAGCCCTGAACCAAACGCTGGAAGGCTTACGGGACGTGCTGCTGCACCATGAAGCGAGGCTTAACGAAAACGCGGCGGAGAGAGAAAAGCTGGAGGAAGCCATCGCCGTGCTGGAGGAAGAGCTGGCAGAGGCCCGGCAGGAGCATTTATCCCAGAGGGACGCGCTGCATGATATGCAGTCCGCCCGGGAGCGTACCGCCCATCAAATTGAAACCGGAAAAGAAAATATCAGCCGCATCGCGGGCGATATAGAAGATACGCAGCGGCGGCAGGCAGAACTGCGATCCCTGTTTGAGCAGGGCGAGCAGGACGCACAGGCCAGCGGGACGGCGCTGGAAAAAGCGCAGGCGGAATTGGACCGGGAGCAGGAAAAGCTGGATCAGATCCTGGCCGACACCCAGGAAAAGGAAGAAACGCTGGATCGGCACAAGGCGGATATTTTGACCGCCATGAACCGCTTATCCGATGCCCGGAACCAGCAGGCCCGGCAGCAGGCCATCTGCGCCCAGATGAAAAACCGTCTGGCGGAAATTGAACAGAGCGTGAAGGACGGCGGCGAAAAGCAGCGGGAGCTGACCAAAGCGCTCCGTGCCGCCGAAAGCCAGGCCGCCCAAGTGGAAGCGGGCCTGGAACAATTAAAAAACGACGCGGTGCAGAGCGAAGCGAACCTGCGCGCCCTCACCCAGGAAACCCAGGAAAAGGCGGAAAAGGCCCAGAACCTGAACGCCAAATATCAGGGAGACATAAGCCGCCTGCGCCTGATGGAAGAAATGAGCCGGGAAATGGAGGGCTACAGCCAGTCCGTCCGCAAGGCCCTTTCCTTCGGCCAAAACGATCCCGCCGTGCGGGGCGTGGTGGCGCGGCTGATGCAGGTGCCCAAGGAACTGGAAACCGCCATTGATATGGTGCTGGGGAGCGCGCTGCAAAATATCGTCACCCGGGATGAGGAAGCGGCCAAGCGCATGATCGATTATCTGCGCAACAATCGGCTGGGCCGGGCCACGTTCCTGCCCATGACGTCTGTAAAAAGCAGGGTTTTAAACAATGAGGAAAGGCGGCTTCTTGCCATGCCCGGCTGCCTGGGCGTGGCCAGCGAGCTGATTTCCTACGATGAAGAATACCGGGGCATCATGGAAAACCTGCTGGGGCGCACCGTGATTGCCAAGGATTTGGACAGCGGCATTCCCATCATGCGGGCGGGCCGCCACGCCTTCCGGCTGGTGACCCTGGCCGGCGATGTGATGCACTCCGGCGGCTCCATGACCGGCGGCACAGCCCAGAAAAGCGCCGTAAGCCTGCTGGGCCGTGAGCGCGAAATGAAGGAACTGCAGCGCACCCTGGAGGATGAAAAGAAAGAATTGCTTTCTTTGCGGGAGCAGTTGACAAGCATGCAATCCCGGCGGGAGGAGCTAAAACGCCTGCGCAACGAGGCCATGGATCGGGTGCATCAGGAAGAAATCGCCGTAGCCCGGGAGCAGGAACGGGTGTTCAATGCCAAAGCAGAATTGACCGCCGCCTCCCAGCAGCTGGAACGCACCCGGGAAGCCCGGCAGCAATTGCAGGAAAGCATCGAGGAAATCGAGCGCGATCTGCAACAGGCCCAGGCCCTGGCCCAGAACGAAACCATTGACCGGGAGGCCATGGACCGAAAAACGGAAGCCTTGCAAAAAGCGCTGTACGAAGTCCGGGAAAAAGCCGACGCCCAGCGCGATCTGGTCACCAAAATGCGCCTGGATTACGCCGAATTATCTTACGCCCTGGATACCCTGCGGCGGGATAAGCAGCGGCGGGATCAGGAATTTGATCAGCTGACGAAAACGCTTGCCCAGCTTGAGCAGGATCAGGCGGAAAAGCAGCGGCAGCTTTCCCAGGCCGAAGCGCTGCTTTCAGCGCAGGAGGAAGCCTGCCGAATGCAGGAAAAGCGGGTGGAGGAAGCGAAAAACCGCGCCGATCAATTGGACGCCCAGCGCCAGGAGAAAAACCAGAAGCAGCGGAACTGCGTGAACCTGAGCGAGGAAATCCACAAGGAATATGATGCGGACAGCGTAAAGCTGCACCGCACCGAGCTGAGCCGGGACCGGGCGGAAAACGATCTGAAGGTGATGACCGATCATATTTTCAACACCTATGATCTCACTTACGCCGGAGCCGAAGAATTCCGGGCCGAAGGCGCCTTCGATCTGACCGGCAGCGAAAAGGAAGCGGCAGGCCTGCGCTCCCGCATCCGGGAAATGGGGCCCGTCAACGTGGCGGCCATCGAAGAATACGCTACCACCAAGGAACGCTTCGACGATCTAACCACCCAGCAGCAGGATCTAACCAAGGCGGAAGAAGATTTGCAAACCCTGATCACCCGGCTGCTGAGCCAGATGGAAAAGCAGTTTGTGGCGGAGTTTGATAAATTGGGCGAGTATTTTAAGGAAACCTTTGCCCGGCTATTTGGCGGCGGGTACGCGGAGCTGAAGCTCGTAGACCCCAACGACGCCCTGAACTGCGGCATCGAAATCATCGCTCAGCCCCCGGGAAAGAAGCTGCAATTGCTGAGTCTTTTGTCCGGCGGCGAAAGGGCCCTGACCGCCATTGCCATCCTGTTCGCCATGCTGAAATTAAAGCCCACGCCGTTCTGCATCCTGGACGAAATCGAAGCGGCGCTGGACGAAGCGAACATCGGCTATTTCGCGGATTACCTGTCCGAATACGCCCACACCACCCAGTTCGTGGTGGTTACCCACCGCAAAGGCACCATGGAGCGGTGCGACGCCCTGTACGGCGTAGCCATGCAGGAGCGGGGCGTCAGCGGGATGGTTTCGGTGAACCTACAAGATTATGAATAAAGGAAAGAGAGTTGAGAGTTGAGAGTTAAGA
>JAUNMW010000146.1:0-1395 GCA_030537395.1 Clostridia bacterium | reverse complement strand
TTGTGCTGGAAATGAACAGAAGCTATATAAATCTTAACTCTTAACTCTAAAATCTCAACTCTGCTTTGACCAAAGGAGGGAAAACAATGGGCTTTTTCCAACGTTTAAAGCAGGGCCTGACCAAGACCCGGGGCGGACTTACCGACAAGGTGGACGAGCTGGTAAAAAACACCCGGGAAGTAGACGACGACTTTTATGATGAACTGACCGACATTCTGATCCTGGCCGACGTGGGCATGGCCGCCACCACGGACATCATGGACAAGCTGCGCGCCCGGGTGGCGGAGCAGAAGATCAAGGATGCGGACAAGGCCAAGGAAGTCTTCAAGCAGATTCTGGTGGAGGAAATGAACATCCCCCGGCCCAATCTGCGCTGGCCCATGGTGATGTTCGTGGTGGGGGTCAACGGCGTTGGCAAAACCACCACCATCGGAAAATTGGCCCTGCGCTTCCAGGAAATCGGCCGCAGCGTGATGCTGGCCGCCGCCGACACCTTCCGCGCCGCCGCCGACGAGCAATTGGCTGTGTGGGCCGAGCGGGCCAACGTGCCCATCATCCGCCGTCCCGAGGGCAGCGACCCCGCCTCCGTGGTGTTTGACGCCGTGCAAAGCGCCAAAGCCAAGAAAACCGACCTTTTGATCGTGGACACCGCGGGCCGGCTGCACAACAAGAAGAACCTGATGGACGAGCTTTCCAAAATGCGCCGCATCATCGACCGGGAATACCCCGAAGCCGAAATGCGCTGCATGCTGGTGCTGGACGCCACCACGGGACAAAACGGCATCCAGCAGGCCAAGCAGTTCAAGGAAGCCGCCGAAATCAACGGCATCGTATTAACCAAGCTGGACGGCACTGCCAAGGGCGGCGTTGCCATCGCCATTCGCAAGGAGTTGAACATCCCCGTTTGGTACATCGGCGTGGGCGAAGGCATCGATGATCTCCAGGCCTTTGACGCCAAGGAGTTCGTGAACGCGCTGTTTGGGGAGAAGTAAAATGCTTGGGGGAACCGTTTATTGAGTCAAAAGCGGTTCCCCAAAGCCTCTTCCGAAAACCGCCTTTTGCATCATATGGTAATTCTCCCGATTTTTCCCGAGAGGTGAACTCTTGATGAAAGTTCTGCGGCTGTTTACCCGCAAAGCCACGTTTTCCGACGATGTATTGGATCTGGTGCTGACCAATGAAGATGTTCGGGACGCCTCCTGCGGCATCGACGACGGCTACACCTTTTCCATCTTCCGGGCCAAAACCCGGGATTATGTGGGGTATGTGAGCCTGCGATTGGGAGAGAGCCCAGGGCTGTATTACCTGGGTCACATCGGCTACCGCATCGAGGAAAAGCATCGGGGCCATGGGTACGCCGCCCGGGCCTGCCGATTGATGCTGCCGCTGCTGAAG
>JAUNMW010000418.1 GCA_030537395.1 Clostridia bacterium | reverse complement strand
TTTCCCCTGCCCGATTTCGCCTATTTTCATTGTGCCCGAAAGCTTGCTATATTCCGTTCCCAGCGCAGCACGCGGAACAGATTACGCTATCCCCACTATGTAACTTCGCGAGGAGTGGGTCCAGGGCCTCAGGCCCTGGCGCAGGTCTGGGGGCGCGCAGCCCCCAGCGTTCCCCTTAGTCAGAACTAACCAAGTGACTTAAAGGGCGCAATAACATAGCAATCCATAAGAAAAAAGCTTGATTCCCCGCCGGATAGGATTCTGGCAGGGATCAAGCATTTGAAGGAAAGCTTACTCAAACAGTCCGGTTTCAGCTTTCAGGATGTGCTGCTGATCATCAATCAGGCGCTGGAAGCGTTCCCGATAATCCCGGGCCGCCGCCTTAAGCATATCCACTTCCTGCTGCAGAGCGTTTTTTTCTTCTTCCAGTGAGCCAATATCCTGAGACACGCGGCTGTTGGCGCCATCCAGGATCTCCTTGGCTTCCGCCTTAGCCTCGGCAATGGTTTCATCATACACCTTCTGGGCCCGGGCCAGCAGCTTCTGGGCTGCTTCGCTGGCTTCCTCGGTCTGCTTCTGAACAGGTTCCTGAACGGGCTTGACCACCGCGGGAGCGGGAGCAGGCGCGGGTATGGGTACAGGAGCGGGCACCGCCGCAGGCGCATAAGCGCCCACATGAGAAGCCTGGCTCAAGCGCTGGTTCAGCGTGGCGATTTCTTCCTGGAGCGCGACCATTTCATCGCAGATTTCATCCAGAAACTCATCAACCTCCACCGGGTCATACCCCCGCATTTTGGTTTTAAATTCTTTTTCTTCGATCATCGAAACGGTAATAGGCATGATGGAAGGCTCCTTTCATCGCTTGGTTTTCTGTAATCAGGTTACTGTCCGAAAAAAATTCCCAGAACGATCCGGGCAATATAGCAAATCAGCGCCGCGGCCAGGGGGCCCACGTCAATTTTAAACCGCCGGTCCGGAATTAGCCTGGAAGCCGCGCGCGTGCCTATACGGGCGCCGGGCTCGCAAAGCCTGGCCAGGGTGGTCATCCAGGGGCTCTGCGTGGCGGTGACATACGGCAACGCAAAATGCACCAGCTGCATCAGCGCGTAAATGCTGAGCAGAAAGCGAACAGACTGAATGATTCTCATGATCGGCATTCCCCTTTTCGCTTATGGGATCATTGATCGGCGGCCACCGCTTCATCCGGCGCGTAGCCGTAGCTTACGGGCTGGGCGGAGAAGGAAGGGGTCTGGGCGCTCTGAGGCATGGGCCGCTGATAGAAATTCCGGGGCTCTTCCTCCGGCATGGCGGCCCGCTGCGTGAAGCCCTGCTGGCCGGCGTAAGGATTCTCCTGGGGCTGCGGCTGCTGCATGGGCTGATTGGAATACGCCACGCGCTGACCGGTATAACCGGGCTGATAATTCCGGGCCTGGGGCCGGGCGGGCGCGCTGTTCATGGCGTTGGTGGCCTGATCAGTGTAAACCGCCAGGGTCTGGGGGGCCAGCAGATACACGCCGTGGCG
>JAUNMW010000145.1 GCA_030537395.1 Clostridia bacterium | reverse complement strand
GGTCACCGCCCTGGCGCAGGTCTGGGGGCGCGCAGCCCCCAGCGTTCCCTTTGCTGAGCTTTAGCTTGAATTTCGTCCTTGAGAACTTTACTGTTATCAGTATAGAAAGCTAAATATACACACGAAACGGCAGACTGCCCGCTGGGCAATCTGCCGCAAAAAAGCGCTGATGGTTATTCCTTGATCACCTTTTCCGTTTCCCCATCGAACAGATACACTTTTTCGTAAGGGATGGAGAAGGTGATGGGCTTATCGGTTTCAGGCGTATCGTGGCTGTCCACCTTCAGGATGGCGTGATCCTCGTTGCCCACCACGTACACGTTGGTGTTGTCGCCCAGCATTTCGGTCAGCTCCACGTCGCAGGTGATTTCATAGGCGTCTTCATGGCTGCCCAGCTTGATATGCTCGGGCCGGAAGCCAAACACCAAATCCTTGCCCTCATACTTCTTGATGCCGGGCAGCTTTTTGCTCAGATCCAGCTTGTTATTGCCAAAGTACAGCGCGCCGTCCTTGACCTTGCCCTTCAGGAAGTTCATGGGCGGTTCGCCGATGAAGCCCGCCACGAACACGTTTTCCGGCTCAAAGTACAGTTGATAGGGCGTGCCCACCTGCTGCACATAGCCGCTTTTCATGACTACGATGCGGTCCGCCAGGGTCATGGCCTCGGTCTGGTCGTGGGTCACGTAAATGGTGGTGGCGCCGGTTTCCTGATGAATCTGGGCGATTTCATAACGCATGGTCACGCGCTGCTTGGCGTCCAGGTTGGACAGCGGCTCATCCATCAGGAACACGCCCACCTTGCGGATGATGGCGCGGCCGATGGCCACGCGCTGGCGCTGGCCGCCGGAAAGAGCCCGGGGCAGCCGATCCAGATAATCCGTCAGGCCCAGGATGCGGGCAATGTTTTTCACCCGCTCCTCGATAATATCTTCATCCACGCCCTGCAGCGTCAGGCCGAAGGCGATGTTATCATACACCGTCATCTGCGGATACAGCGCGTAGCTTTGGAACACCATGGCAATTTCCCGCTCCCGGGGGCCCAGTTCATTGGCCCGCTTGCCATTGATCAGAAATTCGCCGTTGGAGATATCCTCCAGGCCCGCGATCATGCGCAGCGTGGTGGATTTTCCGCAGCCAGAGGGGCCGACGAATACAACAAATTCCCCTTTCTCAATTTCCAGGTTGAAATTGTGTACGGCATGGAAACCGTTGGGGTAAATTTTGTTGATGTTTTTCAGCGTCAGGTACGCCATCGTAATACCTCCTCAAGAAAGTTCAGTCATGGACAAAACGGACTTCGTTTGTTATAATCAGGATAACCCATTCCGGGAAGGAGAAGCAAAATGAACCTCATTGTTTCCGCCGTTCAGCGTTCGGCGGCCGATCATCCTTCGCGCCGGGCATACACCGATTGGGAATTTGCCTTCTGCACCGAAGGAAGCGGCGTATGCCATTTGGAGGATGCCAGTTTAGCCTTTGCCAAAGGCGAAACCGTGGCCGTGCCTCCTCTGGTGCCCCACGAATTCACAGGAGAAAAGGGAAGCCGGATCATTCACGTTTTTACCGATAGGCCCACCCTTCCCCTCAAGCGGCCCACCGTCATTTCCGGCGACGGCACCCCCTGGCTGCAGCATGCCTTTGAAGCCGCCCTGCATCACTTTGAAACGCCGGGGGAAGAACAAAAGCTGCTGCTGGCGGCCTACGGCAACCTGATCGTATGCTATCTGGCCGCTTCCCACAAGGATCACCGCCTGTCCCGGGTGGTGGAGATCATCCGCCTGGAAATCAACGCCCAGTACATCGATCCCGGGTTTGAGCTGGATCGTTTTCTGTCCGAGCTTCCGTTTAACTACGATTATCTGCGGAAGCTGTTTCAGAAGGAAATGGGCATCACGCCCCTGCAGTACCTGATCAGCCTGCGGCTGCAAACCGCGGCGGAAGCGCTGCTGAGCGCGGAAAAGGAAGGCGTAAGCATGGCGGACATTGCCCGCATGTGCGGTTTCCGGGAACCGCTGTACTTCTCCCGGATGTTCAAGAAGCAGTACGGCGTGGCACCCAGTTTTTATCTTCGCAGCGATAAAAAGCAGAGAGCTGACGGAAAAACCGCCTTTAGTCCGCCGGAGACAGACGCTTGACCTCCGTGTAGCACAGCAGGAAGGGGGCCACGCCCTTGGCGTCGTTCCTGACCACCGGTTCGGAAATGTAGTAAGCATAGGTGCCGTCCCGGCGGCGATTGTTTTCCGGGCCCAGCCCCGCCACCAGGCAGATATGATCCAGGTTCATCTGCCCATCGGCAAAATTCATGCAGGTGTTCATGATGCCATCAAAGGTTTTGCGTCCCAGGGCGGCAAAGCTTTGGGGCAGCACTTGAAGCCGGGCCCCCTTCAGCATGGCATAGGCGATCATGCTGCTGCCGCTGCTTTCCAGGTAATTGCCTTCGCGCCCCGCCTGATCCACCACCTGCCAGTACATGCCGGTATCGGGATCGGCAAAGCGGGCTGCGTCCTGCATCAGCTGAACAAAAATGGCTTTCAGGCTGTTTTTTCCTTCGCCCTCGGGCAAAATCTCCATCAGATCGGCCAGCGCCACGGAGAACCAGCCGATGGCCCGCAGCCAGAAGTTCTGGCTCAGGCCCGTTTCCTTATCGCACCAGAAGGCTTCCCGGCTGGCATCATACCCATGATAGTACAGGCCCGTTTTTTCATCCCGCATATGAGCGCGCACGTTTTCGATCTGGCGCACGATATCGGAATAATCGCCCTTTCCCAGATGCTTTTCGTACAGCGCCGCGAAGGGCTGGGCCATATAGATGCCGTCCAGCCATACCTGATTGGGATAAATCTGCTTGTGCCAGAAGTTGCCCTCAAAGGTGCGGGGCTGCTCATCCAGCCGCTGCCGCAGGAACCGGGCGGCTTTCTGATACTTTTCTTTTCCCGTTTTTTCATACAGGGAAAACAGCACCCGGCCCTCGTTGATATCGTCCAGGCTGTGGCCCTCCGTTTTGTAATTGCGGATGGAGCCGTCCCCGTTCACGAAAGAATCAATGAAGCTTTCTGCAAAATCGTAGTACCGGCTGTCCCCGGTGATTTCCGTCATGGACAGCAGGGCCGTCATCATGCAGCCATCCACATAGTTCCAATCCGCCGGTTTTCCCGCGCGGACTTTTTCTATGTTCCAGGCGGTATACTCCGGGGACGACTGCTCGATCAAGGTGACCACATAGCGGTCAATTTCTTCATACCGGCCCATGATTGACTCCTCCCCGGATTCTTATTTTCGTTCGTTTCCGACGCTTTTTTTCGCGTCGCCGACCATGTTTTTCGCCATGTGCCTACAGCCGATGAACAGCATATCCCAGCCCATGGTGAACACCCCGAACAATATGGGCTCCACCCCCAGAACCGTTTTTCCCTCCGGCCCGGCGAACAGGGTGTTGATGCCGTTATAGGTCATCACCACCAAAACCAGCAGCACCAGCGCGTAAATCAGGTTCAGGGGCAATGTCCAGAACGCTTTTTGGGGAAACATCATAAAGCGGTCGTTGGCCCCGGCCGGCTTGGCGATGAACCGGAAAACGTTGTTGGTGATCAAATCCGTTACCACGCCCAGTGCCACCCCCACCACCAGCAGCATATCCCACTGGTTGAGCAGATACGGCCCCAGGCCCCACAGGATAAAATAGCACACGATGCCCGCGAACCAGATTTTGAGAAGCACAGCCTTTACCCAGTCCGCCATGGTCAGCTTTTTCTGGGCATGGTATTTTCTCAGTTCCTTCTGGGACACCGGCGGGGAGTTTTCCGCGTTGGCGCTTACCAGATCCTCCACGGCCTGGGTTTTCAGCTTATAGTAATCCGCCGTGGATTTTGGCTTCTCCTCCGCGCCTGAGCGCTTATTCTGGGGAAACGGCTTTTTCTTCGTTGCCATGCGGTATCCTTAAGCGTCTTCACCGCTGATATCGATGGCGCCCATTTCGCTGTTTCCGGCCACTTCGATATTGGTGTTGATCTTGCGGATGATGGGCGCGTAAGCGGGCAGCAGCGCCAGCAGCGCGGCCCCGATGATCACCAGGACCATATGCGTTTTCACCACGCCCTGAGCCACCGCCACGAAAGCGTTCTTACCGGTAGGGCTGATGGGGCTTTCCGCACGGGTGATGGCGGCGGTGATGCGGCCGCCGTAGTAAAGATCGCAGTAGATCAGGATGCCGATCATCACGAAAGTGAGCACCAGCATGGGCACGTTCGCCTTTTTCCGGTGCGGGAAGGAATTCAGGAAGGACACCAGCCCCAGCGCGGAAAACAGCATGGTGGCAAATTCCGCCAGGCCCATATGGGGGCCGTTGATCAGGGCGGTGGTGTTGGCAATCTGGCTCAGATTCAGGGAGTAATACAGGTAGGCGATCACCAATACCAGCATAGCGATGATCTGCGGTTTCCGCTTCAGGCCGACCAGCCGCTTGCGGCAAAATTCACGAAGCCGTCCTGCCATCGTCAGTTCCCCTCCTTCCGGATCGCGTTGGTGGTTTCAGGATCGAAGAAGTGCATCTTGGTGAAATGGACGGGAACCGCATCCCCATCCTTGTAGCTGGCCCAGCCGCGCAGCTTGGCGCTGATGCGGCTGCCATTGCCGATCTTGCCGTGCACCAGGGTGTTCATGCCCAGGTTTTCATTGGTGTTCACCTTGATGGTAAGCTCGCCGCCCTCGGCAATATCCTCGGGCCTGACGCCCAGCGTGATGGCCTTGCGGTTGTAGGGGGCCAGCACGGATTTCTGCTCGTCGGTCAGCGGCGCTTCAAAGCCGTCGCCCTTCAGCTTGCCGTCCTCGAAGGTAACGTTGAACATGTTCATAGGCGGCAGACCGATGAAGGTGGCCACGAAAATATTGTTGGGCTTATCGTACAGCTCCAGGGGGGTGCCCACCTGCTGCACATGGCCCATGCTCATGCACACGATCCGGTCCGCCAGCGTCAGGGCTTCGGTCTGGTCGTGGGTCACGTACAGGATGGTGGCCTGCAGGCGTTTATGCAAAAGCAGGATTTCGCGGCGGGTGGAGGAGCGCAGCTTGGCGTCCAGGTTGGAAAGCGGTTCGTCAAACAGGAACACCTTGGGGTTGCGCACGATGGAGCGGCCCATGGCCACGCGCTGGCGCTGGCCGCCGGACAGCTGGGAAGGTTTTTTGTTCAGCTGGGCGGTCAAATCCAGAATCTCCGCGGCGGCCAGCACCTTTTTATGAATCACATTGGGGTTTTCCTTGCGCAGCGTCAGGGAGAACGCCATGTTTTCATAAATGGTCATGTGGCCGTACAGGGCGTAATTCTGGAACACCATGGCCATATCACGGTCCTTGGCGGGGGCACGGGTGATATCCCGGCCGTCCAGCAGCAAATGGCCGTTGGAAATGTCCTCCAGACCGGCGACCATACGCAGCGTGGTGGATTTTCCGCAGCCGGAGGGACCCACCAGCACGATCAGCTCGCCGTCCTTCACGTCCAGGTTGAAATCATATACCGCCTGAACGTTGTTGTCGTAGATTTTATCCAGATGCTGCAGTTGTAGCTCAGCCATGTATTTTCCTCCTTACGCCTGCAAAGAGGCAGTGTAATGGGCCAGCGCCTGGCTCTTCTTCAGGTTAATGACCGCGCCGGCGAAGAGGCATACGGCGGAAGCCACCAGGTAAATCACCACCCGGATAAACTGGGCGTCCCCCATCACGGCAGCGCCGCTGACGATGGTGCGGTGAGCATCCATTGGCATGATGAAAATACGAAGGATCTGCACAACCCCCAGGCCGATCATGGCCCAGGAATAGCTGGTCTTGTAATTCTTCACGCCCTCCGAGCACAGGAATGTCGCCAGCAGGAAAACCAGGTTGTAGATGATGGAAGCGCCGATGAGGATGGTGTAGTAATAGGTGCCCACATCAGATTTATAGATACTGATGAAGAAAAGGACATCAAATACGATAGCCAGCAGAGCCAGCCTGGAGGAGGCTGTGTTCTTGGTATAACGCATCCGGTCAAGCTGCGTAGTACGGTCGTCTGTCATGCTGATACCGCCTTTCCGGAGGAACGGAGGAGTTTCTGTTCTTCCTGCATCATTTTCTTCTTCCAGATATAATTCACAATCAGGAGCACGGCTGCAACAATCGCCACGCCGCACACAAGGTAATGGATATCAAACCAGAAGGTGGAATCCGTATAGGTTCCGCGGCGGGAAAGCCGCTTTTCCAGTTCCGCAAAGTCTACCGTGGTCAGGTACTGCGCTTTGAAAGCGCTCACCTGAATATGGCACCAAACGGCCATGGCGCATTCCGCCACTACGTTCAGGGCGGTGGCAACGGCGTTGCCGATGTAATACTTGCGCCGGGAATGGGTGTTGGTGAGGAACAATACGCAGGACAAAAGGATCATCCCGATGGAGCAGCGCAGCAGGGTACGGTTGAAGGGCTGCATATCGTAATAGATCCGGGCGCCCTGCACCTTGGCTGAATCCAAATTGTTCGGATTCGGAATCATGGAATAAAGCGTGTCAAAGAGGTCCGTCAGCAGCCCCAGCGAATACACGAAAACCAACGCTCCGGCCACGAGGGAAATCAAGCACACGATCTTCTGGAAGGTTACCTGCTTCTTATACATATATCTCTGCCCCTTCAGGAGGGGCCCACCGCTCCGCCCCCGCAAAGGAGCGGAGCAGTGAGCCGTGATTGAATTGGTTGATCTCGCGGCTCAAAACGGGCCGCTGAAGCATTTCAGGGTCGGTAAGGAATTACTTGTTGGCGTTGTAGTAATCCAGCAGACGGTTCCAGGCGTCGTTCTTCAGCTCGGTGTATTCATAGCCGAACCAATCGTTTTCAGCCTTGGCAGCCTGTTCTTCCGCGGTCAGACCATCGGGAATGCCGTTCACAACGATTTCATCAAAGAGGTTGAAGTCGTTGGAGAACTGGGACAGCAGATCGCTCAGGGCGTTCAGGTCGTCGGTCTCGGTGGTGTAGTGCGGCAGGGTGGTGGGAACAGAGGTGTACCAGCCGTTTTCGGTCACAGCCAGCTCGGGATGATGGATGGTTCCCAGGGCGATGGCGGCGGAAATCTTCGCGGCGCCTTCCTTGCCCACCTCATGGGTGCACTGATACTCGAAGGCCTGGCTCTTGATGAAGGACAGGGTGGAGCCCAGGTAACGGCGGGCAAAGTTGGTGTAGTTGCCGGAGGCCAGATCCCACAGGTTCTGCCGGGTGCCATCGGCGATTTCGGGCATATCCTTGCCGTTGAAGTTGAAGGTCACATAGGAGCCGTCTTCGTTGGTCTTGATGAAGGCGTCGGGGCCGTAGCTCATCAGGATCTGGCCCTTTTCGGAGTAAGCGTAGTCAATCAAAGCCAACAGGGTGTTCAGCTTGGTTTCATCGCCGGCCACGCCCGCCTTGGAGATGGCCCAGGCATTGCCGTTCTTCACAGAACGCCAGGATTCGGTAAAGCGCATGTACACGCCCTCTTCATTGGTGCCGTCGAACCAGCGGGACACGGGTACCATGATGGCCATGTACTTTTCGCCGTCCTGCAGAGAGCTGTTCAGGATGGTCTGGGTCTGGTTGTAGTCGTAGGACATGAAGCCCAGGTCGTTGGGCAGATAGTTCTTGGTGGAGCTGGTTTCGGCCTTGTTCATGAAGTCGGCGGAGATCAGGCCTTCCTCAGCCATTTCGTGCATATGCTGCGCGGCTTCATAAGCGATCGCGGTCTGGCGGCCGTCTACCATCTGGCCGTCGGTGTCCACATACAGGTAATCCTGACGGGATTCATAGCCGCGCACACCGAAGAGCAGGCCGCCCAGGCGGTACACGTCAGGCCGGCGGGCCATCTTGTTTT
>JAUNMW010000144.1:3511-7862 GCA_030537395.1 Clostridia bacterium | reverse complement strand
AGATTTCCCGGATCAATTCAACCAGTTCATCGGCGGAAAAGGTATCGGGCACCTCAATATGCACGGAGCCGTTATAAGCGTCCGGGCCGTAATTATGCAGGATCAGGTCATAGGCCCCGGACACGCCGGGAAAGGAGCAAACGGTGTGTTTGATGTCCCGGGCCAGCTCCGCGTCCGCCCGTTCGCCCAGGAGCTTGCTCAGGGTATCCCGCAGCATTTCCACGCCGGATTTAATGATGATAACGGAAATCACCGCGCCCAGCCAGGCTTCCAGCGACAGCCCGAAAGCCAGGTAAATGCCGGCGGCTGCCAGGGTGGAAGCGGAAATAATGGCGTCCAGCCGCGCGTCCTCCCCGGAATTGACCAGGGAATCGGAGTTCACTTTTTCACCGACCCCCTTCACATACCGCCCCAGGAAGATTTTTACCAGCACGCCCGCCGCAATCACCACCAAGGTGACCCAGGAATAATCCGGCGTTTCCGGCGTAATGATTTTTTTCACCGATTCCGTGAACGAGGTAATGCCGGCGTACAGCACGATCACCGAAATGATCATGGCGCTTAAATACTCGATGCGGCCATAGCCGAAGGGATGCTTTTTATCCGGCTGCCGGGCGGCCAGCTTGGTGCCGATGATGGTGATGATGGAGGAGGCCGCGTCGGACAGATTGTTCACCGCGTCCAGCACCACGGCAATGGAATTGGAAAGCAGACCCACCGCCGCTTTGAACGCGGCCAGAAACACATTGGCCACAATGCCGATCACGCTGGTGCGGATGATGGTTTTGTCCCGGCTGGTTTCGCCTTCAAATCGTTCTTTTAATGCTTCGCTCATGCTGAATCCCCTTCACTTAAGCAATGATTTGTATCTTCTTTATTATAATTTGTTTCCTTCCCAGCGTCAATCGCTGCCCCGGATTTTCATACAAAGCCGCCCATAAACCAGCGCGGACTTTCCCATCTGTGCTCTGCACTGTGCGTTCTGTTCTCTGTTCCGGCTCTGTCCATTTCATCTTTGATGCCAAATTGAAAACCCCTCGCTATGAAACGAGGGGCGAAGAAACGCGGGAAAAGGGTTATTTCAAATAGTTGGTGACCATATAGCCTTCCATGCCGTTGTACAGGATCCGGCTCCAGGGGCCGCCCCATTCCAGCACGGTGACCACGGTGCCGCTGGGCACCTGGCAGATCACGTTGGAAAGATTGCTGCTGCTGCGGGTGGAACGCAGATACACAAAGGAATTGTTGGGCTGGCGCACCGTGGCGGAGGTCGGCAGCGCGGTGGGCGCGGCGGTGGGCGCGCCGGGAACGGGGGTCACGATGGTTCCGGGAACGGTGGAAGTGAGGAACTGGTTCATCATATAGCCCGTTTTGCCGTACACGTTCACCAGGGACCAAACGCCCAGATCCTGGATCACGGTCACTGGAGTGCCATTATAGTACAAGCCCAAAGAGGCCGCGGAGGTACTCATGTTTTCCCGCAGATGCAGCCGACCGGAATTGCCGGTGCACACATATTTCACCGTGCCGCCGGGCACAGGCGCGTAGGAGGGCCCAGGCACATAGGTGGGCACAGGCGCGCAGGTGGGAGCCGGAGCGCTGGAAAGAAGGAATTTGGTCATCATATACCCGGACTGGCCGCTGACCACCACCTGGGACCAGCCGTTGCCCATGGCCAGGGCATACAATTGGGTGCCGTTGGGGTACAGGCCCAGGGAACGGGAATCCTGGCTGGGATATTCGCGCAGGTGCAGCTTGCCGCTGTTGCCGGTATGCACATACATCAGGGTGGGGGTGCCGGGCACAGGCGTGACCGGGGGACAGGTGACAGGCGGCTGAGAGGGAGAAACAGGCGTAAGGTACTTCACCATCATATAGCCGGAAACGCCGGCGATTTCAGCGAACACCCAGCCGCCGGACCGGGCGGTTACGTGTACCGCGGTGCCGTTGGGGTACAGCCCCAGGGATTTGGCGCTCTGGCTGGCATAAGCCCGCAGATGCAGCTTGCCGCTGTTGCCGGTCTGAACGTACAGGGTGGTGTCTTCCGTGGGAACGGGGGTCACATAAGGCTGCTGGGTGGGGGCGGCGCCGCTGAGAAAATTCAGGTTCATATAGCCCCGCCGGCCATTCACCTGCACAAAGGCCCAGCTGCCGGAAATGCTTTCCACCAGCACGGCCGTGCCGTTGGGGTACAGGCCCAGGGATTCGGAATTGGTGCTGGGCAAAGCCCGCAGATGCAGCCTGCCCGAGTTGCCCGTTTGAATATACATATACAGATTGCCCATTCCCCCGGACGCCTGGGCGGGAACGGAGGCGAATGCCAGCACAAGCGCCAGCATCAGCGCGCAAAGGGGCCGCAGCTTTCTTTTCATCGTTGTATACATGTTTCTCTCTCATCCTTTCCTCCGGCCTGCCGGAGCAAACATTCAGGCCTTTTGCCTGCCTGGTTCTATTATAGCACAACGGAATGGAAATTACCATCCATTTTGGTTGACAAACGTCAACATTTACATACGTAACAATTTGATGAAATTCTGCGGAAAAACGAAACAAAATAACGCATATCAGCGTCTAATCAGGAAAGAATCCGTTATCAGAGCACAGAGTTCAGATTGATATAGTATTCAATGATCAAGCTGCAAAGCTGAAATAACATCCACGATCTTATCCGCACTCTGTACCCTGCACGCTCATTCAAGGTTGCCAGTTTCAGTTTTTTTAGGGTATTTATGAATCTTGCGATGAGACATTCACCAAATCGAACGCCGCGGCCCGGGCCATACGGTTCATCACGGCCAGGGCTTTTCCCTGGGCTTCCCAGCCCTGAGCCAGAATGAGGGAAACGCCCAATTCGTCCATTTCCCGCAGGCGCTGAAACAGCAGATGGGCCCCTTCCTGGGGGGTATCGCCCAGGGAAAAGACCCGGCGGGTGCCATAGAGCGGCAGGGCGGAATCGTGCGCTAAAATCGCGGCGCTGTCAGCCGCGTCATAGCGGGCGATGATTTCCTTTGCCACCGCTTCGTCGCTGCCGATGAACACGGTCATTTTGGCCTTGGGCGCATAGTGCCGGTGCTTCATGCCGGGGGAGGGCGCGTGCTCGCCCTCCTTCAGCGGGCGCATTACGCTGGAGGCCACGGTGCATGCGCCGGCGACGGCGGCAATGTCCTCGGCCGTGATCGCGCCGGGGCGCAGCACGCAGGGCACGTCGCCCGTCAGATCCACCACGGTGGATTCCACGCCCACCTGGCAGGCCCCGCCGTCCAGGATCAGGGGAATGCGGCCCTGCATATCCTCAAAAACATGGGCTGCCGAGGTGGGGCTGGGTCGGCCGGAACGGTTGGCGGAGGGCGCCGCAATGGGCAGGGCGCATTCCAGCAGCAGGGCCTGGGCCGCGGGATGATTGGGGCAGCGCACGGCTACCGAGGGCAGTCCCGCCGTGGTAATATCCGGCACCCGGCTTGTTTTCATCAGCAGCATGGTCAGGGGCCCCGGCCAGAAAGCGTCCATCAGCTTTTGGGCCGTTTCCGTCACCTGACAAAGCCCCTCCAATTGCTCCCGCTTGGCCACATGAACGATCAGCGGATTGTCCGCCGGGCGCTCCTTGGCTTCAAAAATGGCGCGCACCGCGTCGGCGTTCAGCGCGTCCGCGCCCAAGCCGTAAACAGTTTCCGTGGGAAAGGCCACCACCTGGCCCTGCCGGAATAATTCAGCAGCCTTCCGCAGGCTTTCTTCCCCCACGGGAAGGCACTGGGTCGTCATCGGCCATCTACTCCTTTGGTTGATCCATTTCATGCATATGCACGTACCGTATATTCATACATTTATTTCCAATTTCGCCTTTCATGGGCTGGAAACTGTATCATGATAGGCGCTATCAGGCGATTTGTCAAGCTTTTTCGGGCTTTTTTCCGCATTTCTTCCGCTGGGCTCTTGTGTAATTTTTGTGAATATGATAATATGATTATGCAGAATGGAGGAGAAAAATGAAACCATCCTTCTATTTCTATGCCAATCCCTTTCAGCCCCGGAGCACGGAAGCGGCCAGAAAGCTGAAAACAGCCGTGGAAGCCGGGGGCGGCCAGGTGTTTGCGGAGCAATGGCTGGCGGAGGAAGGCGGCGGAACGCCCTGCGCCCTGGAAGAAATGCCGGACGGCATTCGGGCCATGGTGGTTTTCGGCGGGGACGGCACCCTGCTTCGGGCAGCGGGAGAGGCCGTGAAAAGGAAACTGCCCCTTCTGGGCGTGCACACCGGTACGGTGGGCTTTTTGATGCAGGGGGACGCGGAAGCTCCGGAGAGAACAGCGGCGCTGCTGATGGAGGACGAATACCCGATCGTTTCCTATCCTCTGCT
>JAUNMW010000144.1:0-3501 GCA_030537395.1 Clostridia bacterium | reverse complement strand
CAGAGCTATCTGGCGCTGAATGATCTGGCCTTGACCCGCGGGGAGCATCCCGGCGTGATCGAAGTGAGCATCTTCGCCGATGGGGAAGAGGTGTTCTGCGCCCATGGGGATGGAGCGGTGGTGTCCACGCCGCTGGGGGCCACGGCCTACGGCCTGTCCGCCGGGGGCCCCATTGTGCGCCATGATGCCCAATGCCTGATGGTCACCCCCTTGTGCGCCCGGGAGCTGCTGCTTCGGCCGGTGATCCTGCCGCTGGGGGCTCACATTACTTTGCGGGCCCATGGCCGGGAACGCAGGCGGCTGCAATTGGCTATCGACGGGCAGACCCTGCTTCCCGTCACCCATGAAGCGGAAGTGGAAATCGCCTTGGCTTCGGATCGGGTGCGCATGATTTTGCCCGGCCCGCCCCACTTTTTTGATACCCTGAGAAAAAAACAGGTCATCTGGAACCTACAAGATAAACAGGAGTGAGCAAACCATGAAAAACGCGCGTCAAACGGCTATTCTGAGCATCATTGAACAGAATGATATCGAAACGCAGGAGGAGCTGGCGGGAAGGCTGAAGGATATGGGCATCGCCGTCACCCAGGCCACCGTGTCCCGGGATATCAAGGAGCTGCGGCTGCTGAAGGTGCTGTCCGGTTCGGGCGGATATAAATACGCCACGGCCGATAAGGCGGAGCACGGCCTGTCCGAACGCTTCGTGCGCATGTTCAAGGATTCCGTTCTGTCCATCAACTATGCGTGCAACATCGTGGTGCTCAAAACCCTGGCGGGCAGCGCCAATGTGGCGGCGGAGGCCATTGACTCCATGCATCTGCCCGAGATCCTGGGCACCATGGCCGGGGATAATACCATCCTGGTGGTGGTGCAGAATGAAGAAGAAGCCGCCCAGACGGCGAACCGGTTCCGGGATATGTTGAAATAAGCGATCCGCTTGCTCGGAAGCAATACGATTCAACTTGCAGGAGCGTACAGAGCTCAGAGAACAGAGTACAGATGATGTCGTGATGAAATAAGGAATGGTTCATTTGTTCAGGCTCAATCAATCTGCGCGCTGCGTGCTGAATGCTGTTCATTTTTTCGTAACTTAATGTGTTGCTGAAATGATAAAACCAGTTTTCTGAGGTACCTATGCTTGTATCATTATCGATTCGCAATATCGCCCTGATGGATGAAATGCAGGTGGATTTTTCCAAGGGGTTCCATGTGCTGACCGGCGAAACGGGCGCGGGCAAATCCATCCTGGTGGACGCGGTGACGCTGCTGCTGGGGGGCCGGGCCCAAAAGGAACTGATCCGCAAGGGCGAGGAAAAGGCCCGGGTGGAGGGCGTGTTTGATCTGAGCGACTGCCCGGCCGCGCTGGAATTGCTCAAGGCGCAGGAATTGGACGAGGGGAACGAGCTGATCCTCAGTCGGGAGATCACCGTTCAGGGCCGGTCTTCCTGCCGGGTGAACGGTTCCCTGATGCCCCTGACCCAGTATCAGCAGTTTACGGCGCTGCTGATGGATATTCACGGCCAGCACGAGCATCAGTCCCTGATGGATGAAAAACGGCATCTGGGCTTTCTGGACGCTTCCGGGGATGACGCTCACCGGCAGCTGCTGGACAGGACAAGAACGGATTTTGAAGCCTGGCACGAATGCAAAAAAACGCTGGACAAGCTGCAAAAGCAAAGCGAGCAGGCGGGAGAGCGGATGGAGCTTTTGCGCATCCGCCAGAAGGAATTGAAAAACGCCCGCCTGGTGCCGGGCGAGGAAGAGGATCTGGCCCGGGAGAGGGACAAATTCCGCAATGTGGAAAAGATCGAAAACGGGCTGCGGGAGGCATATGATTCCGTTTACAATGGGTCCGATCCCGCGGTGGAGGCCCTGCGTACGGCGGTCAGCGCCCTGGGGCCCATCGAGCAATTGGATGAAGCCTACGCCTCTCTCCGCGCCCGGCTGGACGGGCTGTATTATGAAGCGGAGGATATCGGATTGACCCTGCGGGATATGCTCTCTTCCCTGGACAGCGATCCCGAGCGGCTGGAGGCGGTGCAGGCGAGGCTGGATCTCATCCGCCGCCTGAGCCGGAAATACGGCGGGGCCACCACCGGCGAAATGGCGGAAAAGCTGAAGGAAATCGAGGCGGAGCTGGCGGGCTTTGAAAGCCTGGACGACGATTTGGACGCTTTGGGCAAGCAGGAAAAAACGCTGAAGGCGAAATATCAGAAAACGGCGGAGGCCCTCACCGCCGCCCGCAACGTGCTGGCCCGGAAGTTTGAACAGGAAATGGAAACCCAGCTGCGGGATCTGAACATGGCGGGCACCAAATTCCAGGTGTCCCTGCCCTCCTGCCCGCCGGGTCCCCTGGGCTGCGAAACCGCCGCTTTCCAGATTGCCCCCAACCGGGGAGAGGAATTGCAGCCTCTATCCAAAATCGCTTCCGGCGGCGAGCTTTCCCGCCTGATGCTGGCCATCAAATCCGTGGCGGCCAAGCGGGAGGGAGTGCCCTCCATGATTTTTGATGAAATCGATACCGGCATTTCCGGCCGGGCAGCGCAGGTGGTGGGCGAAAAAATGGCCGCCATCGCCAAGGAACGGCAGGTGCTGTGCGTTACCCATCTGCAGCAGATCGCCGCGCTGGCGGATCATCATTTTCTGGTGGAAAAATCCTTCGACGGCGAACGCACCCGCACCCGCCTGACGCCCCTGACCGGGGAAGACCGGGTAAACGAAATCGCGCGCATGCTGGGCGGCGATCCGGAAAGCGCCCGGAAGCACGCCCGGGAAATGCTGAAAAACAAAGCGTAAATTACGCAGAACAAACAAAAGGACGGCAGGATCAAACCGCGCCGCCCTTTTGCTTTTTCATCTTTCTTGGAAGAAGCCTGGGGGAGCCGCTCGTGAAACAACAAAGAAGCGGGTTCCCTCAGAAAGCTTCCATCGTTTCATTTCATCCGCAGGCAGCCGATCAGCATGCCGCTGAGGCCACCGGCGGCAACGCCCATGAGCACGTCGATCAGGTAGCTCCAAAGGGTGATTTGCTGATGGGTCAGCAGGGCGTAAACGAACACGCCGAGGCCCATATACAAAAGCCCCAGCAGCGCCCCGCGCCGCACGCCGCTTTCATCGCCCTTGGGTACAACCGCCCGGACTCCCATGAAAATGGCGCCGATTTTGATCAATTGATTGATGATGCGGATCATGCCGTCGTTCACGTCCATGAGCCCGATCACCACCGCGAACGCGATCACCGCCGCCATTGTGACGGCGATTGAAAGGAGCAGCCCCCGCCAGAGCGCGTTTTTATTTCCTGTGGAGCGCTTTGCGCGCCGGATTGCCTGCTGTGCCATGCTTGCCGCCTCCCATGCTTTTTTTCTATGAGTATGCGGCAAGAAAGAAATACATGACTGAATGAAAGATGCCCTTTAAGTCACTTGGTTAAAGCCAACTAAGGGGTTACGTTGGGGCTATCCGCCCCAAACCCCGACCAGGGTGTTGAACACCCTGGACCCG
>JAUNMW010000417.1 GCA_030537395.1 Clostridia bacterium | reverse complement strand
CTTCCTTGCGGGCGAGGCTGCCGCCGTAGGACAGGCCCTTGCCGGTGAGCACGCCTTCATACAGGCCGGTGATGCGCTTGTACTGGCCGTACAGGAAACCGATTTCGCGGGCGCCTACGCCGATATCGCCGGCGGGCACGTCTTCATCCGCACCGATATACTTGAACAGTTCGGTCATGAAGCTCTGGCAGAAGCGCATCACTTCATTGTCGCTCTTGCCCTTGGGGTCAAAGTCGCTGCCGCCCTTACCGCCGCCGATGGGCAGGCTGGTCAGGCTGTTTTTCAGCACCTGTTCAAAGCCCAGGAATTTGATTACGGAAAGATTGACGCTGGGATGGAGCCGCAGACCGCCCTTGTAGGGGCCGATGGCGTTGTTGTACTGCACGCGGTAGCCGCGGTTCACCTGCACCTTGCCCTGATCATCCACCCAGGGAACGCGGAAAAGGATGGCCCGATCGGGCTCCACAAAGCGTTCCAGCAAACCTTTGTTTTCATATTCGGGATGCTTGTCAAAAACGGGGGACAGCGCTTCCAGTACTTCGCGCACAGCCTGAAGGAATTCCTTTTCATGGCCGTTGCGTTCCACCAAACCGTTGTAAACCTTTTCTACATAAGCGTTCATACAAAATGCCTCCTTGCATTGGTTTTGAAATCCACGGGGATTATTATACAAAGCAGATGCTTCCCATGCAAGAGAAGAGCTGTTTTTTGCTTGTATTTCGGCTGTTTTTTTCCTGTTTTAGCATATCTCCGCATTATGCAGAAACTTCATAAGGATAGCGGTTGCGCAGATGCGGAAAAACTGGTATAATGAATTACAAGAGTTTCCGCGACGAACGGAGGAAATGAAAAATGACCCACAAAGAGAGAATGATCACAGCGCTGAACTTAGGCGTACCGGATCGTGTGCCAACCTTTGAACTGGAATTTCAGCTCACCCAGGAACTGATGGGCAAAAGCTATTTGCAGGAAGAAGAGCTGACAGGCTTGCCGGAAAATGAGGTGCAGCGCAAACTGAAGGAAAACGCCGCCTTTCTCATCCAGCTTTATGAAACGCTGGAACATGACGCGATATGCCTCCACTATCTCAGCACGGAGCATATTGCCAGGACGGTGGAATACATTCATGAGTTGTCCGGCGATACATTCATGATCCTGACCCATGGCGACGGGACGCTGGCGATTCCAGACGGCGCGGGGATGTATGAATTGAGCTACGGCCTCATAGAAGAACCGGAGGAAATGCATGTAAAGTGCCGCAAGATGGCGGATGACGCTATCAAACGGAACAATTACCTGATGGATCATGGACTGGACGGTTTCATTCTTTGTTCGGACTATTGTTTTAATCAGGGTCCTTTTATGTCCCCCAAAATGTTCAGCGAGTTTATTACGCCTTATCTGCGCGACATTATCGCCGCCATTCGCGCCCGTGGCTGTTACGCCATCAAGCACACAGACGGCAATATTATGCCCATTATCGATCAATTGGCAAGCTGCCATCCCCACGCGCTCCATTCTCTGGATCCCATGG
>JAUNMW010000143.1 GCA_030537395.1 Clostridia bacterium | reverse complement strand
CCCGGCGTAACCCCTTAGTTGATACTAACTACGTAACTTAAAGGGCGCTTTAAAACCCGCACGATTGAACAGATACCCCATCATTTTTAGAATCAGGAGGCTGGACGCATGCAGCGAATGGGCGGACCCATGAGCCGGGGCTTCATGTCGGAGGAAGAAAAGCAGAACAGGCCCAAAGTAACGGGGGCGCTGCTGAAGCGGGTGTTTTCGTATCTCAAACCCTATTGGAAGCAATTCATCCTGATCCTGTGCGCCATCGGGGTCTCATCGCTCCTGGCGCTGTACCCCTCGGTGCTCACGGGCAAAATCGTGGATGCGCTGGCGCAAAAAAGCGGCGTGGGTATTTTGGTGCGGCTGATTTTGCTGTCCCTGGCCGTTACCCTGGGCAGCAGTCTGATCGGGGTGGGCCAGAATTATCTGAACAGCTGGATCGCCCAGCACATCACCTTTGATATGCGCAATAAAATGTACGCCCATCTGCAAAGAATGAGCCAGCGCTTTTTTACCACCAACAATCAGGGCGACATCATCTCCCGCATGACCAGCGACATTTCCGGCGTGCAGTCGGTGATCACGGGCACCTTCACCTCCATCCTGTCCAACTCCATCACGCTGATCGCGGCCCTGGCCGTCATGTACCGGCGCAATTGGATGCTGGCTACCTTAGGGGTGCTGGTGATCCCTTTGTTTGTGATCCCCTCCCGGCGGGCGGGCAAAACCCGCTGGACCCTTACCCGGGAATCCCAGGCCTGCAACGATGAAATCAACGGCATCTTGAACGAAACCCTGTCCGTCAGCGGCCAAATGCTGGTGAAGCTGTTCGGCAAGGAGGAATACGAATACAACCGCTACAAGGAAGTCAACGGCCGGATGATCAAGCTGAACATCAAGGAAAGCATGGCGGGCCGCTGGTTCTTCATGATCATTCAAACCTTTTCTTCCATCGGGCCCATGCTGCTGTATCTGGTGGGCGGCATTCTGATGATGAACTACGGCCAGGACATCACGGTGGGCGATATCACCGTGATGGTGGCCCTGCTGGGCCGGATGTACGGGCCGGTGAACTCGCTTTTGAACATCCAGGTGGAATGGATTCGCTCCATGGCGCTGTTCACCCGCATTTTTGAATACTTCGATCTGCCGGTGGAAATTGAAAACGCTCCGGACGCCATTACCCCCCGCGGCGCCGACGGCAGCGTGGAATTTTCCCATGTGAACTTTTCCTACGACGCGGAGCGGCAGATTTTGCACGACGTTTCCTTTACCCTGAAAGCAGGCCGCAGCATCGCCATCGTGGGGCCCT
Organism: Clostridia bacterium; assembly: GCA_030537395.1. Classification (GTDB taxonomy): domain Bacteria; phylum Bacillota; class Clostridia; order Christensenellales; family Aristaeellaceae; genus RUG563. The sequence goes on along the minus strand of JAUNMW010000143.1, from coordinate 6,603 downwards.
CCGGCAGCGGGAAAAGCACCATCATCAACCTGATCCCCCGGCTGTACGACTGCCAGGAGGGAACCGTCGCCTTCGGCGGCACGGACGTGAAAAAGCTGGATTTGAATTTCCTGCGCAAAAACGTGGGCATCGTCAGCCAGGAAACCTATCTGTTCAACGGCAGCATCCGGGAAAACCTGCTCTATGCCAAACCGGAGGCCACGGAAGAAGAACTGATCGCCGCCTGCAAAAAGGCGAATATTTACGATTTTGTGTTAAAGCAGGAAAAGGGGCTGGACGCCATGGTGGGCAACCGGGGCCTGAAGCTTTCCGGCGGGGAAAAACAGCGGCTGTCCATTGCCCGGGTGCTTTTGAAGGACCCCGCCCTGCTGATCTTTGACGAAGCTACCTCCGCCCTGGATTCCATTTCCGAGGCCAAAATTCAGGAGGCCATCGAGCCCATCATTCAGGAGCGCACCAGCATCCTGATCGCCCACCGCCTGTCCACCATCCTGGCCGCTGACGAGATCCTGGTAGTGAAGGACGGCCGCATCGTGGAAAGGGGCGTGCACGCCGAATTGGTAAAGGCTGGCGGCGTATACACCGAACTATACGAAACCCAGTTCAAAAAGGCCCTGGAAGCGGAAAGCCAGGCATGATGACCGCTGCGAATCCACCAATAAGAAGAAGCAGAAAGGAACCAATCAAATGAAGCCCTATACCTACTCGCTGAACGATATCATTCGGGCGGACCTGAATAAATATAAGGACATTCATATGCCTCTCAAGGCCAGCCCCATCGAACAGTATCTGATCAAAAAGCTGTACCCCTATCGCCTGCACGTCAACCCGGAGGATGATTTCGCTTCGGAAAAGATCGGCCCCAGCCGAACGATCATCAACAATTATGTGAATCAGATGCGGATATTCCCGCTGGGAAAAAAAGGCTGCTTTGAGCCACTGATCGTGGAAAAAATGTATCCGGACGGCTACCTGATCATCAACGGCCATCACCGGTGGGCTGCCGCCCTGCAGCTGGGAAAGAAAGTGCCGGTCAAAATCGTGAACCTGACCCACGAAAGCGATTTGGACCGGATGCTGAGCAAAGCCGAAAACAGCCGCCGCGCCGCGTTTGACCTGGACGAGGTGATTTTCTGCAAAAACGCTGCGGAAGCCGAAAAGCCGCTCCCCTTTCCGCTGAACCTTTTCTACAAGGAGCGCATCCGCCGGGGCGTTCCCGGCTTGTTCAACGCCCTGAAAAAGCGGGGCTATGACGTGTGGGTGTACACCTCCGGCGGCTATTCCATGGATCATATCGACCGGCTGCTGAAAAAATATCATGTGCAGGTGACCGGCGTCGTCAGCGGCGGCAAAAAAATCGTAGGAAACAGCCCGCTGAGCGCGGAAGCCTCCCAGCGCCTCGCCCGGCAGTACCATTCCGCCCTGCACATCGACGCTGAAGCCGTGCTGTACAGCGAGGGAGAAACGAAAACCTTCCGCCATATTCCCCTTTCCGCGTCCGGCGCGGAATGGGTGCAGGGGGTTCTTGCCGCCGTGGATCAATTGGATGCAGGCGAAAACGGAACAGAAGGAGCTGCGGAGCGTTGAAGTCAAAGCAAGCCACGGAGAAAATGCGCGTATCCTTCGATCTGGACGAGGTACTGTTCGTGTCCCCCCAGACCCACGAAACGGAGCCGGAGCTGCCCTTCCCCCTGAACCGCATTTACACAGAACGCCTGCGCAAGGGCACGACGGAATTGATTCCCGAGCTGCAGCGCATGGGCTTTGAGGTGTGGATCTACACCTCCTCCTTCCGCAGCGAGCGCTATATCAAAAATCTCTTCCGGCATTACCATATCCATTTTGACGGCATCGTGAACGGGGAAAGGCATCAAAAGGAGGTGCAGGCCAACCATGCGCCCCTGCCTACCAAGCTGCCCAGCCGCTACCGCATTTCCCTGCACATCGACGACGAGGCCATCATCTGCACCGCGGGCAAGCTTTACGGCTTCAACGTGTATCAGCTGGATGCGCCGGATAAGGATTGGAAGGATAAAATCATCGCCCGGGTAAAGGAAATCCAAAAAAAAGAAGCGCTTCAGCGGGAAGCTGCCCGGCATTCGGGGCTTTAACCGCAGGCGCTGTATCTCTGCAATGGAGGTTAAAAAAGAGTACAGTGTTCAGAGTACAGAGTACAGATTGAATAGTCAATGAAATCCGGTATATAACGGCAAGCTTGATTTTGCGTTATTCACATGAATGACTATCTAATCTGTACTCTGAACTCTGTACTCTTATTTTTTCACCGCCAAAGCATGGGATCGGTGCCGTTGAGCTTCGCCAGGGCCTCCACCAGGAAATAATCGCCGTAGGTGATGTTGGTGTGCCGTCCCGCGCCGTCATCGTGGTAGCTGGCAGTGCAATGGGTGAGCAGGCCGCAGCGGGTATCGGACCAATCGCAGCAGTGATCCAGCAAACCGTCTACCAGGCGGAGGGCGGCGATGTGGTATTCGTCTTTGCCAGTGATTTTGTTTAGTTCCAGCAGGCCGCAGGCGGCCACGGCCCCGGCGATGTTGTCCAGGCGTTCTTCGGTGTCCGGCTGGCAGAAATCGCAGTCGGTCAGGCCGTCGGGCCGGATATGGGAAATGAAATTGGCGGCGATTTTCTGTGCGGCCTCCAGATAACGAGATTCTTCTGTGTTGAGGGCGGCTAAAGTGAAGCCGTACAGACCCCAGGCCTGGCCCCGGCTCCATTGGCTGCCCAGGCAGTAGCCCTGGCCTCCGTGCTCCCGCACCCGCTTGCCCGTTTCCGGGTCGAATTCGATGATGTGGCTGACGGACCCATCGGGCCGCAGGAATTCCCGCAGGGTGGTATCGGCATGGATGCGGGCGGCTTTTTCAAAACGGGGGTCCCCCGTCTGGCGGGAAGCCCAGAAAAGCAGGGACAGATTCATCATGCAGTCGATGATGGCGAAGCCCTTTTGATTGTCGCCGTTCCAGGCCCGGATGTAGCCTGCGGGGCTGAACCGGCCCTGCAGCAGATTGGCGGCGTGCAGGGTGTCCCATTTGGCCTGCTCATCCCCGGTGAGCTTGTAATCCGCCCCGCAGGAGAGCAGATACATAAAGCCCACATCGTGGTTCAGGTACTTGAACACCCGGAATTCACCCGTCAGCAGCTTTTCCGTGCGCCGTGCCTCCGTCAGATAGGCTTCGTTTTTTGTGGCGGCGTAAAACTGCCACATGAGCCCCGGCCAAAAGCCCCCGGTCCACCAGCTGTTGCCGTCGTAGGGGGAGGGAATCCAGGCCCCGTTTTCGCTTTTATAGGGAATGATCCCCCTGTCCGCCGCCAGTTTAGCGGATTTCAGGAATTTTTCCGCAGCTTTCCGGGCGGCTTCTTCATAACGATTTTGCAAGGCGAATTACCTCCTCGGGAATAGAATCAGGGCAGTTTTCGCCCGCGTCCGTAAACACGGCGCAAAGCAGGGTGTGTTCGCCGGGCATGAGACGCGCCCGCAGGGTGGGCAGCACGCACCGGGGGTACATGAGGTTGGTGTTGGGTTCCGTGTGGATCATGTCGCCCCGTTCATAGCCGCCCAGGGCAAAAATGACGCTGGAGCCATACGCACCGCAGGCGGCGGCGTGGGTTTCATCCGCTTCCCGGGCGGTGGAAATTCGATCGCAGGGCCGCTTCCCCGCCCAATCCTTCCGCACGGCGAAGGCTCCCTCCGCCGCTTCGATTTCATATTCGGTGCGAATCCTATGCTTTCTGACGTGCCACATGCCGCAGGGCGCGATGACAGAATCGATCCGCACGCCCTCCATGGGGGACCAGGTGAAACGGATTTCCTTTTCGGACAGGGAGAAGGAATCACAGCCGCTGCGGGCATGCCACAAATCCTTCCCCGCCCGTTTCACGGCCAGCATGGAATCGAACGCGCCTTTACTCAGCGTGGTGGCTTCCTTGGTGACGGAGAAGGCGAATTGGGTGGAATAAGCGAATTTTTCGTATTTTTCATCTTCGTGCATGTGCTCCCAGGCGTGGTTCCCAGCGGTGTAGGCCACGGCCTGGCGGTTTTCCGCGTCCCGGGTGATGAGCAAGCGCACCTGCTCGTCCAGGAATTTTTCCGGCGGTGCGTAAGGCTTTTCCTCCGCCTGCCAGAAGGGATGCTCCTCCGGCAATGCCAGGGCGAAAAAAGCCTTCATGCCCCAGTAGGGGGAGCCAGGGGCGTTGTACCCCTCCGCGGCGCACAGATTGGGATAGCCGTAGCCCACGATCAGGGCCCCGCCCCGGTCAAAGATGGGCATGCCCAGCCAGAAGCGCAGATTCCGAAGCAGGAACCCCTTCATTTCGCCCCAACCGATGCCCTCGGCCGTCACCCCCGCAAAGGCCATGGCCGCCCAGTAGCTGCCCTGGCAGAACCGGTAGGTCAGGCTGCGGCCATAGGGCAAGGCCCGGCCCTCCCGGTCAAACCAGCAGGCAAAGCGGGGCGCGATCATTTGAGCCCGCTGAATAAACCTTTGGCAGCGCTTGGGGTCCATTTCTTTCATGGCGGCGGCGTACACTAAGCTGTAATAATGAAACCCCCAGATGGTGTAATAATCCCGCTTGGTGGGGGCGTCAAAATACCAGCCGTCGCCCACATAGTGGCTTTCCATCAAATCCAGGTCTTCCTTCAGCCGGCCTTCGTCCACCGGCCGGCCCACCTTCAAAAAGCCCAAATTTACTAAAATACGGAAGAAGCGCCAGTTATTTGCGGGCATATCGTGCAGGTTGATCTGGTTCAGCCAGGCAATCAGCTGGTCCTGCTGGGCTTCCGTCAGCTCGTCGTAGAACCGTTCCGGGCAAAAGCACAGCCCCGTGCCGATGACCGCCATTTCCACCATCCGCTGATCGTAATCCCCCACATCGCCCCAGTATTCTTCGTGGGCAGGGTCAGCGCCGTGGATCAGTCCCTCTCTCCACAGAGCCCAAAATGGCTCCGCCTCCGGGCATTTGCCGATCAGCATGGGCACCAGGGCCCACAGCACCCGGGAAAAGCCCTCCATTCCGGCAACGTCCTCCGGGTAGTGGGCCGAGCCCTCCCCCACGATCATCCGGGCCCTGCCGGGAGTCAGGCAGGATACCAGCGGCGCGATCATGTCCGCCGCCGCCCGGGCCATGTCGGCGCGGGTAAGCAGGGGATTGTTTTGCACTTGATTCATAGTCGGCGTTCCTTCCGAACCGCACAGGGTAATAAAGCTATGCGAAGTGAGCGTGCGGCGTCGTACCCCTTTGAATTCAACCACGATCCTATATTTTCTGCGGAAAAGCCCGTTATCCTGCCTGGAACATGAGGATGCCGAAAAAAGCAGAACCGCGCTGCAAAAAATAACGCATAGTTGATCAATGCCCTCTCGGAAATTGATCAATTTATTTTAAAATTTTACCAACAATTAACCGTTTTTCAATTGATATTTCAGACGTTTTTATACCAATTACAACATGCTCGTTTTCGACTTTGAGAAGCCGCTCCCGGTTTTCACACTTGAAGATTTGCTTGAAAAAGAACAAGATTCAAGAGGTGAAGAAAAAATTGTTCTTAAAATTGAGAACAATAAATAATATATTATTTCGCAAAAAATGAGCGACAAATACCGATTTTTCCATTGCTGATAACCGGCTTTTTTAGAATAATGGTGCCATCATAACAAGGCGGAAAAGCATTGTTCCCGCCGGAACACCCCGTAATGAAACCCACTGTAAGGAGGCAGAAACCATGAAGAGGATCCTGAGCGTATTGCTGATGCTGGCCCTGATCATTTCCCTGGCGCCCATGGCGCTGGCGGATGAGGGCCTGGAGCCCATCACCCTGACCGTGTTCCGCGGCGACCCCGGCGATCAGCCCGCGGATGACAACAAGATCTACAAGCTGATCGAAGAAAAGTTCGGCGTGAAATTCGAGTTTGAATTCCTGGCCGGCGATCTGGATGAAACCCTGGGCCTGAAAATCGCGGGCGAGGATTATCCGGACCTGTTCGACGGCGGCAACAGCGCCGACCTGATCATCTCCAACGGCGCGCTGATCAACCTGCTGGATTACATCAGCCCCGAAAAGACCCCCCGCCTCTGGGCCCACATCGAGCCCCAGAAGGCCCGCCTGATCGATAAGGACGAAAACGGCAACGATGTGCTCTACATCATTCCCAATTACGGCCTGAATGACGGCGACCAGATTGTGAACGAAGTGAACGGCCCCGCCTTCTTCGTGCAGAAGCAGGTGCTGGCCTGGGCCGGATACCCCCAGATTCACACCCTGAACGAATACTTCGATCTGCTGGAAAAATTCCTGGCCGCCAACCCCACCGATGAAAACGGCGCGCCTTATGTCGGCTTCGACATCCTGTGCGAAGACTGGCGTCACTTCTGCCTGATCAACCCCGTGCAGCACCTGATGGGCCGCCCCAACGACGGTGAAGTGTACATCTGCGTGACCGATCAGAACTATGCCGTGACGGGCAATGATCCCGCCGTGGCGTTCAAGACCGAGACCTTCATCGACAAGCCCTATGCCAAGGCTTACTATCAGAAGCTGAACGAAGAATTCCACAAGGGCCTGATCAGCAAGGACACCTTCGTGATGAACTA
>JAUNMW010000416.1 GCA_030537395.1 Clostridia bacterium | reverse complement strand
CTCTTGGATCACATATTTTCAAAGAAGGCTTCTCCGCCTTCCTGAATCCGAAGAACGCCCATATCATCAAACTTGAGGTAAGTAGGCTGGGATTCCATATATTTCAGGATTTCATCCAGCCGCACGCTTTCGGTGAAGCACAACAGGGTAAAGGCCACGCCGTGCTTCCGGGCCCGGCCGGTGCGGCCGATGCGGTGCAGGTAATACTCGTTTTCCTGGGGCAGATCAAAGTTGATCACGGCTTCCACGTCGTCCACGTCGATACCGCGGGCGGCAACGTCCGTGCATACCAGGATGGGAAACTTGCCCCGCTTGAACCCGGCCATCACCTGATTGCGCTTGGACTGGGGAATATCGCCGTGCAGGGCTTCCGTATCGTAGCCCGCTTTGTTGAGCCTCTCGCTCAGCCGGCGGCACATATCCTTGGTGTTGGTGAAAATCATGATGCGGCCGTACACGTCGGAGTCCAGCAGATACAGCAGATGTTCATACTTTTCTTCCCTTGTGGTGGGGATCACGTATTGAGTGATCTGGGGCTTGTTTTCCTTGGTGGCGGGAATGGTGATTTCCACCGGTTCATGCTGATACTTCCAGGAGATGGTAAGCACATCCTGATTGGTAGTGGCGGAAAACATGACCAGCTGCCGGGCAGGGGGGACGGCCTCGATGATTTTGCACACGTCCTTCACAAAGCCCATTTTCAGCATTTCGTCTGCTTCATCAATCACCATGGTGTGCACGGCGGAAAGCCGGGCGGTGCCCCGCTGCATATGGTCCAGCATGCGGCCCGGGGTGGCCACGATGATCTGGGGCTTTTTCTTCAATTGGTTCAGCTGCTTGGAAATGGGCTGGCCCCCGTACAGCACGGCAATGCGCACCTCCGGGATGAAGGCTGCCAGCTTTTCCATTTCCTGTCCGATCTGAACAGCCAGCTCCCGGGTGGGGGCCAGCACCAGTTCCTGAATGCGGCTGTCGGTCAGGGAGATGTATTCCAGCATGGGGATACCGAAGGCCACGGTTTTGCCCGTGCCGGTGGGGGCAATGCCGATGAGATCATGGCCCTCCATCATGATGGGAATGGTTTTTTCCTGCACAGGGGTGGGCTGGGAAAAGCCCATTTTGCCAACGGCTTTCAGGATTTCATTGGAAAGATCCATTTGTTCAAATCCCGTAAGGGATGAAGCCTGTTTTGCTGCCAAGGTTTCGTTCCTCTCTCCGCAAAGCCCGGCTTTGCGTTTTCTTTCATAAAAATTCAGCTTATTATAGCATAGAAGACAAGGAGCGGTCAATGCCCCATCCTGCTGAAAAAATGGGAGGAATGACGAAGGAATTCTGTAGAAAAAAGGAAATGAACAGTTGCAATTGAAGAATAATTGAGCTATAATATCCGGGTGACGCCGGATGGCGTTCTTTGGCGTGGATGCGAAGGAGGAAGAAGCGGGCATGCTGTGGGTGCTGTGCGGATTGCTTGCGGCAATTGCGGTGTATCTGCTTCTCATCGCACCGGGCAGGAATGCGCGTGCGCGTGCCGGGGCCAT
>JAUNMW010000142.1 GCA_030537395.1 Clostridia bacterium | reverse complement strand
GTGCCCGAAAGCTTGCTATATTCCGTTCCCAGCGCAGCACGCGGAGCTTCTTGGGTTATTCCCACCATGTATCTTCGCGAGAAGTGGGTCCAGGGGGCGAAGTCCCCTGGCGCAGGTCTGGGGGCGCGTAGCCCCCAGCGTACCCCTTAGTTGGCACTAACTCAGTAATTTAAAGCGCTCTATACAAAGAAACATCTCTTCTTGCAGAACCATCCCAAAGGGGGGATTCCTGAATGGATCAGGCAAAAACCCAGAATATCCAGTTGAATCGGATGAAAGGGAGGGCCCGGGCCTGGATGTCCAAGCCCGCCAATATCATCCTGCTCGTTTTCCTGGTGACCCTGGTGGTGCTAACGCTGTATCCGCTTCTGTCGCTGCTGTCCGAAACGGTTACTATTCACGTGGGCCGCGAAGCCCGGGCTGCCAAGCAGACGGCGGGCGAATTATCCCTGTATCATTTCCAGCGGCTGTTTGCCACGGCGGAAAATGATTACAGCTGGATCCAGTTCTATCAGCCATTTTTAAACACGCTGATCGTTTCCATTTCTTCGTCCATGATCGCCATTCTGTTTGGCGGCGTGGTGGCGTTCCTGGTCACCCGCACCAATCTGAAATACAAAAAATTCGTGTCCGCGGTGTTCACGTTCCCCTACATTATGCCTTCCTGGACGCTGGCGCTGTTCTGGGAAACCTTTTTTAAGAACGTGAACATCGGCCTGAAAACCTCCAACGGCATCATGGCCGCCGTGTTCGGCGTGTACATGCCGGAGTGGTTCGTGTACGGCGCGTTCCCCATCGCCCTGGTGCTGGGGCTGCATTACGCGCCGTTTGCCTATATCCTCATTGGCGGCATCCTGCGCAACATGGACGCCAACTTGGAGGAAGCGGCCACCATCCTGAAAACCAGCCGTCCCCGGATCATCTGGCGGATCACGCTGCCCATCGTAAAGCCCGCCATGCTCTCCACCTTCCTGCTGGTGTTTGCCAGTTCCATGAGTGCCTACTCGGTGCCCGTGTTCCTGGGGTCCCCGGTCAGGTACTATGTGCTTTCCACCAAAATGAAATCCCTCATGGACAGCTATCCGGGCCAGGCCTACATCATCGTGGGCGTAATGATCCTCTTCGGCGTGGCCATCCTGCTGCTCAACCAGAAGGTGACCAACAGCCGCAAGCAGTTCACCACCGTCACAGGCAAATCCGGCCAGATCAGCAAAATCAATCTGGGCAAGGCCAACCGGCCTGTCGCCATCATCCTGGTAGTCATCCTGCTGCTGGTGGCCGTGGTGCCGCTGATCACCTTCGCCATGGAATCCGTGATCGTAAAGGCCGGGGATTACAGCCCCAGCAATATGACCCTGGATTTCTGGATCGGCACCGAGCTGGATAAGCGCCTGGATCAGGGGGATTCCACGGGCATCCTGCTCAATCCCAAGGTATGGAAAGCTCTGGGCTACAGCCTGGGCCTGGCCGTCACCTGCGCGCTGGTGGCCGGCACCTGCGGTATTCTGGTTGGCTACGGCGTAGCCAAACGCCGGGGCAGCCGCCTGGCCTCCTGGGTCAATTCCCTTTCCTTCTTTCCGTACCTGATGCCTTCCCTGGCCTTTGGCGCCATTTATCTGGCCATGAGCAGCAAAATCCCATGGCTGCGGGGCTTCCTGCTGCTGGGGCTGGTGGGCTCGGTGAAATACCTGCCCTTCGCCTCCCGGTCCGGTGTGAACGCCATGCTGCAATTGTCGGGCGAAATCGAGGAGGCCGCCGTCATTACCGGCGTGCCCTGGTGGAAACGGATGCTGCGGGTGATTTTCCCCATCCAGAAATCCAGCTTCCTCAGCGGCTATTTGCTGCCCATGGTAAGCTGCATGCGGGAACTGAGCCTGTTCGTGCTGCTGGTGCCCACCAGCAATACCATCCTGACCACCATGCTGATGCAGTATTCCGAAAAGGGCTGGGCCCAGTTCGGCAACGCCATCAATCTGCTGATCATCATCGTGGTGCTGCTGGTGAACTTTACCGTCAATAAACTAACGGGTGCTTCAATCGATAAGGGAGTAGGTGGCTAAGATGCCGGAAATCATTTTGAAAAACGTGGCCAAGCGCTTTGGCAAATTCGTGGCTGTGGAAAACCTGAATTTGAACATTCCCAGCAATTCCTTCATCACCCTGCTGGGCCCCTCCGGCTGCGGCAAAACCACCACCCTGCGCATGATCGCCGGGCTGGAAACGCCCACCGAGGGCAGCATCAGCATTGACGGAAAGACGGTGTTTGACGCGGATCAGGGCATCAACCTGCCGCCCAACAAACGGGACGTGGGCTTCCTGTTTCAGAATTACGCGCTGTGGCCCCACATGACGGTGTACCAGAACATCGCTTTCGGCCTGGAAAACCTGAAATGGGATAAGGACAGGATCAAGGACCGGGTGAATGAACTGCTGAAAATGCTGAAAATCGAACAGTTTGAAAAGCGCTATCCCAGCGAGCTGTCCGGCGGTCAGCAGCAGCGCGTGGCCATCGCCCGCACCCTGGCCCCGGGCCCCAAGGTGCTGTTCATGGACGAACCTTTGTCCAACCTGGACGCCAAGCTGCGCATGGAAATGCGCACGGAGCTGAAACGCCTGCACCGGGACACGGACTCCACCTTCGTGTACGTGACCCACGATCAATTGGAGGCCATGACCTTGTCCACCAAGGTGTGCATCATGGAAACGGGCGTGCTGCAGCAGTACGCTCCGCCGCTGGAAATGTACAATAACCCCGCCAACCTGTTCGTGGCCGACTTCATGGGGAATCCCACCATGAACTTTATCGACGGCGAGCTGAGCGCGGACGGAATTGTGACTTTTGGCGGCTTGAAGGCCCGCTTTGAAGGCGCGGAAGGACTGGGGGCCAGGAAAGTTGTGGTCGGCATCCGGCCTGAGTATATTCACATCGACGAGGACGGCGTGAAGGAGGCCATGGTGTACTCCACCCTGCCCTCCGGCATGGAAACCACCGTGAAGCTGGATGTGAACGGCACCTCCCTCACCGCCGTGGTGTTCGGCGACGTGGACTACCCGGTGGACGCCAAGGTGAAGTTTTCGTTCCATAAAGCCGCCGTGATCTTCGATAAAGAAAGCGGCAAAAACATCGCCCGGGGCAAACTGACGCTGCTGTAAGAACATTCGCCCGCCGGAAACAGACGATCCGGCGGGCGTTTTTTTCGATTCTTCTTCCAAATTCCCGGCAGCTGCGTTATCAGGGGCAAAGCCGGATGAAGCAGAGGCTTTTGAACGGGCTCATGCCCTGTTCTGCCACAGGAAGGGCATACAGAGATCCAGCTGCTTTTCCCAGTCGGCCTCGCAATGGCGGCCGCCGATCTGGCAGTACAGCTTGGCCGCGCCGCCGGCGGCGATGATTTTGTTGGCGGTGGTGCGGCAGGTTTTGTACAGCCAGCTTTTTTTGTCTTCCTCCCAGGGATTTTCGATTCTGCCGTAGCCCTCCTGGGTGCCCCAGGAAAAGTAGGCGCGGCTGTCCGGACTGAGGACGGTTTGGTTCATATCGTGCCACAGCATGCCGGATACGGACCCCAGGGAGGGGGAGAGGCAGGCCGCCTTGGAAATCCACCGGTTATAGCGCACCAGGGCGTAAGCCGCCATCAGCCCGCCCATGCTGGAACCGCCGATGCCGGTGCATTCCCGGAAGGGAATGGTGGGGAACGTGCGGTCAATATAGGGCTTCAATTCATAGATCAGGGCCTGCATGGTCTGGTCGCCCCGGGCCTCGATACCCCGCAGCCAGCCGTAGCCGCTGGCATAGGGCAGGTATTCGGATATGCGCAGATTTCCCTCGTGGGCGCACTCCATGCCCACAATGATCAGGGGCTTGTCCCACCGGGCGCAGAAGGCGTCCAGGCCCCAGGATTTGCCGTAGGTAGCGTCCTCATCCCGGAACAGATTGTGGCCGTCCAGAAAATACATCACGGGGAAGGGGCCGTTTCCTTCGTCCGGGACCCGGATGTGCAAGGGACGGTGCGCGTTCAGCGCGTGAAAATAGAAATCCTGTTTGATCAGCATTTGAAAAGTACTTCCTTCGTGCAATGAATGGCGCGATAATAAGGCTGCATGAAAACGATCATGGCAGCCTGCGTTTTTGCCCGCGCGGGGCGGGCGGAGAAAACGTTATTGGCCCGTCTTCCAGGCTTTGTAGGCTTTCACTTCGGGCTCCACGAACTTAAGGGCCAGCCCCAGCACCGCCAAGTCGTCCGCAATGCCGATGACCGGGATGTTGTCGGGGATCAGATCCTTCTTTTTTACCAGGTAAATGAACGCGCCAACCATCGTAGCCAGCACCTTGCCCGATACCTGGTATTCTTTTTTGATCCAGCTTTTCACCATCGCCACCATCACGGGAAGCTCCGAAATGGTTTCTCCGATGGCGGGAACGCTCCTGAGCTTTTCTTCCAGCTGCACCAGCAGCGCGTCCAGCCGGGAAGGATTGTTGATGAAGTCCGTGGCTTCCGCCGTTGCCTTGTTCAGAATCTCTTTGTAGTCTGCCATGGTTTTTCCTCCTTTTGATAATGACATGCGTGCTGTCATGGATCATATTGGCCTTTTCAGGATGGGGTTCGGGAATCAGGGGATGATATCCAGCTGATCCAGGCGGTATACCGCTTCATCGAGCCTTCCTCCCGCACATTGTATATCGGGCAGACGCACGCCTTTCAATTCGGTGTCAATGGTTGGCTCCCGACGGAGGGGGCCGGTGCGCAGGGTAAGCCTTTCCACCGTGCGGCAGGGGGAAATGGGCATAAAATCGCCGCTGTCCTGCCCGTTTACGGCGGCGGATATCCGTTTCCTTTGGCAATCGATGTTCAGCAGGATATCCAGCGTTTCCCCGTTTTGATATTCCGCCACGGGCCATTGGCCGCTGCCGCCCCGGAGGACGATTTTGCCGTCGGGCCGCAGCATCAGCCGCAGGGCGTTCATGCCCTTGCCATCCGATACTTCCAGATGCAGTTCCCCGTTTTCCAGCCCTTCTGCGGAAAGCAGCAGATGAATTTGAACCGCTTCCCGTTCCGGGAAAACGCGGATGGCTTTGGCGTAATCGCAGGGGTCGCTGTCATGCAGGGTCAGGCAGCCGTTTTCGATCCCGACCCGGGCCCATTGGGGCGCATAGAGGTGCCAACGCTCCGGGAAGGGCCCCTCCATATGAGAAAAACGCTCGTGCACCGGCTGGGTTTCGCGCCATGCAAGAGCGGCGGGCAGCCGGACCACCCAAATATCTTCCTTGTTCATGGAATAAGCAAGCCAGGTATACCCATCTGGGAAATCATCGTTGCCCGGCATGATGCCGCGGATGTACTGGGGCCCGAAATCCTTCATGAATCCGCCGTAGCGCATGGGCGGCACTTCGCCGCACACGCAGCAGAGATGATCGTAGGTATGGCCGTCTTCGGAAACCATAGCGGCCAGGGGCCAGCGATGCTGCCCGTCCGGGGACGGATTGCATACGATGGCGAAATGGCCGTCCCCCGTTTGAAGCAGGGCGCACTTGCCCATGGAGGTAAAAATATTGTCCATCCGTTCCGGCTCGGTCCAGGTGTTTCCGCCATCCGTGCTGAGGGCGGTGAGCCCCATTTTCCCGATCACGCCCACAGTGCCGTCCGGCAGGGGACAGAAGGAGGGGGCCTTGATGTTTTTCAGCGGGAAAAAGTTTTCGTCCAGCCGCTCCTCCTCCCACCAGGCGCCGTTCGCCAGGCGGTCGCTGAGCAGAAGCCGGCAGGCGCTGACAAAATCGGCGTCCTCGCTTTCTTCAAAGAAGCGATAGGGAAAGTGCTCCTTTTTCCAGCCCGCCTTTTCGTTGATCCGCAGCACAAAGATTTCTCCCAGACTGCCATCCTCCAGAATTCTGCGCGCCACCCGGCCCATGCCCCAGCCTGAATTGGGGGCGATATGAATATCCGGGGAAACGCCGTGAAAGGTCATGGCAAGCAAAACACCGTTGGGAGCCAGATAGAACCCCATCCGGTGATGCACCACGGTTTTGGCATTGGCGTCCAGCGCTTCCGCTCCTTTTCCGCGGTATACCCCCATGGGCACCGGGATTTCCGGAAACAGGAGACGGGGAAAGCTCCAGGTATACCCGTCGGCGCTTTCCGTCAGCATCACGCGGCCCAGGCCGTCGTGCTCATGCACCGGGCTGGTCAGGTACATCAGGTACAGTTTGTACCGCCACCGGCAAAGCATGGGCGCGTGGTTATAGGTAAAATCTATGCCCTGGCTTTGCTCCGGGTGCTCCCGATTGGCCCGCATCACCTGAATATTCTGCGCGCCGATCACGGGCCGAAGCGCCCCATCATGAAAGCGGGTATCCGCGTTTTCTTCTCCGATATAGCGGAAATGGGCCATTTTTCCATCCTCTTTATTCGTTCTTTTGGCTGGGAATTCCTTCTGCATGAGAAATCAGCATCGCCGGTTCTTCCGGAATCCCTTGAAAGCGGAGCGCTCCGCCTGCAAACGCGGTGTACCCCGCGGGCAGGAAGACGAAACGCGAATCGTTTGTTTTTTTGAATACACGTCCGTATCGCGCCCCCGCAGGATGTCAGATCATTGTGGCTTTTTCAGCAGCAGAATCCAGTCGTTTTGGTCGCAGCGGCGATCCGGCGGGAGAAAATGCGCTTTTTCCTGGGCGGGGATTCTGCCAAAATAGCTCTTTCCGCCGGATACGGGGTCGATCCACCAGGCGTCCGTTTCGCCCAGGCTTTGCGTATTGACGGAGAAGGGCTTGCCGGTATAAGTGTATACGATCAAAGCCCGGTCCGTTTTCAGGGCCAGGTTATATTCGTATTGCTTTCCGGTATTATCGGGAAGCAATTCCTGGGCCGGCTGGCCGGACTGCCAATGGATTTCCTCCATCAGCCTGCGGACGTGGGTCATTTGCATGCTGCCGGGATTGTGCAGGGCCTCCTGCCAGGTTTCAAACACGCCGAAAGCGCCGGGTTCGACGCCCTGCCAGAACTGCATGATGGCGTTGCTGCCGTAGGTAAAGCCCGCGGCCCCTGCCAGCAGGGACCAGTAGGCATAGCGCCGTACATCCCGGGTTTGCCAATAGGGCTGGGTGGGATCGTGCAGGCCCTGCAGAATGAATTCATAACTGGGCTCCCCGTCCAGTACGGGCCGCACGGGGGTCAGGGCCCGGTCATGCTGCACGTAGCGGTAGCTGTCCTCGCCTACATAGGTTTCCGCGTCCACCTTGTCGTCCCATTGGTTCAGCTTGATTTGATCGTAGCGCCGATGGCCGGACTGGAACAGATGGAAATCCAGCCAGGGCGCGTCCTGGAACCACTGGGAGGAGGAGCAGCGGCCGAAAGGATGGAATCCGATCAGCTGGTTTGGGCATTTTTCCCGAAGCCGGGCCCCAATGCGGTTGAAATCATCCAAAGCGTCGGAGCCCCGCACGTCGCCGCCTGCCAGCCAGATCACGTTTTCGCAGTCCCCGAAGCGCGTTGCCAGGAAATCCACATAGGCATCAACGGCTTCTCCCGCCAGCTTGCCGGAGGAAACGAAGTGGCCCCAGGAGGGAAGCAGCGCCATGACGACGCCCATTTTTGCCGCTTCATCCACGATGCGCCGCACCATGGGCCAATAAGCGTCTGGGCTTTCATCGGGATTGGGATGGGCAAAATCATCGTCGATCAGCGCGGGGGAGCCGGCCCGGTTCCGGTAATCCCTGGTGTGCACCATGGTGACCTGGATCACGGTAAAGCCCTTTTCCGCCCGGTTTTTCAGGTACACCATGGCTTCGTCGAAGGTCAATTTTTGAAACAGCAGCCAGGCCGTATCCCCCAGCCAGAAAAAGGGCTTCCCGTCCCGCAGAAAATAGCGCTTGTTTTCAGATAACGTAAGCATAAAATACCTCCTTTGTGGTTGTTTAGTTATTTATTGAGCCCTTTAAGTTACGTAGTTAGTCCAAACTAAGGGGTTACGCCGGGGTTTCACCCCGGACCCCACCAGGGTGGTGACCACCCTGGACCCGCAATAGCGGAATTAACATGGTATGGCGAGAAAGCTTTGCTCCC
>JAUNMW010000141.1 GCA_030537395.1 Clostridia bacterium | reverse complement strand
CTCTCAACTCTCAACTCTCTGCTCTTTCTCCCGTGAGGGTTTGGTTGAAAAAGGAAGAATCTGTTCTTAATTTGTCCTTTCCGCCGCGGATGCTTGCGCCGCCCTTTTTTCATGGCATATAATGAAACCGGACCGCGCAGGAAACCGCGCGGCCGGAAGGATGATACGATATGCCGAATTTTTCTTTGCCCGATGATGTTTTTGTCCGGGCGGCGAAGGAATTCCCCACTCCTTTTTATCTGTACGACGAGGCGGGCATCCGTAATACGGCCCGGGCGCTGAACGCGGCGTTTGCCTGGGCCCCCCATTTCCGTGAGTATTTTGCCGTAAAGGCCTTGCCCAATCCCCGCATCCTGGAAATTTTCAAGCAGGAGGGCTGCGGCGCGGACTGCTCCAGCGAATGCGAATTGCTGCTGGCGGAAAAGACGGGCTTTTCCGGTGATGAAATCATGTTCAGCGCCAACGCCATGCCTCCCGCGGAATTTGACCACGCCCGCAGGCTGAATGCCATCGTGAACCTGGACGATATCAGTGATATCGATCTTCTGGCGAATCACGGCGGCATTTCGGAGGAAATTTGCGTGCGGTTCAACCCGGGCGGCGATTTTAAGCTGGGCAACGCCATCATGGGCTCCCCGGGGGATTCCAAGTACGGCTGGACCCGGGAACAGCTGCCTGTGGGCCTGAAAAGGCTGAGGGAGATGGGGGCCAAGCGCTTCGCCCTCCACGCCTTCCTGGCCAGCAACACCACCGATCCCAGCTACTATCCCGGCCTGGCGGGCATCCTGTTTGAACTGGGCGCCGCGCTGGAAAAGGAAGTGGGCATGCCCTTGAGCTTCGTAAACCTGTCCGGCGGGGTGGGCATCCCCTACAAACCGGACGGTGTTCCCGCCGATATTGCCGCGGTGGGGGAGGGCGTAAGGAAGGCTTACGAAAAGGTGTTCGGCGATCCCGCGAAGGCCACTGTGGGCATCAAAACAGAATTGGGCCGGTATATGACGGGCCCCCATGGCTGGCTGGTCACCAAAGCGGTGCACGAAAAGAAAATCCACAAGGATTACATCGGGGTGGACGCCTGCGCGTCCAATCTGATGCGGCCCGCCATGTACGGGGCCTACCACCACATCCACGTCTGCGGCAAGCGGGATTGGCCGGAAACGGAAACCTACGACGTGACCGGCTGCCTGTGCGAAAACAACGATAAGTTTGCCGTGGACCGGAAGCTGCCTAAGGTAGAAATGGGCGATTTGCTGGTGATCCACGACGCCGGGGCTCACGGTTTCGCCATGGGCTACCAGTACAACGGGAGGCTTCGCAGCGCGGAAATTCTGTATACGCAGGATGATACCTTCCGCATGATCCGCCGGGCGGAAACGCCGGAAGATTATTTTGCCACTTTGCTGTAACCATCATCAACCAAGAAAGGAAAACGAAACATGAAGCCGTATCGTGAAATGACCGCGGAAGAACTTTCCATGGAATTGGCCCAATTGAAGGCGGAATACAAGCGGGTGCAGGCCCTGGGCATGCACCTGGATATGAGCCGCGGCAAACCCTGCCAGGAGCAGCTGGATTTGTCCATGGGCATGATGGATGTGCTGGATTCCTCCAGTGATTTAACCTGCGAGGACGGCACCGACTGCCGCAATTACGGCCAGCTGACGGGCATTCAGGAGGCCCGGGAGCTGCTGGGCGACATGATGGAAAACAATCCCCGGGACATTATCATTTACGGCAACTCCTCCCTGAACGTGATGTTCGATACCATCAGCCGGGTATATACCCACGGCGTGATGGGGGGCACCCCCTGGTGCCGCCTGCCGGAGGTGAAATTCCTGTGCCCCGTTCCGGGCTATGACCGGCATTTCGCCATCACGGAATATTTCGGCATCAAAAACGTGCCCGTGCCCATGACCCCCACCGGTCCCGATATGGACATCGTGGAAAAAATGGTGCGGGAGGATGATACCATCAAGGGCATCTGGTGCGTGCCCAAATATTCCAATCCCCAGGGCATTTCCTACGACGATGAAACGGTGCGCCGCTTTGCCCGGCTGGAGCCCGCCGCCCCGGATTTCCGCATTTTCTGGGATAACAGCTACGGCATGCACCATTTGTACGACCACAAGCAGGATTATCTGATCGAAATCCTGGCCGAATGCAAGCGCGCCGGGAACCCGGACCTGGTATACAAATTTTCCTCCACCTCCAAAATCACTTTCCCCGGCAGCGGTATTGCCGCCATCGCCACCAGCCCCAACAACATGGAGGACTTTGTTTCCTACCTGCGGCATCAGACCATCGGCCACGACAAGGTGAACCAGCTGCGCCACGTGCGCTTCTTTGGCGATATCCACGGCATGGTGGAGCATATGCGCAAGCACGCGGACATCATCCGGCCCAAGTTTGAAGCCACGGAAGCCATTTTAGAGCGGGATCTGGCGGGCCTGGAAATCGGAAACTGGACCTGCCCCCTGGGTGGTTACTTTATCCTGTTCGATTCCCTGCCCGGCTGTGCCAAAGACATCGTGGCCCGGGCGAAAAAGGCAGGCGTGACCATGACCCCCGCCGGCGCCACCTGGCCCTACGGCAAAGACCCCAACGATTCCAATATCCGCATCGCCCCCACCTATCCCTGCCTGGCGGACCTGAAAACCGCCATGGAAATTTTCACCCTGTGCGTTCGCATCTCCAGCGCCAAGAAGCTGCTGGCGGAAAAGCAGAATGAGGGCGTAAGCGCGGCGTCCTAAAGAAGGCTTTCAGCCCGAGAGAAAAGAACGAGAGTACAGAGATCAGAGAACAGAGTGCAGAGTACAGATTATATAGTGAAAACATAGATGATTCTGTGTTTTGCGGACTATAGAATTTGTACTCTGCACTCTGTTCTCTTTTTAGGCTGCGTAAGTGCTGTTTAGTGTCGTTTTTCATAAAAGCTGTTTTTTGTGCAAAGCTTTCCACATACCCGCCGCTTTGAAAAAAAGTATATTATTCTGGAAAACTCAAATAGCGGCTCATGATGTAGCCGATTTCATTTCGATATTTTACCATCGTCCAGCCTTCGCCCCTTAGCAAGATTTCCACTTTCACGCCTGCATCCAGCAGCTTTAATGCCTTGCTGTTCTGGTCGGCCCCCTGCCTCATGCGAACGCTTTTTGTTGTTTTCGCGGTGTATCCCTGCGGATTCAATACTTCAATGCCGAATTGCTCTAAATTTCTCAGCCAGAAGCGTTCTCCATCATCTGTCTCCACGTAGTAAGCGTCAAAAGCGGCGGTAGCATCCGTTAAATCAAAGTTTCCTTTTACTGCAATCACTGTAAGCTCTGTGTCGGAAGGAATGATATCGTTTTCATTTTGTGGCCACGTATAATACCAACCGGTATTTCTGATAAAGAACGATTCATTCTTCACCCGAATACGGGGAAGCGGATTTGATTCTGAGAGAGAATTGTTTTGCTCATCATCCAGGTATTTTTCCTGCACGTAGCCTCTGAGTGGGGCTATGTCCTCCTCCGTCCCGTAGGAAATATATGCCCAGCCGTTTTCACGCCGTTCCACCCGCACCTTGACCCCGCTGAATAATTTGCAGGATGCATTGAATTCCTCGGACGGTGTGGATCGGACATTCAGCCGGGCAAACGGTCCCTCGGTGCGAACATAAGCGTATTCGATGCTTTCCTCAGTTTCTTCACAAATTGCTATTCCAGTTAAAAAGCTCACGGATAAGATGATAAGGATTATGAATAATACAAATCTTTTCATTGACGCTCTCTCCTTTCGGACAAATACCATGAAAATGGGAAACCCTCATCATTATATCATAAAATGCTTCTGACAAGTCTTTGAAATATTGCAGCTTCAGATATTTTACAAAGTATCATCTATATAGCCTTAAGAGCCTGTCGTGCTTGACATGACAGGCTCTTCAACGGTATCAGCTCGATTATTTTATTACTGTACCAAAAAATTTTTGAATATATCTCGTCAGAAACAAGAATACCGGTAGGGGCGGATATCATCCGCCCGCTTAAAGCTCATCCCCGAACGCCGGAAAATGGACATTTTAGGCAATGTTACGGCGGGCGGATGATATCCGCCCCTACGGTTTTCTGAATCGTTTTGTTCTTGCTCTCCCGATTTGGATTCAAGTATTTATTGGGGGAACAATAAAGTATTCGGTTAAATGACCGCCGCTTTTGATTTGTTCAATCAATCGTCAAAGCACCTTATTCAGGAAATCCTTGGTGCGCTGCTGGGTGGGATGGGAGAAGATTTCATCGGGGGTGCCCTCCTCCACGATCTGGCCCTCGTCCATGAACAGCACCCGGTCCGCCACCTCCCGGGCGAAGCCCATTTCGTGGGTGACCACCACCATGGTCATGCCGTCCTTGGCCAAGCGCTTCATAACGTCCAGCACTTCGCCCACCATTTCGGGGTCCAGGGCGGAGGTGGGCTCGTCAAAGAGCATCACTTCGGGCTCCATGCACAGGGCGCGCACAATGGCGATGCGCTGCTTCTGGCCGCCGGAAAGCTGGTTGGGGTAGGCGTTGGCCCGGTCGGACAGGTTCACACGCTTGAGCAGGCCCATGGCCTTGGCTTCCGCGTCCTTCTTGCTCTTTTTCAGCAGCTTCATGGGGGCCAGGGTCATATTTTTCAGCACCGTCATGTGGGGGAACAGATTAAAGTGCTGAAACACCATGCCCATCTTTTGCCGATGAATGTTGATGTTCACCTTGGGGTCGGTAATGTCCGTGCCCTCAAAGGTGATGGTGCCCTTGGTGGGGGTCTCCAGCAGGTTCAGGCACCGCAGGAAGGTGGATTTGCCGCTGCCGGAGGGCCCGATCACCACCACCACTTCGCCCTTGTGAATATCGGCGCTGACGCCTCGGAGGGCCTTCAGCTCGCCGTCGTTAAAATGCTTTTCCAGGTTCTTTACGGAAATGATGGTATCAGTGGTCACTGCTGCGCAGCCTCCTTTCCAGCTTGCCGATCAGGGCGGTGAGGGTCAATGTGACCGCCACGTACAACAGACCGGACACGATGTAGGGCGTGAAAGCGGAGAAGGTGCGGGACCGGATATAGTCGCCGGCCTTGGTCAGTTCGGTGACCGCGATGTAGGAGAGCACGGAGGTTTCCTTGATCAGGGCGATAAATTCATTGCACATGGCGGGCAGCGCGGATTTGGCCGCCTGGGGCAGCACGATATACATCATCGTCCGGAAGCCGGACAATCCCAGGGAGCGGCCTGCCTCCGTCTGTCCCTTTTCCACGCTCATGATGCCGCCGCGCACGATTTCCGCCACATAGGCGGCGCTGTTCAGGCCGCAGGCGATCACGCCGATGATCAGCTTATCGATGCGGATGGAGCCGAAAATGCCGTAATTGATCAGCAATACCTGCAAAAGCAGCGGCGTGCCGCGCATCAGGTTGATATAGAACCCGGCGGCCCTGGAAAGGAAACGGCACACGCCGGCCCCCAATTGCTTGAGGAAGCCTTTGCCTTTCCCATCCATATGCTGAATCTGGGGCAGGCGCAGAATGGCCAGCACCGTGCCCAGCAGCAGGCCCACCACGATGGCCAGCAGGGACACCTCCAGGGTCTTTTCCAGGCCCCGCAGATAGCTCAGCCACCGGTCATCCTTGATGACGTTTAAATATATTTCCTTGTAAATCGTCTGCCACACGTTCAGCGTGTTGCTTTCCAGCGCGGGCTGGATATCCAGCCACCATTGCTCGAATACGCTGATTGGAGCGGCGGCTTCAATCATGCCTGTCAACATACCATGCTCCCCTCGGTGAATAATATGCAAATGCCGTAAGAGGGGGGAATCCCTCTTACGGCCAATGAATGGCGGTTAAAAAATCATTCGGCGGCTTCTTCGGTGGAGAAGTACTTGGCGGCCAGCTGATCCATGAAGCCTTCGGCCTTCAGTTCGGCCAGGGCGGCATTGATCTTGTCCAGCAGTTCGGTGTTGGCCTTGTTCACGGCGATGCCGTACCAGTCCGCTGCGCCCAGATCGATATCCGCAATGATCAGGGAAGGATCGCCGATGCTGGCCAGGATCGCCATGCCCACGGGAGCGTCCACGATCACGGCGTCGATCTGATTGCCCTGCAGATCCAGAACCGCGTTGATGAAGGTGCTGTAAGTCTGCACGTTTTCAGCGCCGGTGATTTCTTCGGCCTTAAAGTCGCTGGTGGTGCCCAGCTGCACGCCGATCATCTTGCCTTTCAGATCGTCCACGGTGGCAAAGCCCGCGTCAGCCTTCATGATGACCACCAGGCCGGCGTCGATGTAGCCGTCGGAAAAGTTCACGCTCAGCTTGCGTTCTTCCGTGATGCTGATGCCGGAAAGACCGATGGTGTTGGGGTCGGCTTGCACGGCGGACACAACCGCGTCAAAGGCCATGGATTCGGGCTCGAAGGTGGCGCCGATTTTTTCGCCGATGGCGTTGATCAGGTCCACATCATAGCCTACCACGCTGCCGTCCGCTTCCACGGATTCAAAGGGGGGATATTCGGGGTTGGTGGCGTAGTAATAGGTTTCGGCGCTGGCCAGGGCGGCGCAGCCGATCATCATCAGGGCCATCAAAAGAGCGATCAATTTCTTCATGGTTTTTTCCTCCTGAAATTTCAAATCTTCGTGTTTCCTGGGAACGGTGCCAGTATATCACCCGATGGATGAATTGTCAATAGGTAATTTGAATTTTTATTCAATATTTTTTTATGAATCAAGGGAATTATCATAAAAATATTCACAATATGCAAAATACAATGCATATATTCATGCAAAAATGAACGATGCGGAACGCATTTGGACATACTTTACATGGATATGAAAAATATGATACAATAAAACAATGATATGGATTCAAGCAGAAGGCGGGGAACGGGATGAAGGGCAAGCTGATCGTGATCATGGGCACCAATGCCTCGGGCAAAAGCGGACTGGGGGTAGAATTAGCCGCCCGGTACGGGGGAGAGGTGGTGTCCGCCGATTCCCGGCAGGTATTCCGGGGACTGGATCTGGGCAGCGGAAAAATCACGCCCGAGGAAATGCAGGGGGTCCCCCATCACCTGATCGACGTATGCGAGCCGGGGGATTTTTTCTCCATGGCGGATTTTCAGCGCCTGGCCTACGATGCCATCGACGATATTCTGTCCCGGGGAAAGCTGCCTTTCCTGGTGGGCGGCACCGGGCTGTATGTGGACGCGGTGGCGGAGGGCTACGAGTTGTCCGACATAGAGCCGGATTTGGCGCTCCGCGCCCATCTGGAAACCTTTGAAACCCCCGCTTTATATGAAATGCTGAAGGAAAAACTGCCCGATACGGACATTGATCCCAAAAACCGCAACCGGGTCATGCGGGCGCTGGAGCGCCTGGCGGCGGATGATTATCATCCCGGGAAACGCAATCCCCATTATGATACCCTGAAATTGGGCGTTACCTGGCCCCGGGAGATTTTAAAAGCACGCATCGACGAACGGCTGGAGCGCCGCCTCAATCAGGGCATGGTGCAGGAAGTGCAGAAGCTTCTGGACGCAGGCGTCAGTACGGAATTTTTGATGAAGCTGGGCCTGGAATACCGCTACCTCACCCGTTACCTGCTGGGCGAAATGGGCTATGATCAAATGGTGCTGGAGCTGGGCAACGCCATCAAGAAATTCGCCAAACGCCAAATGACCTGGTTCCGCCGGGAAGAAAATCTGTATTGGCTGGACATGCAAAACGACCCGGTTTCCCAGGCCGTGAAATGGATTGACAGGTTCTTATCTTGTTAACAGTTACGCTATCAAGGATAATTTTCAAAGCTAACAGGGGGTACGCTGGGGTTTCACCCCAGACCCCACCAGGGTGGTGAGTATCCGCAAGCTCAATCGTCGCAACTCCCCACAGGGGAGATTGCTCGTTTCGCTTGATCTCACCGCCGATTCGATTTCTGCCACTGGCAGGAATCGGCGGTTCGTCCCTGGACCCGCAATAGCGGATGCTGCTTAGTAGGCAGAGAAAGCGATGTTCCCGCTGTTTCATGCAGGAGATTAAAACCAGGCGAACGTA
>JAUNMW010000415.1 GCA_030537395.1 Clostridia bacterium | reverse complement strand
ACTCTCAACTCTTAACTCTCAATTCTAACTATAACCGCTTTACAAAATTGATTGCTCCGAATATCACTTCACAAAAAGGGGGAAGAAATACGATGGACAAGGCATTACTGAAGGCACAGCAATCCTGGATCAGGGAAGAACTGAACCGCTGCACGGAATTCTGGATCAAGAACGGCTGGGACCGGGAGCACGGCGGCGTATACACCTGCCTGGACCGGGAGGGCAAAATCTATTCCACCGATAAAAGCGTGTGGATGCAGGGCCGCTGCGCCTGGACCTATTCCTACCTGTGCCGCGTGTACGGCGTGAAGCAGGAATGGCTGGATTTCGCCAAATCCTGCCTGGATTTCATGGAAGCCCACTGCATCAACCGGGAAAAGGGCAACCGCATGTACTTCACCGTCACCGCCGACGGGCAGCCCCTGCGCCAGCGCCGGTACTTCTTCTCCGAAAGCTTTTATGCCATCGCCAACGCGGAATACTATGGCATCACCGGCGATAGGCTGTATCTGGACCGGGCCCGGGAAGCTTATGAAATCTACTGGAATCTGTTCCGCGGTCTGAAGGAAGACCCCGTGGGCATGGGCCCCAAGACCATCCCCGAAACCCGCACCGGCCGATCCCTGGGCAACGCCATGATCTATCTGAACATCTGCTCCGTGCTGCGCCGCTGCGATCCCGAGCATATGGCGGAATATGACAAGCGCTCTCAGATCTGCGTGCATGATATTTTTGCCTATCACCATAAACCCGAACTGGGCTGCACCCTGGAAAACGTGGGCCTGAGCGGCGAATTCCGGGGCGACGTGACCGAAGGCCGCATCGTCAACCCCGGCCATGACATCGAATGCAGCTGGTTCCTGATGGAATACGCCAACCATATCGGCGACAAGGCACTGCATCAAAAAGCTGAAAACGTGTTCAATTTCGCCATCAACGCCGGCTGGGACAAGGAATACAACGGCCTGCTTTATTTCATCGACGCCAAGGGCCTGCCTCCCGAAGCCTACGAGCACGATATGAAGCTGTGGTGGCCCCATAACGAGATTCTCATCGCGTCCCTGATGGCGTACCGGGATACCGGCGACGAAAAGTACTACGACTGGTTCACCAAAACCCTGGACTACTGCAAGCAGGTGTTCTCCGATCCTCAGTTCGGCGAATGGTACGGCTACCTGCGCCGGGACGGCAAGCCCACCATGCCCTCCACCAAAGGCTCCACCTTCAAGGGCCCCTTCCATCTCCCCCGCTCCCTGGCCATGGCGGATCAGATGATCGATCAACTGCTGGCGAAGTAACGCTCAAAATTGGCATTTTCAGGATTATACAATCCATGAAGAACTGCCCTGCTGAAAATATCTGGCAGGGCAGTTTTAAAATGATACTAAGATGAGTGCTGAAAATGGAAAAAAAAGATCATATCTGCATCCCCGGCAAGGGGTTACGCTGAGGGCTGCGCGCCCTCAGACTCTGCGCCAGGGCCTGTTGTCCGCAGCCTCAATCGGCGCAACTCCCCACAGGGGAGATTGCTTGTTTCGGCTGATCTCACCGCCGATGAGATTCCCGCCACA
>JAUNMW010000140.1 GCA_030537395.1 Clostridia bacterium | reverse complement strand
AATGAGGTGTATGATGAAATCTCCGTCCGCTGCGGCGTGCGCAGCTTTTCGTGCAGCTCCCGGGACGGCTTTTTCCTGAACGGCAAGGCCACACCCCTGCGCGGCGTCAGCAGGCATCAGGATAAACTGTACCAAGGTAATGCCCTCACCCGGGAGGATCATTATGAGGACGCCCGACTCATCAAGGAACTGGGGGCTAATTCCATCCGTCTTGCCCATTATCAGCACGCCCAGGATTTTTATGACGCGTGTGATGAACTGGGCTTTGTGGTATGGGCGGAAATTCCTTTCATCACGATCATGAACGAAGACCCAGCCGCCCATGAAAACTGCGTCAGCCAGATGAAGGAATTGATCATCCAGAATTACAATCACCCCTGTATCTGCTTCTGGGGCTTATCCAATGAAGTGCTGCTGGCGGGCAAGCTGAGCGATCAGCTGGTGGAAAATCACCGGGCGCTGGAAAGCCTTGTCAAATCCCTGGATTCCACCCGGCTTACCACCTTGGCGCACGTTTCCATGACGCCGGATGACTGCGGCTTGCACGATATTACGGATGTAGAAGCTTACAATCATTACTTTGGCTGGTATGGCGGCAGCATCGCGGATAACGGTCCCTGGCTGGATGCTTACCACAAGAAATTCCCCCAACGCTGCATCGGCGTGTCCGAATACGGCTGTGAAGGTATTTTGACCTATCATTCCGCCGCTCCTGTGCCCAAGGATTACTCCGAGGAGTACCAGGCCCTGTACCATGAGGAGCTGGCCCGAGTGTTTGCCCAGCGCCCCTGGGTGTGGGGAAGTTATGTATGGAATATGTTTGATTTCGGAGCCGCCGCCAGAAACGAGGGCGGCGTGGCGGGCCGGAACAACAAGGGCCTTGTCACCATGGACAGGAGGATTAAAAAGGACAGCTATTATATCTATAAAGCCTATTGGAACCCAGAACCTATGGTCCATATCTGCGGGAAACGCTATGCCCAGCGCAGCGGAGAAGCGATCCAAATCCGGGTGTATTCCAATCAGCCCGCCGTAACGCTGTACGTAAACGGCGCGCTCCATGAAATGAAAGCGGCGGATAAGGTATTCGTTTTCTATGTAACGCTGCGAATGGACTTTAACACCATCACCGCCCAGGCAGGAAGCGTAAACGATTCCGCCGTGCTGGAGCGGGTGGAAAAGGAGCCAGAGATTTATTCCCTGACTGCTGTCCAACCCCGACGGGAAAGGAATTGAGAAGATACAATTTTGAATGGAATGGAGGTAATGGAGCGTCCTCTCCTTGTACCGTATGTACCGTTCTGGTACCGATCTGCTCAACATTCGCCTGATTCCGTCATTCATTCGCCTGCTCTACTTGCTCGTTGATATGTGTGATAATCCGTCCCTCATACCACCTGAATAATATTTTCATCAATTACTGCAATGCTCCGCATTTGTTTACAACGATGCAATACGCCGAGAAGGTTCCGGCATATTTACGCTTCAGCCCAATCGGATCATTCACCACAAAGAATAATCATCACAATACCATATACAAGTAGACATTTTTCCATTACCTTTTATTTTATTCATGCTAAAATAAAAGAAAATCATTCTAAACTGGAGGAACGGCGAAAATGGATGCCTTGAAGATATGGTATTCTAACAAATCATACAGGAACGCACAAGAAACAATCGAGAATCTGTTTATTTTTGTGTAATCTGGCGAATAATCAATAACAGAATTTGGGCATTCTTTATGTTGAAATGTAAACGTTTTCATAATACAATCGAGCCATCCTGAAAAACGAACCTACTCAACAGCACGAGGAGGAAACATGGATGAACGAGCGATTGATGAAGGAATTGCGGGATTCACTGTATGTGCACCGTCCGTTGCCGCTGCATCGGGAGGAAAGCCTGGAAGCGCGGTTCATAAAAAAGAAAGTCACGGCAGCTTTTCCCCTGTTTCCTTCGGGGAATGGCGTTCAGCCCACGGTGGAAAATGATACAGTTCTTCAGGTAAATGGCGATGAATTGACCTTTTCCGCCCCGCTGACAAGCGGCCATTGGCCCAAAGGCGCTTCACCGGATGGGGATTATTCCAATTTCGGCACGGCGCTGATTTCCTTTTCTTTTCCGCCCATGGATTGGCGGCCCTACCACCGCATCGTCCTGGAGGTGCGACCAAGGTCAGCGGGCCAACAGGTGCAGCATTTGAATCTGTCCATCGTGAACGTCGGAGAAACGCCCCTGCCCGATCCCTATTTTCGGGAAGGTGCCACGGTGTTTGACCTGGACAGGGATGTGTGGCAGACTTGCATTTGGGAATTTGACGCTATGCCCCGGGACGCCGTAACGAAGCTGAACCTTTACGTCTTTCTGAGCGGCTGCGACAGCGGCGCGCCGGGGCAATTGGTTTATGATGTGCGGAATATCCGCCTGGAAGCGGTTGACCAACCGGAATTTGAGTATGGTTGGGTGAATCCCCAGCCCGGCGTCCGCCTGTCCTCCGTGGGTTATTTCCTGAATGATGAAAAAACGGCAGTTCTGACCACTGATTCCGCCGCTTTCCAAATTATATCAGAAAAAAACGGAAACTGCGTTTTTCAAGGCCCGGTACAGTTGCTTCAAAATGAGCGTGGTTCCTTCCATACCGCTGATTTTTCCGCCGTCAAAAAGCCCGGTTTGTATCGACTGAAAACAGACGACGTGGAAAGCAGCGTCTTTGAAATCTCCGATGATCTATGCCGCGCTACGGTATGGCGGCTGATCAATTTCTTTTTCTGCCTGCGATGCGGCACGCCCGTTCCTGGAAAACACGGTATGTGCCACCAGGATATTATTGCCAGACATCAGGGTAGAATGATTCCCTTCTGCGGCGGTTGGCATGACGCGGGAGACGTTTCCCAGCAAGCCGCCCAAACCGCGGAAATCACCCAGGCGCTCCTGGAATGCGCGGCGCGGGTAAAGGCGACCGATCCGCTGCATGCCCGTTTAATGGAAGAAGCTCGCTGGGGTCTGGACTTTATCCTGAAAACCCGTTTTGGGGACGGCTATCGCGCCACCTCCGCCGGGGCCACCCGGTACACGGATAATATCATTGGCACCTTTGATGATATTTCCGCCCGAGTGCACAACCATTCCTATGAAAACTTCCTGTTTTCCGGAGTGGAGGCCTTCGCCGCCCTGACCCTTCAGGACGAGGATCCGCCGTTGGCTGTCACCGCCCTGCATGCCACAAAGCAGGATTTTGATTTTGCCGTGGAGACTTTCAGCCAAACCGGGGTCGATCCGGCACAAATGTATGAGCACACCTGGAATTCCGGCCTTTCTCAGTATCACGCGGTGCGTTTGTGGAGCGCAAGCCTGCTGTTCAGAGCTACCAAAGAGCCTTCGTACCGGGCGGAAATCCTGGAAAACGCCGAAAAGCTGATGGCCTGCCAGGAAACAGGCGCTGCAGGCTTGCCCTTCACCGGCTTTTTCTATCGGGATGAAACCCACAGCGCCATCGTGCATTTTAACCATCAATCCCGGGAGCATCAATTTATGCAGGCCTTGGAAGCCGCTTGCACCGCTTTACCGGACGCGAAAGAAAAGCCTCAATGGGAAAAATGCATGCGGCAGTATGGCGAATATCTGAAAGCCATCGTGGGCAATACCGCTCCTTACGGCATGCTCCCCGCCGGGGTGCACCGCATGGATGAAGCGGAGGATCAAGCGCTGTTCCGCTTCCTGCACGTGGCCTGTGATTATGAAGTGGAAAAAGAAAACTATAAAGCGCAGCTGCGACAAGGCACGGAAGTTGCTCCGGGCTATGTGATTCGGAAT
Source organism: Clostridia bacterium (assembly GCA_030537395.1). GTDB lineage: Bacteria > Bacillota > Clostridia > Christensenellales > Aristaeellaceae > RUG563. The sequence continues at coordinate 4,291 of JAUNMW010000140.1, read as the reverse complement.
TTCCCCGTTTGGTTCTCCTTCCGGGGCAACAACGCGGTGCTTTTGTCCGCGGGGAAAGCCGCATCCATCTTGGGCAGCTATTTCCATGATCAGCAGCTTGTCCAAATCGCCCACGAGCAATTGTATTGGATGTGGGGAAAGAATCCCTTTGGACAATCTTTGGTGTATGGAGACGGGGCCAATTGGTGCCGCCAATACGCGGTGCTGTGCGGCGAATGCGTGGGCGAGGTACCGGTAGGCATCGAAACCTTGGGGAACGAGGACGCGCCATATTGGCCTCAGAACAACAACGCCACCTTCCGGGAGGTTTGGGGCGCAGCGGCTTGCCGCATGCTGTGGCTATGCGCGGACACGTTCAAGGAGGAAGCATGAACCGACAGGAAAGATCAAAAATGACGGCAGACAAAGATGAGCAACGCGGGAGGATTACCATGGAAACTGTGCCGTTCTTACCCTCCTATATCGGCATGGATTTGGGCGGCACCAAGCTGCTGCTGGGCGAAATGGATCGGCAGGGAAACCTGCTGCGCGTTGAAAAGAAAGCCTCCGGGCAAATGGACCATGAAACCGCCTATGCTTTCCTGGCACAGGCTTTATCATCCTTCCTTTCTCAGCCCACTCCCGGTTATCAGCCCTGCGCCATTGGCATCGGCCTGACAGGGCATGTGGATGGGAAAAAGGGCATTTGGATGAAGGTAGATGAGCGGGACGGAAACGCGGTTCCCCTTGCGGACAGGATCGCCGCTCGTTTCTCCCTGCCCTGCTTCATCGATAATGACGTAAAAAGCGCCGCTGCAGCGGAAGGGCTGTTCGGCGTTGGAAAAGATACCAGCGATTTTACGTATATCAACGTGGGCACCGGCATCGGGGCAGGCATCGTGACGGCGGGACATTTGATTCGCGGTGGGCACGCCAACGCGGGCGAGGTGGGACACTCTTCCTCCGGGCTGACCCTGGGTATTCTCTGCGCCTGTGGGCGGAAGGACTGTGTGGAATTGATCGCTTCCGGCTCCGACATCGACGCATGCGCCCGGCGGTTTGTCCCCAAATATACGAATACCAAGCTGAATATTCCAAAGGAAGGCCGGGTCAGCGCACAGGAGGTGTTCGCTCTGTCCGATACGGACAGCCTGTGCAGGGAACTGACGGAAAACGCCGCCAAAGCCCTGGCCAACCTGATGATGAACATCGTCCGAGTATGCGATCCAGAGGCCATCGTGCTGGGCGGCGGCGTGGTGGCGGACGGCTTTTTGCTGAAACGGGCGGAGCAGTATTTCAGCGCCCACACCATGCGGCATGTGACCAAAGGTGTGCAATTGACGAAAATGGATTCCCATTATGCCGGGCTCATCGGCGCGTGCGCCAACGCCATCCGGGGTTATGAAGAATTGCGGGAAAGGAAGGATTGACCATGAAAAATCTGAAAATCACCATTGCGGCAACAGAGCATGATTTTGACGTGATGGCCGCCTGGCGGATCATCGGGCAAATGCTGAAAAAGCCCGATGCGGTCATTGGCCTGAGCACCGGACAGACCACCAAAAACATGCACGCCATCGTGTCGGACATTTACCGGCAGTACCCCTTCGACACCAGCCGCGTGACCTTGTTCAACGTGGATGAATTGACCAATCTGCCCCGTTCCTACCCGGGCTGCTGCTATACCATGATTCGGGAACAGATCGCCGACGCGCTGAATATTCCCGACGAGCGGTTCATTATGCCCAATACGATTTCCGATGATTACGCAGAGGAATGCCGCCGCTTCCAGGAAGCCCTGGAGCAGCGGGGCGGCATCGATTTGCAAATGCTGGGCCTGGGCTACAATGGTCACATCGGTATCAATCAGCCGGGCACGCCCTTTGAATCGGAAACCTGGGTATCACCCATGGACCCCATTTTTGAAGCCCGCGTGCGAAGGGAAACGGGTGTTGCGGACGATTATCCCCTGGGTGGACTTACCTTGGGAATCCGCACCATCATGCGCTCCCGCCGCATCGTACTGATCGCGAAGGGCAGCCACAAGGCGGAGGTGGTGCGTCAAATGCTGAAAGGCCCCGTCACCACGGATTTCCCCGCCTCCGTGCTGCAATTGCACCCTAATTGCGAATTCCTGCTGGACGCCGATGCGGCGGCGCTGGTGAAAGACCTGGCCTAAAGGGTGAATGGGCATGCTGAAAATCGGCTTTGCGGATGAATACTTGGACAACTGGCATTGCAATGAGTATCCCCATTTTCTGAGGGAAGCCATTGAACGCTGGGGCTTTGACGCGGAAATCACCAAGGCGTTCGCGTATCAGGATCAGCCGCCCACAGGCGGTGTGTCCACTTTGGATTGGTGCCGGGAAAGGAATATCCAGCCCGCCGCCTCCATGGAGGAATTGGTGCGGGATTGCGACGCTATTCTGGTCATCGCCGCGGATGACGCGCGGTATCACGAAAAGGTGGCCCGATTACCCCTGATGAGTGGGAAACCGGTATTCGTGGATAAAACCTTTGCCCCGGACGCGGAAACAGGCAAGCGGATGTTTGATTTGGCACGGGCTCATGGCACGCCGGTGTTTTCCTCCTCCGCACAGCGGTATTGCCAAAGCATCCTGGATTGGCAGCAGGCGCACCCGGATAAGCCCATGTTCGTGTCTACTGTGGGCCCCCATTCCCTGGACAGCTACGCCGTGCACCAGTTGGAGCCCATCGTAGCTTTGATGGGCACGGGGGTGAAGCGCCTGAAAGCTTTTGCCTGCGGAAGCCAGGTGACTCAATTGATTTTGGACTACGGCGAAGGCCGCTTCGCCAGCTTCATGCAAACGCCCCAGCCCTGGGCTGAATTCAATTTCATGGTATCACCCGACGGGGAAACCGGCGCTCGGCTGCCCAGCGACGATACGAATTTCTATCACAATTTAATGAAAGCCATCCTGGATTTCTTCATTCACGGCATCGTGCCCGTAAGAGAGGAAGAAACCCTGGAAATCCTCTCCATCATCGACTTGGCCCGCATTGCCAGAACGCGGCCGGATACCTGGTTTTCCCTTCCCGAAATCAACTGAATCATCACGTAACCACCGAGGAGTAACGGTGCTGATCCTGTACCCCATGACGCCACTTTTCTTAAAGCTGTACCACGCAACCGAGCAAGGGATCCCCCTCATCCGCATGGGCTTGACCATCGGGGTGATCGGCCTGCCGCTGCTCTGGTGCGACAGCTATCTGCCCGCTATGACCATGCGAGTGGCGGGCGACGGCGTGTACACCGGCGCGGTGGCCGTGATTGCTCTTGCCGTTTCCCGCTGCGTGATCGGATATGTGCTCACCATTCCCCTCGGTCTTGGCATTCACGGAGTATGGATCGCCCTGCTGATCGAATGGCTGCTCCGGGCCGCCGCACTGCACGCGCGCTTCAGGGGTAACAAATGGCTGCATTTGGCATAGAGATCGTTTTGTAACCATAACAAAAACACTGGCGAAAAAGCTCGAAAATCATTCTGCCCATGATGGAGGTAAACATGATGAAGGTATTGCTCGTGTGCGATGATCTTTGGCATCCAGCGGAAGTCATTGAGCGCGGACTCAAAACCATGGATCAGGAAGACATGGAATTTGATTTCGTCAAAACGGCCAAAGATATTCTTTCCCCTGCTTTTGTAGCCAGGTATGATGTCCTGGTCAATTGCTCCGGCGGAGCGATCAACGCAGCCAACAGCAATCCCTGGTTCGAGCCAACCGTTACTGAGTTTGGCCCGGAAGAAATCCGTGATTATGTAAGAAACGGCGGCGCTTTTGTTGCCGTGCATGCAGCCCTGACGATCGGAGGCCGTGACCATCCTGAACCGGCCTATACCGAAGTAGTAGGTTGCACGTTCCTGGGCCATCCCCTTCGGGAACTGACTCATGTCCATGTCACGGAGCACAATGCCATTACCGATGGAGTTGAGGGTTTCCACGAGCGCGACGAGCACTATCAAATCGCTGTTACCGCAAAGGATGCCAAGCCTTTCCTGTCCACCACGTCTGAACACGGGGGCACCTTTATCAGTGGCTATTCCCGTGAATTTGGAAGGGGCCGTGTTGTTGTGCTGACACCGGGCCATACCCTCGCTGTCTGGGAAAACCCCAATTTCCGGAAATTGTTCAAAAACGCAATCCGCTGGGCAACCGGCAAATAAGATTGGAATACAGACTCCTGCTGTTTATGCTCGCCGGGCTCGTGCGTGAAGGACGATGAAAAAGAACTCGTCTGATACTATTACCTAATTAAAGCAAGACACAATCCATTTGCGAGCAGTGATAT
>JAUNMW010000139.1 GCA_030537395.1 Clostridia bacterium | reverse complement strand
TGGTCAACACCGGCTGGAACGGCACCGGCAAGCGCATCTCCATCAAGGATACCCGCGGCATCATTGACGCCATCCTGAACGGGGATATCCTGAACGCTCCCACCAAGAAGATTCCTTACTTCGACTTTGAAGTGCCCACCCAGCTGCCTGGCGTGGATCCCGCCATCCTGGATCCCCGGGACACCTACGCCGATAAGGCCGTATGGGAAGAAAAGGCTAAGGACCTGGCCAGCCGCTTCATCAAGAATTTCGTGAAATACGAAGGCAACGAAGCGGGCAAGGCGCTGGTAGCCGCCGGTCCTCAGCTGTAAGAAAGCAGCATCAAGCAAACGCCCCGACGAGTGATTCGCCGGGGCGCTTTTCATCATGAAAGGGGTCGATCGGTTTATTGTCCCGTCACCATGGCTCGCCTTATTTTGACTGCCAGAATGCGTTCCACGCTTTCTTCAATGCGTTCCATGGTTATATCTCCGGAAGCCAGCGCTTTTTGAATCGCCCGCACGGCTGCGTTCAGGTTCGGAGGCAGCAGCAGCATATCCGCGCCGGCCTTCAAGGCCGCTACACATTCCTGGCCTGTTTTATAATTGGAGGTCACGGCGGCCATGCGCAGGGAATCTGTGATGATCAAGCCATCATAGCTCAATTCTCCCCGCAGGATACCGCTGATGACGGGGTAGGAGGTGGAGGCGGGAATATCGTCGCCTACGGCGCGCACCAGGCCGTGGGAAACAAGAATCATTTCAATATCGTTTTCAATGGCGTCCCGATAGGGGATCCATTCCAGGGCCCGCATTTCATCCAGCGTGCGTCGGATGGACAGGTTCCCCAACGAGGTGCCCTCCATGGCGCCGTGGCCTGGAAAATGGGTGTAGCAGGGCACGATGCCGCTTTCCCGCAGTCCTTCCGCCATGGCGGAGGCCATGCGGGAAACAAGCTCCGGGTCCTGTCCATAGGTCTGCACGCCGGGCTGCGCTTTATCGATCACCGTATCTGCCGGGGGAGCAAAGCAGATATTAAAGCCCAGCGGCGTCAAATATGCGGCGATTTCACGGCCTGTTTTCAGCGCCAGAGCTTCATCGCCCGTTTCGCCGATTTCCTGGGGAGAGAAAGCCAGCGGATAATCCAGCTTATTGGCCACCCGGGAAACCGCGCCTCCTTCTTCATCGGTGCCAATAAAGAGGGGATACAGCCCCGCTTTTGTTGCCTGTCGCTGCAATGTAGCCGTAAGGGTCATTAGCTGCTTTTCATTCTCAATGTTGTGTCCAAATATCATCACGCCGCCCACAGGCCGGGAAGCAAACACATTTTGGCTTCCCAGGGCTGTGGTGCGCTCCTCGCCCGTTAAATCCTCCGGGCATACGAAAAACAACTGATAGATTTTCTGCTCGTCCGTCATCCGCTGCATCAGGGCCCAGGCCTGACGTCTTGGATCGGGAGCGGTTTCTTCCTCGTCCTCCACCACAAAGCTGCCCCAATCCTCCGCGCGGGAGACCTTTGGAAAACCAAGCGAGAAAACAAGCAGCAGAAGCAAAAACCTACTGAAAAACCGGCGCAAAAGTGTTACCTCCTTTGCAAATGGCCTATCTATTGTATCATGCCGAAGGGGAACGCGCAATTGCAAAGGGGAGCTATAAAGAAATTTTTACGGACAGGACAAGGAAACGCCAAAACCATATTGTGATTCTTCGGCTTTTGCGGCATAATGATCTTTACAAATACTGGTGCGCGCAGTTTTCAGACATAAAAGGGTAGGATTGCGCCTTTTGGTCATCTTGGATGCGGTGGCTTTCTGCGCAATGGTCAGCTCCTCGTCGGATAACATGGATTTTCAAAACTATTATTTTTTTAGCTGAATCGTCCGCCAATGCTTGCAATTTTGAGAGCCAACATAGGGAAGCGTCGTTAGAAATCAGGCAAAAATGTTGGCACTCTGCAAACAGGAACCCTGAATCTGTTAGCAAAACGGACCCGTATAAAAAAACGCCCACTTTTGTTAGCAGGCTGCTGTTAGCAGCTTTTTGCTTCAAAAGCGGGCATTTTTGGCTAAAGGTTCTTATTGTGATACCAATGCAACCCGGTTCGAGCTGCTTCTGCAGCTTCCCCTGATGAAATGAATACGGAAACTGCCCGCCTGGTGTATATACAGGTCAATCGCCTGTTTTTCAGCCCTTGCTGCCCTTAAAATGCAGGCCCAGCATGGTGATGTCATCAAACTGCGGGGCGTCTCCCACAAAGCTGTCGATGCTGATCCGGACATTGCGCAGCAGCGTTTCGGGCTCAGCCTCGGCGTCCTGATTCAGGGCCTCGAGCATGCGCTGCGTGCCGAACATCTGGTTCTCCGTGTTCGTGGCCTCGGCTACGCCGTCGGTATACACAAACAGGCTGTCGCCGGGATGCAGCTCAAATTCATGTTCCCTGAATTTCGTCCCTTCCAACGCGGCCAGGGCAATGCTATGGCGGTAGATGACCAGCTCGAATTGTCCTTCCGCACGGCGGATCACGGGATACTCATGTCCGGCGTTGACAGATACGCCTTTGCCGGTGGACAGATCCAGGATCGCGAACCACGCCGTCACAAACAGCTGGGCTTCGTTGTTCTCGCACAGCTGCTCGTTGGCGTAGCTCATGATCTCGGCGGGCGTGCCGCCCATCTGCGCCCTGTTTTTGATCAGGGTTTTGGCGACGACCATGAACAGCGCGGCGGGAACGCCTTTACCGCTCACGTCAGCCATTACCAGGCCCAGGTGCGTGTCGTCGATCAGGAAGTAATCATAGAAATCGCCGCCCACTTCCTTGGCCGGGGTCATCGAAGCGTACAGGCTGAATTCCCTGCCCTTGGACAGTTCCGCGAAATTCCTGGGCAGGAGGCTGGCCTGGATGGATTCGGCGGCGGAGAGTTCACCGAGAATACGTTCCTCTTTCGCCGTTACTTCCTTCAGCTCGGTGATGTATTTCTGCAGGGAATCCGTCATCAGGTTGAAGGAATTGGCCAGGCTCCCGATTTCATCGTCCGTGGTGACCTGGGTATGGTTTTCCAGATTGCCGCCGCTGATCTGGCGCACATCCGCCTCGAGCCGTTTGAGCGGGTCAGAGATCCGCTTGGATATCCTGCCGGTCAACAGCGTTACGAACACCAGAATCAAGGCGCTCAGGAGCAGGCAGCTCTGAATGACCGTCATAATACCTTGTGTAACCGTGGACACGACGTTATTGGTATTATCGTCGATCCTATCACGGATCGCGATCGCTGGCTGGATAACCGCCGATACGGGGCTCAGGATGCAGAGCGTCCAATCCGTGGAGTCGATGGTGGCAAAGGCGATATATTCGGCTTCCTCTCCTTCGCCGACGCTCACGATCCCGTTCTTTCTCGCCAGAATGGCCTCGCCGGCCACCTGCAACGACCGGTTCTTGCCCTCCTGGAAAATGCTGCCCATGTTTTCGGAGAGGGGGTCCACGTCTTTTCCGGCGATATAATTCCCCTCATGGTCGATCAGGGTGGCCACGCTGGGAACCACGATGCCGTCGTTGACCATGGACTCGTTGAGTTCGTTCATCAAAATGTCCATGGCGATGCATCCGGCGTATTCCCCGTCCGCATCGGTGAACGGGGTGACGCAGGTAATGGTCAGGCCCCTGCCGTAGTCGTCCTGGTAGGTGTCAGTAAAGGTGGCGCCGCTGGATTGCTTGGCCATCAGATACCATGGGCGGAACCGATATTCAAAGTAACCCTCGCCCACCGTTTCGCTGTTGTCAGAATTGGGGTCATAGCTGATGAGCAAGCCATTTTCAGTACCCATGTAGATGGTGGCGATGTTGTCGTTGTTTTCCACAATGGGGGCAAACACATCCACCATGTTGCCAAGCAGCTTGCTTTCTTCCTGCAGATCCTCATAGTTCAGGATTTTGTTTGCCAGCGTCCTTTGCATGACCCAGATGCCGGCGTTTTCACTGAGCGGGCGTTCCACTTCTTTGCTCGGGTAGCTGTCCGGGTTCAGATACAGCGAATGGGCATACGCCGCCGCATACTCCAACGCGTCCGAATAAGCCTCCAGCTTCTGTTCCGCCAGCATCGCCTTATCAGACGCCTGGCTCTGGATGCTCTCCTCCAGCTTCTGCATCATGGCGTCCGAACTGATGGCGGACGCGCTTTCGCCCAGCTGCTGGGAATTATCGACCGCGGAATCCCGGATAAAGAAGATCGCGGACATAAAGGTGACAGTGGAAAGGATCAGGGTGATCAGCGTGAAGGAAATGGTGGTCAGGATCATCTTCCTGGCGACGGAGGTCCTGGTCACAGTTTCGCCGGCTTCGTTCACAAAGGTGGTTTCCTGCAGGTCTTCATAGCCGAGCCTGGACATGATCGAATCTTCGACCATCAGCGTCGCCAGGATCAGCAATATGCCGCCCGCGATCTGGAAAGGCGTGGCAGGCGTGTACTCCATATTCAGCAGTTTGCAGAGGAAGGGGTTGGCGATCAATGTGATAATGATCTCCATGGAGAAGATCAGGGAGGCTTTCAGGGCGGAAACATGACGCTGGCAGGAGATCTGGATAATGCCGTAAACGGCCCGGATCCCAACGCCGATGAACAGCGCGCTCATCCAGAAGCTCGGCTCTGTCGGCAGGGTCAGGCTGCGGCCGGAAAGCTGGTTTTCGATCATCCATCCGGCAAACGCGAACAATGAGGAAAAAATCATTTGGGAGACGGTCAGGGCGGAGGCGTCCTCGTTCTCACCCAGCACCGAAACGCTGACGACGTAGGAGGCAAAGAATATATCGGCAATGACCAGATAAACGACGTCCACGGATGAGAAAAGGGCTGACGTATCCGCGCCGAACATCAGCAGCAGCGCGATGATGGCAATCACTGTCGCGATGCTGGAGAAGAAATTGACCTTCTTTTTCAGCAGCAGAAGAATCGGCGTGATAAAGACGAAATACAAACTGACCAAGCTGGAGATAATGACCGCGTCCAGATGGCGGGACCCCAGCAGAAGAAAGAAATTGAAGCCAATCAGCTCTACAGCGAACAGTGCGCCTTTCAACAGCGTCCTTTTCGTGATGGCTTTCAGTTTTTTCACCCGGACGATGCTCAGGATCAGCAGGCCAATCACGTTGGTGACGCAGACAAAGGCGAAAGTGGATACCGTATCCGGCACGTTCTGCAGAAAAACGTACTGGAACGCCGCCAGGACGGTGATAAAAATCAGGCCGATCGTTGCGATGCCATTCTTTTGCAGCTTCATAACACTATCCTCTCAGTAGCAATGTATTTTTTGAGCAGATACTCCGGCTTATAGGCGTATTTCAGCGCCCGGAGGCCCGGCAGCCCCATATCTTCCTCCATATTGACGTAAACGCAGTCCATGGCGCATTGCTTGACCGATTCCTGTCGGAGCACCTTGTAGACATGCTGTATGTTCCGGTCTCCCTTTTCCACGATCGCGTCATAAAAATGGTCGCTGAGCTTCGTTCCGTACCCGAACCCGACAATTTCGCCGTCAATGCGAAGCACGATGCCGGATAAGTGCAGGGCGTCAAAGTGGGCCAGCTGTTTTTCGATCATGCGCGCTTCCCGCTCCAGGACGTTCATATCATGGGTTTCCTTGTTCTGCACCAGCCACTTCTGCTCAAATTCCAGAATGCCGGGAAAATCCTCCGGCGTGATCCGGCTGACCGCAGCGCGTTCCCCGTACAAATGCCAGAATGCGTGCACCTCGATCCGCCGTTTTTGCAGCGCGTGGCCGACAAACGTGCCCATGATCTCCGACCGGAACATGTATTCCGCCAGATCGCGCTCTTCCTGTAAATCAAACCGTCCCCGGAATTCCTGCTTCAGGATTTCCGCCGCCCGCTCGGTGACGGACATGATCTTGATCCGTTTTCCGTAGGAACCAGCGTCCGCGAACAATCGCTCGAACGCCTCCTTCATGCTGCCGCCGCCCAGCGGGGCAAGGTAAACGCGGTAATCCTGATCGCACAGGCGGCTCCTGAGCGTATACAGGAAGCCGTCTTTTTCAGAAACGGCGTCGCCGTATTTTTCTTCCATCGAGTACATACTGACGGGGGAATGCTGACACGAGCCTTCCCCGAAAGCGGAGGTATACGCATAAATCCGGCTGTAATCTTCCAGCTTGACAGGTTCAAAATCAAGTGCGTTGCTCTTTGACATTCTGAAGAATTCACCTACTCATAGCAGTGTGCTGCCGTTAAACGGGCACCCCCTTTACTTATTATACACATTTTTCCATATATTTCAAGATAAAAAGGGGCTGTTGCACAGCGATCTGACAAAAAATTGAGCTTTCAACCACTGAAGAGGTGGAAGAAAGCTCCGTTTTATTGTATGAGTGAGTGACAGCCTATAGGAACAGGAACTGTCATGGAATCGCTCGAACGGTATGTGCACCGTGATCCCCTTTACAAAGTTCATGAATGCGTTTTCGCTGTCTTAGCGTTTGAGAGTGAACCGGTTGATCCGAGACTTTAATACCAATTTTGCGCTTTGAGATAAACCGTGTATTTTTACACGGAAACCCGGTCAATCGTGTAAAGATGCACGTTTCCTTTCCTAATCGTGTAAATGTACACGGAAGCCAAAGGAATCGTGTAAGAATACACGGATTGCAACCGGAGAAAAACAAGAAAACCGGCCACCGGGACTTCCGTCCGGAAGGGACTGATGGCCGGAAATCCTTTATTTCTGGGCACTTCTGAGTAAATGAAAGGACGCTGACTTTTTGCCAAAATCAGCGTCCTTATTTGGTGATCCCGGCGGGATTTGAACTCACGGCCTGTCGCTTAGGAGAACGAAAAAGCGCTATCCACCTATACCCTCCAATAACCCGCAAATGCTTGCTATTACTGGGTTTCCAAGAATTTCGATCGTTCGTGTAACCTCCAAAAACCACCTGTTTTACCCTGGTGCGATTAGCAGGAAATTAGCAGAGCTAATTTTGGCGGTAGGCCATTTTCCCAAATTATCCGCCAAAATTAGAAGGTTCAGGAAAATGACTTTTTTGAAAACAGGCAAAAACAACGGAAAAAGTTTAGTATAATTAAATTTGGCATGGTCCGTTTTTTTGATCTGTTTTTCCCTCAGCAACTCATGACCTGGGTGCGACAGACAGGACAGAGGAGATACTATGGATTATAATGGCTTTACCGGGATCGGCTTAGTCGACTCAATTCCTGACATGAACATTTCGCTGGACGAAATTGAAAGAAAGGTGGGTTACGATGCAAGTTACTCAAACATGGGGAGTATCCCCGACCAATCCAGCCAACCATGTAGAGAAGCGCTGTTATACTGTTTCGGAAATCATGTCAATACTTAATGTCGGAAATAAAGCTGTATACAGCTTGATCCGTAAAAAAGCGTTCCCCGCCATCAGAATATCGAGTGTTAGCTATAGGATCCCAAAGGATAGTTTTCATGCCTGGTTATATAAAAGCAGCAGCGTGAATAAGTGAGCGTGGCTTCTTATGTCGAAATAGAGGCCATAGTTGTCGACTTTATGAAGCGGGTCATCGGTTTCGTGAATCCGCCCTGCGTGATCTTCGATTACGATAAGGCGAACAAAGGCCCGCTGCCGACCTCTGATGAGTGGCGTCACCTGATGACCAAGACGCTGCTCGACGGGGAAAAGTACAACAAGGTTGGTACGTTCTCCAACCTGTGTACCGCGATCCTGAACGACCTGCGCCGCGATATGGACCCCGTCGAAGCGGCTGGAGTCGTCGAGAAGGCGACGATCCCGCACGTCCTGACGATCCTGATTCTGGATTTCATCAAGACAGGCGTGCTGCCAACGGCGCTGCTGACGATCGCTGCCAACATCGGCACCGCATACGATGTGATGCCGTACAACCAGCGGTATACCATATGCGGAATTATGGCCTGGCAATGATTGGGACGATATTGGCTTTACAGAAAGTCGAATCTGGGTCAATGGCAAAGGTTATGGATATTTCATGTGCGATGAGAGTAACAAATACAATCAGGTAAAGGCTCAATCACACGATATTTGGTGTGTAATCAGGGAAAAGATTCGCAATAAGACCTTAACTGTTGCCAATATTGAAGATACATTACTAAAATCCATTCTTTCTAGTTGACAATCAACAACATCT
>JAUNMW010000138.1 GCA_030537395.1 Clostridia bacterium | reverse complement strand
AGCCCGTCAAGTTATTTCGCGAGCAGTGGGTCCAGGGCGGTCACCGCCCTGGCGCGGAGTTTGAGGCCGCGCAGGCCTCAACGTTTCCCCCGCTGTTGGACTTTAGCTTGAATTTTGTACTTGAAAACAACACTGTTAGCGTTTCAAAATGTATATAAAACGAAAACAGAGAGGAGCCGCCTATGCGTATTTTATTGGTAGAGGATGAAAAAGGCATTTCATCTGCCATTTGTCAGGTGCTGAAGAAAGAAAACTTTTCGGTGGACCCGGTGTATACGGGCCCGGACGGGCTGGACTGGGCGTTGGCGGGGATTTACGACGCCATCATACTGGACGTGATGCTGCCCGGCATGGATGGCTTTCAGGTGCTGCAAAGGCTGCGGAAGGAGGGCGTTAAAACGCCGGTATGCATGCTCACGGCCCGGTCGGGGCTGGAGGACCGGGTGCACGGACTGGAAAGCGGCGCGGATTATTACCTGCCCAAGCCCTTCCAGATGGCGGAATTGACGGCGTGTCTGCGGGCCATCACCCGGCGGCGGGAGGATGCGCCGGTGATGGAACTGGCCTTCGGCGATATTCAGCTGAACCAGCAGGAAGCCAAGCTGCTTTGCACCGCTACGGGCCAGAGCGTGAAGCTGGGAGCCAAGGAATACCAGATCATGGAAATGTTTTTACGCAATCCCCGGCAGATTCTGGCCAAGGACATGATTTTCGACCGGGTATGGGGCTATGAAAGCGAAGCGGACATGAGCAATCTGGAAGTGTATCTGTCCTTCGTGCGCAAGAAGCTGACGTTTGTAGGGTCCAAGGTGAAAATCAAAGCGTCCCGGGGGATCGGGTATTCGTTGGAGGAAGAAGCATGATCAAGCGGCTGAAGCGGCGCATCATCCTGCTGGTGCTGGCGGGGCTGCTGCTGGCCTCGGCGGGCCTGGTGATCGCCATCAACTGGATGAACTGGAGCAGCCTGCAGCGGCAGGCCTCCGCGGTGCTGGATATGCTGGCGGAGAACGGGGGCCAGCGGCCCATTCAGATGAACAGGATGGAGGGGCGGGATTTTGACCCGAGCGCTACTCTGCCGCCCCTGCCGGAAAACGGGGAAACGCCCCCGGCCCCCTGGATTGACGGAAACAGCACGCCCAATGCGGCCCGCATAGGGACCCCGCCGGAGAATCAGATGGGATTCAATCGGTATGCGCGGGAGGGCCGCGGATGGAACAACAATCTGCAGAATGCCGCCAATCTTTCCAATTATTTCACCGCTATCCTGAACGGCGATGGCACCGTGGCGGAATGGAGCAGCGAGCGGGCAGATTTGTATACCGATGAATATGTGGCGGAACTGGCGGAAAGCGCGCTGGCATCCGGCCGGGAAACGGGGCGGGTGGACAGCCAGTTTTACCGCCTGACGGAACGGAACGGCCAGCGGATGCTGATCGTGATCGACCGCAGCCTGGAAATGCAAAACGCTCAAAAGGTGCTGGAATTGACGGCGCTGGTGGCGGTGATCGAAGACGCGCTGCTGAGCCTGGGGGCCGTTTGGCTGATCCGCCGGATGGTGAAGCCGGTGGACGAGGCCATGGAAAAACAGAAGCAGTTCGTATGGGATGCCAGCCATGAGCTGAAAACGCCCCTGGCCGTGATTTCCGCCAACGCGGAAGCGCTTTCGGCGGAGATGGGGGAGAGCAAGCCCTTGGCCTTTATTCAATCGGAGGTGCAGCGGACAGACCGGCTGATCCAGAGTCTGCTCACCCTGGCCCGGATGGAGAAGGGGACCGTGCAGGCGCAGCATGCCAAATTCGATTTGAGCCGGGCCGTGCTGGAGGTGGCGCTACCCTTTGAATCCGCCGTGTTTGAGGCGGGGAAAACCATGAATATGGAGATCCCCGACGGGATCGAATATACCGGCGACGCGGAAATGATCAAGCAATTAACGGTGATCCTGCTCAGCAACGCCCAAAAGTATTCCGAGGACGGGGGCCGCATCGACCTGACGCTGGAAGAAAAGGGCGATAAGCGCATTTTGAAGGTACACAACACCGGCCCCGCCATTTCGGAAGCGGATCAGCAAAAAATCTTCGATCGGTTTTATCGGGTGGATTCTTCCCATAACCGGGAAATCGAAGGAAACGGCCTGGGCCTGGCCATCGCCCAAAGCATTGTGGCCGTTCACAAAGGAAAAATCACCGTTCACAGCGCGGAAGGCGAGGGAACCACGTTTACGGTGAGTTTATAATGGCTTTTTAGCCATTTCAAGCAGAGTCAAGAACTGAAAGAGAAGAGCTGAGAGTTAAGAGTTGAGAGTTGAGAGCTATATAGTCATGCTATTTAGGAAACCGGCCATTGTTTTCTGATCGTGCAGCTGTATAAATCTCAACTCTCAACTCTTAATGTTCTTTGCCAAAGTATTTTTGTCTCAGCGCAAAAAGCGATCTTGCCGCGATTTTTGCTTTCTTTTGATGGTTTTCTATTGTAATCAAGCGTAAAATCATTTATAATAACAGCAACGAGCAATATCGTTCAAAGGAGAGTGACATATTCCATGAAAGCGATCGTTAACGGACGGATTCTGCTGCCCGACAGCGAGGTGAAGGGCAAGGCATTACTGTATGATGAACGCATCCTTGGCATTGTGGATGAGGAAACGGCCCGGGCCCAGGCGGACGAGATCCTGGACGCCCAGGGCGCGTATGTGTCCCCGGGCCTGGTGGACGTGCACATTCACGGCTACGCGGGCGTGGACGTATCCGACGACGACCCGGACGGCATCCGCCGCATGGCTCACGGGCTGCTGGCCAACGGCGTTACCTCCTTCCTGCCCACCACGCTGACCGTGGCCTGGGAAACGCTGGAGAGCGTATGCCGCAGCATCCGGGAGCTGATGCCCGAAAGCCAATCTCCCGAATTTGACGGTGCGGAAATCGCGGGCATGCACATGGAAGGCCCCTTCATCAATCCTTCCAAGAAGGGCGCCCAGAACCCGGATTATATCCTGGCCCCGGACGCTCAGAAGGTGCTGCCCTTCCAGGATGTGATCAAGGTGATCACCTTCGCGCCCGAAATGCCCGGCGGTATGGAATTCACCCGCACCCTGCGGCAGGAAAGCAATATCGCCCTGTCCATCGGCCACACCAGCGCCAATTATGATCAGGCCATGGAAGCCATCGGCCTGGGCGTATGCCGCAGCACCCATACCTTCAACGCCATGACGCCCCTCATGCACCGGGACCCCGGCGTGGTGGGCGCGGCCCTGAACACCGATATTTACACCGAGCTGATCCCCGATACCTTCCATGTGAACAAGGGCATTTTCCCCATGATGACGCGCCTGAAGGGCAATAAGCTGGTGCTGATCACCGACGCGCTGCGCTCCGCCGGCATGCCGGATGGGCAATACGAAAACGGCGGCCAGGTGTTCGTGCTCAAGGGCATTGAATGCCGCCTGCTGGACGGCACCATCGCCGGCAGCGTGCTGAAGCTGAACTTCGGCGTGCGCAATCTGCGGGATTATGGCTGCGTACCCCTGTACACCGCCGTGCGCGCCGCCAGCCTGAACGCCGCCGAGTCCGCGCATCTGGAAGGACGCAAGGGCTCCCTGACCCCCGGCAAGGACGCCGATATCATCCTGATGGACGATGACTGCAATGTGCTGCGCACCATCGTTCGCGGCGTATGCAAATATGTGAAGGATTAACACAATTCAACAAGCTTTTTCA
Organism: Clostridia bacterium; assembly: GCA_030537395.1. Lineage (GTDB taxonomy): Bacteria > Bacillota > Clostridia > Christensenellales > Aristaeellaceae > RUG563. The sequence goes on along the minus strand of JAUNMW010000138.1, from coordinate 4,458 downwards.
ACACCTCCGGGCATATTTATCCGGAGGTGTATTTTTATGTTTTGTTTCGTGGTTAAAGCCCCCTTTACGCCGCTCCGTTAGAGAGTACATAGTTCAGAGTACAGATTATTTTGCTCATACAAGGAAGATAGCCGATTGTGCGACGATTCAATCTGTACTCTGCACTTTGTACTCTGTTCTCTCCTTCGTCGCTTAAAGGCGTCTTCCATCGCGCCAATAAAGAATTGAAGTTTTGCGTATGAAAATGGCAAGCCCGCGCCATACTATGGCCGAATGCAAAAAGGAGGTTTCAGCGTATGGCGGATAAAATCGCATTGCTGCTGGTGATCATCGGGGCCATCAATTGGGGGCTGATCGGGATTTTCCAGTTTGATCTGGTGGCTTACATTTTCGGGGGCCAGGGGGCTCTGATCAGCCGGGTGATCTACACGCTGGTAGGCGCGGCGGGGCTATGGAGCATTTCGCTGCTGTTCCGGGATCGGGACCCGGTGAAAGAGTAACCAAAAACGCAGGGAAAAAAACAGACGGCAGAGGCGCAGCGCCCATGCCGTCTGTTTTTTGAAAGCAGCAGATCAATCCAGGTAGGTAAAGGGAATGTATTCCGTGCCCCAGAACATTTCATAAATGGTGTCGTACCGGGGATGCTCCCGCCAGCCGCCCAGGGTGGAGTAGGAAACATCGTCCACCTTGCAGTCCGGCAGGGCCTTGCGCAGGGCGCGCACCGTTTCGGCGGGCACCGGGTACTCATCGGAATAATTGTTGCTGTTGAAAATCCACAGCCGGCGCAGCTTGGTCAAATGCTGCAGGGGGCTTAAATCGCTGATGCGGTTAAAGCACAGGTTCAGGTCCACCAGCTCGGTGCAGTTGGCCAGGCAGGAAATATCGTGAATATCGTTTTTGAACAATTCCAGATATTGCAGCTCCTTCAGGCTGCCGATGGGGGTGATGTCCCGCAGTTCAATGTTGCAGGCCAGGATGAGCACCTTGATGTGGGGCAGATCGTAAAGGAAGGACAGATCGGTGATCCGGTTATGCCCCAGGTCCAGGGCCTGCAGGTTTTTGCAGTATTTCAAAATGGAAAAATCAAGGGCGGTGTGCTCCGTGGTGGTATTGTTGTGCAGGGTGGAAAAGGCCGTGGCGTCCGTGCGGATTCGGTGGGGCGTGCGTTCCGGGTGCAGGGGATTGGAGCAGGAAAGCACCATGGTCCAGCCGAATTCCACGTCCGGAAAGGCATTGGCCAGGGATTCGATCTTGGGCCGGCGAATTTCCGTGGCGAACATATCCACTTTTTTCAGGTTCGGGAACTGGGATAAAAACTGCCGGAACGCTTTAAAATCAGCGTCTGTATTGGGCACGCGCAGATTGCCCAGATCAATGGCTTCCGCGTCCCTGGGCGCTTTGAAGGAGCCCAGATCGTTGGTATAGGTCACGTAGTCCGTATCGGCCAGGGCGGAGCCCATGAGGACGAGAAGCAGCAGGAACAGAAGAACGGGCAGGATTTTTTTCATAACAGGCTCTCCTTTTTGAAAAACGATGAAACCGCAATGTCTGTCATATTATAGCATGAATGAGCAGAAATTACAGCAAACTTGGGAAATTTAACATTTTTGCCGGAAAAGGTATGCCGTTGGAAGGAAACCGCCGCCATTTTGCAGAATGTTCCAAAGAAACACGCGCGCGGGGAAACCGCGCCGGAAGAAGGAGCTGCTTGCATGCTGAAATCGATCACGGTATTCTGCGGTTCGTCGGATGACTGCCCCGAGGCCTATAAAGAAGCGGCGGAGAACCTGGGCCGGGTCATTGCCCGCCAGGGCCGGAAGCTGATTTACGGCAGCGGCCAATGCGGCCTGATGGGGCGCACGGCCAAGGGGGCCAAGGAGGCCGGGGGCTACATCGTGGGCATCAATGTGGTGCGGTTTGCCCAGTATCAGCCGTATCCCGGCACCGATGAATTTATCATGATGGATACGCTGCCGGAACGGAAAGCGGCCCTGATTGAAAAAGGGGAGGCCTGCGTGGCCCTGCCCGGAGGTGTAGGAACCCTGGATGAATTGATGGACGTGTACGCCCTGGTGCAGGCGGGGGTGCTGGAAAAGCCCATTGGATTGCTGAATGTGAACGGGTATTTTGACGGACTCCTGGCCCAAATGAAACGGGCCCATGAGGACGGGCTGCTGAACGACCGGGATTATGCCCGCCTGATCGTGGAGGAGGACCCGGAAAAGCTGTTGAGCCGTCTGGACGCGGAATGACCCGAAAACGTCGTGAAAAGGGAACTTCCGCCTTGTCAGGGCGGATAAAATACGATATAATAATTTTAATAGGATCGAATTTTCACATGCGGGAGTGAATGCGACATGATTTTTCTTCAGGAAGACAATGCGCTGATCGCCAAGCGGCAGGGGGAAACCCTGCGCATCGAGGCCTGGGGCACGGATTCCCTGCGGGTTCGGGCCACCATGTATCCCGAATTTACGGGCAACCGCTGGGCGCTGACCGAAAAGGTGACGCCGGTGAAGCCGGTGATCAAAATCGGCGAACAGAAGCTTCGGGCGGGAGACGGCGGCTATTGGAGCGCACCCTTGGCCACCATGACCAACGGCCGGATCAAAGCCACGGTGAATCACAGCGGCGTGATCACCTTTTTCCGGGACGACAAGAAAATCCTGAAAGAGCAGTATCGGTTTTATGACGGCTCGGTCACCCGGGAAAGCCATTGCCTGAAAATCCCCAGCCGGGAATGGACCCCTTATACCGCCGGGGATTACAAGCTGACCGTGCGCTTTGACAGCACGGACGGGGAAAAAATCTTCGGCATGGGCCAGTATCAGCAGCCGTATCTGGATATGAAGGGCTGCGTGCTGGAATTGGCCCAGCGCAATTCCCAGGTGTCCGTGCCCTTCATGATTTCCAATCTGGGCTACGGCTTTTTGTGGAACAATCCCGCGGTGGGCAAGGTGAGCTTCGGCAAGAACGTGACCGAGTGGGTGGCCTCCGCCTGCAAGGAAATGGATTACTGGATCACCGCCGAGGATAAGCCCCGGGAACTGATTTATCAGTACACCGCCGCCACGGGCCGGGCCCCCATGATGCGGGACGACTGCATGGGCCTGTGGCAGTGCAAGCTGCGCTACCGCACCCAGCAGGAAGTGCTGGAGGTGGCCCGGCACTACAACAAGCTGAATATTCCCATCGATATCATCGTGATCGACTTTTTCCACTGGACCGTGCAGGGCGATTGGAAATTCGATGAAAAGTACTGGCCCGACCCCAAGGCCATGGTGGACGAACTGCACCGGATGGGCATCAAGGTGATGGTGTCCGTATGGCCCAGCGTGGATCGGCGCAGCGAAAACTTCGGGGAAATGATGGAACGGGGCCTGCTGATGCGCACCGAGCGCGGCGCGGCCCAGACCTATGATTATCAGGGCGACTGCGTGCAGATCGACCCCACCAACCCCGAAACCCGGGCCTACGTGTGGGAAAAGTGCAAGCAGCATTACTATGATTACGGCATTGATTTCTTCTGGCTGGATAATTCCGAACCGGATCTGACTAAGTACGATTTCGACAATTTCCGCTATTACATGGGCCCCGCCATGGAATGCAGCAACATTTATCCCCAGTATTACAGCCGCATTTTCTTTGATCCCATGGAGGAAATGGGCAAGCGGCCTGTGAACCTGCTGCGCTCCGGCTGGGCGGGCAGCCAGAAGTACGGAAATGTTTTGTGGAGCGGCGACGTGCCCTCCTCCTGGGAATCCCTGCGGGATCAGCTGGCGGCGGGCCTGTCCATCGGCATGGCGGGCATTCCCTGGTGGAACACCGATATCGGCGGCTTCATGGAAGGCAACGTGAACGATCCCGATTTCCAGCAGCTTTTGATCCGCTGGTACCAGTGGGCCATCTTCACCCCCATCATGCGCCTGCACGGCGACCGGGAGCCCTTCACCATCCCGCCGCTGGATGACCGGGAGCGGGGCGGCGGCTATCTGCACACCGGCCAGCCCACCGAAATGTGGGCCCTGGGGGATGAAGTTTTCAAGATCATGAAGCAGGGGTACGATCTGCGCAAGCAATTGAAGCCCTACCTCAAGCGCATATTCCAGGAAGCCCACGAGGACGGGTCCCCCCTGATGCGCCCCATGTTCTATGAATTCCCCGAGGACCCCAAGTGCTGGGAGCTGAGCGATCAGTACATGTTCGGCCCGGATTACCTGGTGGCCCCCGTGCTGCATCCCGATACCTTTGTGCGCAATGTGTATCTGCCCGGCGGCCAGTGGGAGGATATCCACACCGGCACCACCTATCCCGGCGGCCGCATGGTGCATGTGCCCGCGCCGCTGCTTTACATTCCCGTGTTCAAGCGCAAAGCCTGGTAAACAATTCGTTTGCGTTCAGGTGGAACGGTTTTAGGAACGAAGGAGAGAACAGAGTACAGAGCTCAGAGTACAGATT
>JAUNMW010000414.1 GCA_030537395.1 Clostridia bacterium | reverse complement strand
TACTAAAACTTCCCACACCCAAAAGGTGTGTTGAACCTTGAAAACTCAATAATGTAGGCAATTAAAAAGGCATAGACGCTGTGCCTTTGGTATAATTGAGTTGACTAGAAACAACCATACAAAGGAGACTATCTATGCCAATATCAATTCTACCACAGGATAAAGACGGACAGGAACTTTTTAATGCTATTTCGACATTTTTCTCAACTTTCAGAATCGGTAACCTCCTCCATAAATGCAATGCTCAGAAGGAGAAGGGCGTTCCGGTAATCGATATTTTCAAGTATAAGCTCTGCAATGTTTTCGCCGACCGCAGCATGTATATGCAGCAGAAGACAGGCTCCTTCAAAGAGTCGTTTTCAAAGAATACGTTTTATCGGTTCCTGAACAGCCCGAAGACAAACTGGCTTCGCTTTACTACCCTTCTGTCTAAGAAGGTTGCTGATGCTGTTGAGCCGCTTACTTCGGAAGAACGTGTAAACGCGTTTGTTGTTGACGACAGCCTTTTTGAACGAACGAGCTGCAAGCAAACGGAGCTCGGATCCCGTGTGTTTGACCATACCTCCATGAAATACTGCAAAGGATTTCGTCTGATGACACTTGGATGGACTGACGGGAATACATTTCTTCCTGTAAACAGCTGCCTATTAGCCTCTTCCAAAGAGAAAAATCTTATCGGTCCGGTCGATCAGTGCGATGGCCGTTCCCTTGCAGCAAAGCGTAGAAAGCTTGCACAAACAAAAGGCACAGAAGTCATGATCGAGCTGCTTAAGACTGCACAGAACGCCGGTCATCATGCGGATTACGTCCTGTTTGACACATGGTTCTCCAGTCCCGCACAGCTGATCGCTGTGAAAAAACTTGGTCTGGATTCCATTGCTATGCTCAAGAAGAGCTCCCACATCTACTACGAGTATGAAGGAAAGCAGCTTTCCATCAAAAAGATTTTCGGCATCTGCAAGAAGCGCCGGGGCCGCAGCAAGTACCTTCTTTCCGTGAATGTCATGGTTGGTAAAGACGAGAAGATTCCTGCCAAAATCGTCTGCGTTCGGAATAAGAAAAACAAGAAAGACTGGATTGCTTTCATCTGTACAAATCCCGAACTGTCCGAAGAAGAAATCATCCGGATCTACGGAAAGCGGTGGCAGATTGAGGTATTCTTTAAGACATGCAAGTCCTATCTGCAACTGATATCGGAATGCCACAGCCTTTCATACGATGCCCTGACCGCGCATGTGGCGATCGTTTTTACTCGATATCTGATGATCTCCATGGAACAGCGGCGGAGCAAGGACGATAGAACGCTTGGAGAGATCTTCTACTTTTTCACGGACGAACTGGCGGATATCACCTTTGGCGAATCTTTCCAGATCATCATAACTGCCATGATAGAAAGTATTTCTGCTATTTTTCAGCCAACCGAAGAACAACTTGCAATGTTCATAGAAATGTTTGTCGGTCAGCTTCCGGAGTATATCCGTAATTCGCTGGCAAAGGCGGGTTTGGCGGCATAAAGGTCCTATCTGATTGCCTGTATTATTGAGTTTTCAAGGTGCGAAGCCCATTTTTGCTATGGGAAGTTTTAGTTA
>JAUNMW010000008.1 GCA_030537395.1 Clostridia bacterium | reverse complement strand
AACCGTTCCTTTTCCAGCGCTTCCTTCTTTCCGTGGATGCGGCCCAGGGAATACATCAGGAGCGTGGCGCACAGCAGATTGATCCAGCCCACCCGTGCAGGGCTGAACGAGTTGGCAATGCCGATGGCCAGATTTGCCGCGCCGATCGCTGTCAGCATTTTGCCGATCTTATCCAGATGACTGATTTTGGAATCAATATCGGAAAACAGATCGAATTCTCCGTCGGTCACCTTTTTGCGGAAATAAATCCACATCATCATCCGCCCCACGAACTCCGCGCCGGTATCCTGCATGAACTGAACGTAGGCTTCGTCATAGGGGTGCATTTCCAGCCGCACGCTGTATTCCCCGGGCTCGCATTTTACAAAATGGTAGGTGCAAAAGCTCACGCTTTCCAGCACCCAGCCGTTCATGGCCATATCGTTCAGCCAGTTTTCTTCCTTCTCAAAATCCCATACCCAATACCATTTCCGAATCGTCCTGCGATTTTCCATGATCATTCTCCTTTCAGAATGCGTTCGCCGTTATCTGCCAGTTCCCGCAGCCGGTCCACTTCGCTTTGGAGGATCGCTCTCCCCCGCTCCGTCAGTTTGTATTCTTTCCGGCGGCTTCCATCCTCTACCGGAAGCTGTATGATCCATCCCTTGTCGCACAGCGTGTTCAGCGCTCCATACAGCGTGCCCGCCGCCAGCCGCACCCGGCCATGGCTCATCTGCTCCGTTTGCTGCATGATGCCGTACCCATGCTGCGGCGCGATCAGGGACAGCAAAATGTAATACGTGGCTTCCGTTAACGCAATCGCCTCTCCCATGCTTTCACCTCCATAGGCATCCGATATATCGCCATTCGATATATCATGATTGCATTATATCGCATCACGATATAGTTGTCAAGGGTTTTTAAAATTTTTTATTGAAATGATATTATATACAGTTGAAGGCGTAAAATAGCAGCATCCTCCAATGGCAATACCGTGTATGATAAAACCGATAAAAAGCAGGCGAGGTACTGCAAAAAAATTCTATTGATATGCTGCCAGGCGCCAGACCTTCCGCGTATATAATAATGAACCGGCCAACGGAGAACAACAGCCGTAAAAACCCAACGCGAGGGCTTGGGTCTGCCGGTAATCAACCATATTAACTTAGGGGGAAAATACAAAATGAAAAAATTGACGGCTATCCTGTGTGCACTGCTTTTGGTCTGCTTCACGACCGCTGCTTTCGCCGAAGCGCCCGTATCGAATCTTTACAAGCCAAATACATCCGAAACGCTCAAAGCGCTGATCGGCGGAAAAACTTTTGAAGCCGGGATTACCGGTTGGGAGTCGGTTGGTGAGGATGAAGACGCGAAATTCACGCTCTCGATCACCGTCTATGAAAGAGACCGGTTTGAACCCTCGGTCATTGAGAACCTGGCGGAACACGATATCCTTCGCTTTGGAAACGGAACAACCATGATGGTCATGGAAGTGATTCGCGATGAGTTCGGCGCGATTGTAAAGGATGGTTTCGATAACAGCTATTCCTTCTTCAAAGCGGAAGACGGAAACGCCTATATTGCGACAACGGATACCGAAAATCCCTTCTATACGGAAATCTTCATGGTGAAAGTGCCGCTGGAGAAGGACGTCAGCTTCCTGGACTGGAGCGATCCTGAAAACCTGGAGGGGCCTGTGAAACTCGGATTTGACGAGCTCATCACGCTCATTCAGGAAGGGAAGGATTTTTCTCCCTACAACACCAAGGTCACCTTTGATGAGAACGGAAAGCTGATCCAGTTCCTGTACAGTTACTCTCCCTGGAACTGACCTTTCGCAGGAAAAGACGATGGCATGATGAATAACAAGATCGTAAGATAATCAAGCCATCGAATTCACTGCTTCACGCTCCCCGGCCAGACTTCATCCCTGAAGCGCTGCCGGGGCTTTTTCTGCCCTGTTCCCTTTGCCGAACCCCATACCTGCAGACACAGGAAACCATGCATGTCCCTTTCGTCGGTTTCCCTTGGCAGAGCAGCCGCCCGTTCACGCAGGGTTTCAGCCCTAAAAGTACCGCTTTGATTGCAGGAGATTCGGAAAGAATGGCAGAATACCATTCAGGAACGTTGGCTCGACGGCCCGAACTTTGCGGAGGTTATGATGATTGATTTTATCATAGAAATATTCATGGACATCGCTGATTTTTTCCTGGAATTCTGGCTGAATAAAATCGTTGGCAGGTTCAAAAAGAAGAAAAGAAATGATTCGGACAAGGCCGATTGACAAATGAAGGTTTCATGCTGATCAAAGATGCGGTCCGCCACTTGCCGGAATAAATTCTCGCCCCTGGCGTGGATTTTTGGGGACAAGCAAAAAAATGATACCGACTGTTGCCAGCGGGATCAAAATGCCGATGTACCGCATACCGAAATTGACCAGCTTCATGGATAAAAACACGTTCACAAGGGCGGATACAATTTTCTGACTGTAATATACATGAAAACCATCATAACGATATAGAATAATCCTGCTTTTTATCAGAATTTTCAGCAGTTTCCATGGGGCATCCCAAATCGCAGAAAATGAATGCCGCCCCGAGCCGAAGGGGCGGCGATTATCGTTTATAGGATCCTGTCAGCTTTCCACGGCCCGTGAAGGCTGCAATATTCATATGCAGCCATTACGGTGCCGCCCGGCGCGAGGACAAAGACGGCGGCAGGTTTATCACCGGGCTTCAAGGCGTTGCGCTGGCATCCTTCTTTTGTTTCCAGCAGGATCCACTGGATAAAGCGGGCTTCCAGCATGGAATGTTCCACCTTCCCTACAGTGACGGTAACGGTCTGTCCCCTCTGCGTGTACCACGGACACATGCTTTTCGTCCACACCGTCCGAGGGATTGGGAACAACTATTTTCCAAAGTATGATTGCCTGTGAACCCGTGCGTCAGAATCACCGTCGGAAGCGGGCCTTCTTCAGCTGGCGTATACAATACGCCTTCGATGGGGAGCCCGTTCTGTCGAATTTATGGTTTGGATAACATCGTGCTTTCTCCCGCATCGCTGCAAATCTCCATATCAACGACAAGCAGTGAAAAGCCAGTCACCATGCTGATGCTCTTTTGCAGCATATCGCAAAGAATATGAAAAATATCAAAGGAACGCAATCGAATACGCAATTTCCTTCTTTTCCCCGCTTTCAAGGCGCTGGATCGCTTTCTTCTGATCGATTGTTCCTTGGAACCCTTCATCATCCGTTCGCCCAAACCAGGGCTCGAGGCAGATGAACGGTCCATTGGGATTCGCCCATACAGCCAGCATGGGGAATTGATCGCAATGGAGCATGACATAGGGCTTGCCATCCGGCAGCATGATGCCAACACGCCGGACCTGGCTGTCTTCAAAAATCCAGGTGTCGGGTATATCCGCTTGATACGGGGCACAGCCTTCATTCAACGAAAGCGCTTTCGTTTCGGGCAGCACAAAACCTGCTTTGCTTGCAAATCTGTATCGGAGGCTATTGACTCCAGGGAAGGAGATACGGCAGTCCTCCTTCCGAACGCCCTTTGGCATCAAAAAGCCGGGATGGCCGCCGATAGAGAAATACATTGGGTCTGCGCTATGATTCTCAACACCCCATTGGATGAAGAGCTGCTTTCCATCCAGCCGATGGGTGACGGTGAGCCGGAATTCATAAGGATAATGTTCCCGGGTCCAGTCTGTTGCAGAAAGGCAGTGCGTCACGGAAGCGGATGTTTCCTCAACGCAGGCAAATTCCATATCCCGCGCAAACCCATGCTGCGTTTTCATGGTGTATTCTTTGTCGGCGATGCGATATTTCCCATCCATCACTTTCCCAACAAAGGGAAAAAGAATAGGCGCGTGACGATTCCAAACGGCAGGATCGCCAATCCATATGCGCTCGGCATCCTTCTCCTTATCGAATACGCTGATCAATTCCGCACCGGCGTCGGACACAGTTACGCGCAGAAAATCGTTTTCAATGATATGCAAGCTCATTATTTAGCCTCCTCGCTGTAGTTTTTCGCATGATCTTATTGATGATAAAAGATGATTCAACAAGCTTCCAGGTTCGTCACGCAGAAGATTATCCGTACCGTTTTCCGGTATGTCCAGGGCCTATTTAGGCAGGAGAACAGGGCTTATTCCACAATTTCCGCGGTGACCAGTCCTTCCATGAACTGAAAACGAAAGCGCACCACGCTGTTGCAGCGGCGGATCCGCAGGGGAGCCTTGTGGCCGGAGCCGCTTGCGGGACGGCGGCTGCCTTCGGCGTATACGGCGGAGAGGGTGCCGTAGGTGGAAACGGCATAATCGTAATCTCCGGGGAAGGGAAGCACCACCGTGAGCGCGTAGGCGCCGCCGCCAATGGAATACATGCGGGTGATTTCGCTGTTGGAATCGTTCTCCGCCGCCCCCACAAAGGGCTGGAAGCTGCCGTATACCACAACCTTTTCCGGCAGCCGATACCCGGTTTCTTCGTCGTACAGGTCCCGTCCGCCGTAGCGGATCAGGTGCTCTCCGTTGGCATAGCCTGCCCGCAGACGGTCATCATCGTCCCAGCAGGCTTTCATGATATCCTCCTGACCGAAACCCATGGGGCAGGCGGCGGACGGATTGTTGATCTGATAGTTTTCGTTTACATCCATTTTGCCATTGTCCGCCCGGGGCATGGTCACCCGGGCGTCGGAAAGCATGCGCCGCATGGGCATCAGGAAAAAGGCATGGGGATTGTTCACTTGGGTCCAGCGGTAGGTATATTCCAAAAAACGGTCGCGCTCCGCCCGATCCTGATTGGCAAACCAGCCAATCTGGTCATAGCCCCACCACTGCATCAGGGCAAGCTCATGCCGGGAATAGGTTTTGGCGGGATCAAACATGCGGCCGCCCCAGTTGTCATATTCCATCAGGTAGGGCATTTGCTCTCCCGTCCAGCCGTTGGGATTGCGCCCGCCCTCGCTGAAGCCTTCCCGGACCAGCACCAGGTGGCTGCCATCCATTTGCTCCAGCGGGGCCCGGGTGAAAGGCATGGCGTGATAGTCAAACAACAGCTGCCCGTTGATGCTGACCCCGTGCGTATGGGCGTCCAGCAGCACCTTATGCCGCCGGGCATGCCGGGCCGCGTAATCCCGGATCATTTGAAAAAGCGCCTGGGTCTTTTGCATGCCCCGGTCCTCGGCCGTGTACAGATGCACCTGGCCCATATGCAGCGCCTCATACCCGCAGTCGATGTACCGGGTTGCGCGGTAATAAAACCACATCCGGGCTTCTTCCCGGTTCAGGTCCGGCATAGCGCCGCATTTTCCGTCCGGCCGGTCCGGTGGCCAAACGGGTTCCGGCCTGCCATTTTCCGGCAGCATCCTGGCATCCTCCCAGCAAAAGCAGCGCGCTTCCGGCTTTTTTCCGAAGGCCTCAAACACATAGGCGGGAATGGGCTGCGCGTTCATCCGCTGAGTCACGATTTCAAACACGCAGGCCTGCAGAATGATTTCTTCATCCTGCTTATGCACCCGGTCTGCCAGCGCTTTCGCCCGGGCGAAGTGGATATCGTCATCCTCCGTCATGTACCAGATACCCGCGGCGCGGCCAATAAATTTGACCCCCAGCCGCCTGATCAGGCGCAGATCATCCTCCAGGGTGTCGCTTTCATACAGTCCGCTTGCTGTGACAGCCCGGGAAAGATAGCTTTCCAGTACCTGGCGGGACATGTTTCCGTCAAAGATAAAGCTGCGTTCCATGCCTGTTCCCTTTCCGCTGCATCCAGCTCCTGATGGCGCCTATGAAGGCGCCTCTTGGCAAAACATCGTGAATCAGTGCACGCGGTACAATCCTGTTCCCGTTCAAAAAAAGCAAATCGTATAAGACCAAGGAGATCGCAGGTTTACTTCGCTGCCGCCCAAAATAGATTAACAAAACTTTGATCCTGTGTCAACAGCTTTCGTTTCTCTCCGAGCTTGCATGACCGACGCAAATTCGGCGGGAAATTCACGCTTTTGAATTTACCGTTCCAATTCCCGTCGAAACTGAGGCTTGTTATTCGGAACACTTTCATGTATAATGATGGCTGAATCCAGGAAAGGGCCGAAAACCAATGAACATATAGAAAGGATATCCGCTGATCAGCCGCACACAGGCACGCGGCAGACGGAAGTACGTGATCCTCTTGTTTCGTGTGCCGTTTTTGAGTAACTCCTGATCGCGGGGCTGCCGGACGCAGCCGAAGACGGGAGCTGCTTTTTAGCGGTATTCTTATACTTTTCCTCTTTTCCCAAATTGAATTACAGCGAATTCGCTGTCAGGCAAAGCGATATTGCGGCATATTTCTTCATCCCGGATGCGGCGGCAGTTTTCCAAAGGAGCAATGAAAATAAATGAAAAGACTGGAAACGGTATTCAAACCCGAAACGAAGTACAGAGCGTTTTTTCTGTCCGTGATGACTTTTAGCCTGGCCTATGGCCTGTACAAAGGGGTCATTGACAACTACCTGGCGGAAATCGTGGGAATGTCCGGATTTGACAAGGGCGTTTCAGAGTTCTTCCGGGAGCTGCCCGGGCTGCTGCTGGTATTCATCCTCGCCGCGCTGTACACTTTTTCGGCAGAGCGCATTTACAAGCTGGGAGCGCTTTTCATGCTGGCAGGTATGGCGGCGCAGGCTGTGGTAAGTCCTGTCCGGGTGCTGGTCATCCTGTGCATCTTCGTCTATTCCCTGGGGGATCATATGCAGCTTGGCATGCGCAATACGCTTACACTGCAATACGCCCGGGACGGGCGCGGCGGTGAAGCGCTGGGACTTCAAAACGCCGTCCAGCAGATTGGCACGCTGGCAGGCTTTCTGGTCATCATCGGGATATTTTCTCTGGTAAAGCCCTCGGCAGGCTTATACCGCATTGTATTTGCGTTCAGCGCAGGCATCATTGGGCTGGGCTTCCTTTCCAGCCTGCGCGTAAAGGGCGACAGCGTCACAGACGAAAACAAAAGACGATTCTATTTCAAGAAGAAATACGCCAAGTACTACATGCTGGAAGTATTTTACGGCGCTCGAAAGCAGGTGTTCTTTACCTTCGGCCCTTATGTGCTGGTTCTGTTTTACGGCGCAAATGCCATGGTCATCAGTACCCTGTTCGCCGTATCCTCCGTCTGCGGTTTTTTCGCCTCTCCCCTGGTGGGCAAGATCATTGACCGGGTGGGCTACAAGGCTGTCATGGTGGCGGATACCCTGGTTCTTGTTGTCGTTTGCTTTTTTTACGGCTTTGCCCATCATATTTTCCCGCAAAACGTCGCCTTCATCGTGTGCTGCCTGAACTATATCCTGGACTCGATCATTTCCCTGGCATCCATGGCCTCGAACGTTTATGTGCAGGATATATCAGACAGCGCGGACGAGGTTCGGGCCACGATTTCCACCGGCGTTTCGGTCAATCATCTGATAACGATCTTCATCGCCCTCTTTGGCGGCTGGATCTGGAAAGCGCTGGGCATCGAAACGCTGTTCATTCTCTCGGCGGTGCTGGGGCTGTGCAACAGCGCTTATGCCGCAACGATCAAAACCGGAAAGAAAAGAAAAGCATAACCCCCCTGCGCTTCATGGATTGAAATGACAGCAGCCGGGGGGCGTCAGCAAGTTTGGGTTATGTCCAAATAGAAAGATAAAGGGGGAGGAATGATGGGCTCCATCCAGTATGATAAGCTGGTCAGGGATAAGATTCCCGATGTGATCCGCCAGGCCGGAAAGCTGCCGGTTACGGATACGCTGGCTCCGGAAGCGATGGCCGCGGCTCTTGACCGGAAACTCATGGAAGAAGTGCATGAATACCTGGAAAGCAGCAGCGTTGAAGAAATGGCGGATATTCTGGAAGTCCTTCATGGAATCGCGTTCCATAAAGGAATCTCCTGGGAAGAAGTGGAATCCGCTCGTATTCGCAAACGGAATGAGCGCGGCGGATTTGAGAAAGGGATCAGACTCCTGGAAGTAAAAGAGCCGTGAAGCAGCAATGCCTGTCCCATGAAAAAAGACAAGATAATCATATGGAGCGTTTCGATGAAGCTCGATTTTCCAACCGCTGTCCCCTCTCTATGCAAGCGCTGATCGGAGGTTGCGGCAGGCCCCGGATGCGGTCTTTTTGATCGAAGAAATATCCGGGGCCCGCTTTACAGCCAACGGCAGGCCGATGAATGTTTGAAAAGGATAACGAAACTGAAAAGATGACCTGCTCATTCGCAGTCTTTTCAGTTTTGCTTTACCACTGCGGATGGATCGTCGACCGCAGATATTGATCGTAGATCTTCTGTACCGCCTGCATCTGCGCGTCCGTCAGCGGCGGCAGCTGGGCGGCTTTTACGTTATCCAGCACCTGGGCAGCCCGGCTGGCCCCGGGAATGACCACGCTGACGGCGTCATGCATCAGCACCCAGCGGATGGCAATGGGAGCCAGGCTGTCGGTGCCGAACACCTTCTTCAGTTCCTCCGCTGCCTCGATCCCCAGATCATAGGGCACGCCGGAAAAGGTTTCGCCCTTGTCAAAAGCCGCGCCCTCCCGGTTGTAGCTGCGGTGATCCTGGGGGCCAAATACGGTGTCCTTCGTATAGCGTCCGGTCAGGATGCCGCTGGCAAGGGGAACCCGGGCGATAACGCCCACGTGGTTTTTTTCGGCCAAAGGAAGCAGCTCGTCCAGGGGCTTTAAGCGGAACATATTGAATATCACTTCCATGGCGGAAATGCCGTATTCCATGGCCTGGATGCCCTCGCTGACCTTCTCGATGCTGACCCCGTAATCGGCGATCCTGCCCAGCTTTTTCTGCTTTTCCAGCGCCCCGAAAATATCGTCCCGAGCGAAAACGGAGGTGGGCGGACAATGCAGCAGGATCATATCCAGCTTCTCCAGCTTCATGCGGCGCAGGCTGTCTTCAATAAACTCCGCGACAGCCTCCGGCGTGTACATCTCCGCCGTGTGCGGGTTCAGTCTGCGGCCGCATTTGGTGGTAATATAGAATTTTGCGGGATGGGCGGTCACATATTCGCCGATGGTTTCTTCGCTTTTGCCGCCGTTGTACACATCCGCCGTGTCAATGAAGGTGATGCCCGCCGCCTCGGCGGTTTCCAGGATTTTGAAGGCTTCTTCCTTGTTGAAGGGATCGCCCCATTTGGTGCCCAGCTGCCAGGTGCCCAGGCCGATCTCGCTGACAGAACGGCCCGTTTTGCCAAAGATCCGCTGCTTCTTTTTTTCTTCCTCCATCGTTTTATTCATTCATATAAGGCGCCATGAAATCAAATACCGTGCCAAAGTACAAGTCCGGGTCCATGGTGTAGGAGCTGCCGTGCCCCGCGCCTTCCACCACCAGCAGCCGCTTTTCTGTGGGACAGGCTTCATAGAGCGGATACACCATATCCGTGTGCACGAAATTATCCTTTTCCCCATGGATGAACAGCATGGGCACTTTCGCCTTTTTCACCTGCTCCAGCGAAGACGCCTCCGCAAAGTTGTATCCGGCCCGCAGAGAGGAGATGATGTTGGCGGTATGCAGCACAGGGAAGGCGGGCAGATGGAAGAGAACATCCATCTCATCCTTAAAAATATCCCAAACGCTGGTGTAGCCGCAGTCCTCCACAATGGCCTTCACCTGGGAGGGAAGCTCCTCCCCCGCGGTCATGATCACCGTGGCTCCGCCCATGGAAATGCCGTGCAGTACGATCCGGGCTTCCGGATCCCGCTGAATGATCCAGCCGATCCATTGCAGCATATCCTTCCGATCCGGCCAGCCCATGCCGATATAATCGCCCTCGGATTCTCCGCAGCCCCGCAGATCGGGCAGAAGCACATTATATCCCCGCAGGCCATAAAAAGAGGCGATGGTAAACATATGGCTGTGATTTCCCCGGTAGCCGTGCACCGCAATGAGCCACAGATGGGAAGGGACGGCGTTCAGCGCATATTCACCGCTGAGGGTCAGCCCGTCCGCGGATCGTACGGTCACGCTTTCCCGCTGAATGGTTGTGCCCCAATCCTGGGTCTGCCGGGCCAGCTGCTTCCAGTTTTCCGAAATAGCCCGGTTATCTTCTTCCGATACTTCAGAAGGCGGGGCCACATTGGTTGTGCCGGTGGTGCGTCCTATGGCAAAACTGACCATATAGTTCCCGGCGAATAAAGCCGCCGCCAGCAGCAGAAGCAGCAGAACGCCTAACGCGGTCACAGCAATTTTTTTCTTCTTTGACATAGCTTTTCCTCAAATCAATCGTTCTATGGAAATAATTGGGTGTTCCTCAACGTCAATATACGTTGTCTTCCCTTGCTTGTCAATGGGCGTCCATGTTCTTTTGCTGCTTTTGTTCCCGGCAATTGCAATGGACGCCACGCTGCGTCTTCTGTTTTATTGGATAAAGGTCTATCCGGCCGTTTGCAGCGATCAGGCAGCCGGGGTATTCGTCTGCCATTGATTTTCAAGAATCCATCGGGCGATCATTCGCATCCTTGATGGGAACTTTCAGCCAATTTGGATGATTCCGGGATTTCCACAGCCGCACAATTGTTGAATTTTGCAAACCGGGCCACCGTTCGATCAATGGAGGCCTGAATTTTTGGGGTCAGGCGGACGCCGGGTTCAAACCAGATGTTTTTTACCCGGAGGACGCCGCCCTTATAATCCGCAGCCGCCTCTATCCGGCCAATAAACCGTTCTCCCCAAAGGACAGGCAGGGTATAATAGCCGTACTTTCGCTTGTCTGCCGGGGTGTATATCTCCCAGGAATATCGGAAGCCCCAAAGCGCGTCAATCATCGCTTTATCCCAAAGCAAAGGGTCCAGAGGCGCCAGAAACTCCATACGCGGCTTCTGGTCCAGTTTTTCTGCAACCACATTCCGCATCAGGGAATGATCCTCGGAGCGGTAATAAAAGAGCGGTTTGATTCCTTCGATCCGGACGGGTAGAATTGCGCCTGCCGCCTCCAGATCAGATAACGTTTGCCTGCGCTGTTCCGCATTCATTGGAATGCCCAAAAAGGCAGGAGAGCTTTTATCCCAAAGCAAGCCGACCGCGCCGATCCTCCGCAGAACACGCCAGCATCGCAGCGCATTCCCGTCTTCAAGGGGAAAAGCTGCCGACAATAACGAAGGGTCGAGATAACGTTCGGCCAGGTCATAGAATTTTCGGGATCCGCTTTTATGGTGGATGATGAGCGTTCCATCCGTATACAGCTGTTCAAGCACGGAACGGGCCGCCTTCGATTTCCGGTCCCAATTGCCGCTCCAATGCATGGAGGAATGCCAGAAAACCTCACCCTTCATGGGAAGGGTGTCGCTGGAAACCGGGCCGTTTGAGCGGATATAAGAAAGCGCCTCACGCTCCAGCTCGGCGAATCCGGGAAAGCCTGCGCCATGAATGCGGCTTCGTTCCCGGTATGGAGAAAAATACGGCCAATCCTTCGCGGGCCAAATGGAAAGCTCCTTATCCGCGTAATCCACAAGCAAGCGATCCCGGTACAGCAGTTCCTCCAGCATTTTCTTTTGGAAGCCCTTTACGCGGGACTGGAGCGTCAGTTCCGCGTTCTTCCCGCACACATCCACAGGATCATACTGAATGCATCCCGCCTGCTGTATATAGTCATACGCCCCTTCCTTGCCGGAAAAGCGGTATCCGCCCAGAAGACCCTGCTTGGCAAGGATGAATTGCCGTGCCTGTGGTTTTGTCAGCTCAATCATGTTTGCTTTTCCAATCTTTCTGGATCGCGGGATCAGGCGGATCAGCGGAAATTACTCCCGCGGACTATGCCCCGCCTGTTTTCTCCGCTTGTTTTTCAATTTTTTTCGCTTCTAACCATGTCTGATAGGTTTGAACATGATGCCAGCCGTGCACGCTGTCGCGGCCCGGCTGGACGGACAATCTGCCCCAGGCAGATTTCCTCATCATTATACCATAACGCCTGCCGCCTTTTCCTTCGGGAGTCGGCAGGACGGCCAACCGCGCTTCGCGCCGGTTGCCTCGTTATTATACCATGCCGAAGCTGCCGCTGCAACCATGGCAAACAATCTCGTTTCATGCCGGGGGATCCTTAAAAAAACAGCATCGTCAGCTTTCTGTATCACATGGAAACACCGACGAGGAAATGGAAACCGGACACCGCCTCCCGCCTCATGGACGCCTGTTCTTCCGATCTGGGATTTTCATTTATTCTGCGGAAAAGAGCTTGATCTCGGCATGCCAATAATTGTATAATGATTTGGGAATGGAACAGAAAATTTTATCGTTCTTTCAAGCCTGCAGGCAAGAAACCCAACCGAGCGAAAAAACTGGATCGAATGAAAAAGAATAAAGGACGCCGTCCATCTGCGAAAGGAGAGCCTGTCATGCTCACGATACCTTCGGAATACAAAGAGGAATGCAACCGCTCCGGAACAGTTACAGCCCTGAACTATGGCCATAAATCCTTGCTTTTGTATGCTCCAATCGAGCCTGCGAACCGCATCCTCTACCTGATCCACGGAGGCGGCGGCGATCAGCATTCCTTCTTCCGGCCTGAGTTTTTGAATATGGTGGATCATATGGTGGGCAGCGGTATCCTTAAACCGCTCTACATCGCTGCGCCATGCTTTTACGACCCGGCGGAAACAGATAAGAGCCCCGCTTCATCGGGAATTGCGGTGAAGGGATTCTGCAAAGAGCTGCGGGAGCAGATTATTCCGTTGGCGGAAGCTCATATAGGTATTTCTTTTTCCCGGGAGAACCGGGCTATCAGCGGTTTCTCCATGGGCGGCGTAACCACCTGGTACGCTTTCCTCCAGGCGCTGGACTTATTCTATTGGTTCCTGCCGCTCAGCGGCGACTGCTGGGTATGCGGCGAAACCGGCGGAGGAAAATATCCTGAAAAGACGGCCATGGAGCTTGTTTCCGCCGTTGGCAGGCAAGGCGCTCCGGACTTTCGCATCCATGCCATCACCGGCTCAAAGGATATTGCCTTCCCGAATCTCGATGCGCAAATCAAGGCCATGGAAAAGTATACCACCGTGTTTGGAGATAAGCTGAAGTATGAAGTGCTGGAAGGCGGCGTGCATGATTATGAAACGATTTTCCGGTATTTGTTCAATGCGCTGCCTGGGCTTTTCAGCGAAAAAGCCCCTGCCGTATTGCAGGGCTGGAGCGCCATGAATTGACGGATCGACACTTACGGAAAGAAACCGGCCGGCAGAAGCGTTTGCCGCAGCGCGCAGTCATTCCTGAATCAAATGTTTTTACCCCCATGAATCACGGAGGATACGGATGATGAAAGAACCGATTTTTGTTATCCATGTTGAATTGGATGAGGGCTCAACGATCAACGGTACAAGGGAACTGGTGAATTTTCTCCGATTTCACGGAACATCGGATTCCGCGTACTTTCATGGAACCATATTGTCCGGAGGAGTCGATTGCCAGAGAAAAACAGGAAAGGGCCCGCTGAGGCTGTCTGCCCGGTATGTCCTGGAGGGCACAGACTGCACGGGCAAAAAATGCAAAGTCTTTATCGAGAATAATGGATATGAAGCTCCTGATGGCATGAGAACTGCGCCGACAATCATCACCGACAGCGAGGTCCTGTCCGGGATGACGCACGGCGCGTTATCCGGAGAAATAACCGGATCTGGCGACGGCACGGTTGAAATCCGGATTTATGCAGAAACAATTCCCTTTCAGCGGGAAACGTTTTGCATCGATCAGATGAAAAAGCATATATACGGCGAGCTTTACCGTCCGAACGGGCGCGAAAACTGCCCCGTCCTGATCATGTCCCATGGGTTCAATGGAAACAGCGAGGGCATGAGATATGAAGCGGAATGCCTGGCGAAGCATGGAATTGCTGTTTATTGCTATGATTTCTGCAGCGGAGGACTGCGTTCCAAAAGCTCGGGTACGACCCTGGAGATGACGATCCCCTCCGAACAGGAGGATTTAAAAATCGTTGTGGAACATATCAAAAAGCTCCCATGGGTTCACAAAGACAGGATTTATTTGTTCGGCGGCAGCCAGGGGGGCTTTGTCACAGCGCTGACCGCTCCTGAGCTTGAGGGGATCGCCGGCGTATTCCTGGAGTTTCCGGCCTTCTGCATTCCCGACGACTGGCGCAGGATAAAAGAAACAACAGATGACGCAATCATTGAATGTATGGGAGTTCCTTTGGGCAGGTGCTTTGCGGATACGGTGCCCGATTACGATGTGTTTGAGAAAGCAGCGGAGTACACGGGACCGGTTATTGTGTTTCATGGAACGGAGGATGCTTTGGTATCCGTCCACTATTCCGAAAGGTTATGCGAAAAATACAAGAATGCCCGCTTCATCCGTTTTCCCGGCCAGAAGCATGGATTCACCGAGCCCTTTATCTCGGCCATGGCGGGCGTTTGCGCGGACGCTATGCTCAGGGAAGCGGATTGAAAGCGCAGCCAGGCAAAAAGGATGCTCGGAAAGGTATCCTGTGGAACGGCGGCAGGAATACAAACAGGAAAAACACCTGAAACACGCAATGAACGGCGCATCCCAAAGAAAGATCAAGGCAACCCGCCATTGCTGAAGGAGCCCTGCCATGATAGAAATTTTTAGGTGCTGGCAGTTCTCACAGGCATGATAAACAGCATGGAATACAGCTGGCATGAACCGGACGATTTTTCCAACAGTATTTCCATGCTGGTCAAAAGCGTATAATATGAAACTCAAATGCTTTGCTTCTTTTTCCGCGCCGCCTTACGCGCCTTCATCCAGGAAAGCTTGGCGCGTATCCTGACCATCCGGCAAAACCAAGTAATCTGACAGCGTAATCTTCCGGGCATGCCGCGCCCACAGGCCATAGGCGGGCGACGGGCCAACTGCGTCGATCATATGCGCGTCGGGATACGCGCCCTTGAAGTCCGGATAATCCTGCCCATCGGGGGCAGATTCCGTCCAGGGATACTGGTGAAGGAGCACATCCGAAAAGGCAATATCTTCTATGCATTTTTCCGGAATGCCCAGCATGTAGGAGCCCCTGGGGCCGTTGGCCCCGCCCCGGATATGCGAAATAAGCACGCGCCGCAAGTTGCCGATTTCAGGCGCGGGATCGCCGGGCTTCACGCGGCCCCGATCCTCCAGCCGGAAAAAGAAGGGGCTCCAGGCCCGGGTGATGTACAGATCGGTCAGCCAGAAGTTTTCCAGCGTGCCGCCGTCCACCATTTCCAGGGATACGCCGCTGTCGGCGCAGGGATGCTTGAGGCCGGACGGGTCCTCCGCCAGGCCCCCAATACGGCAGCGGCGGATGAGCACATTGCGAAAATCGCCCTGGGTGTCGGTGCCCACCTTAACGGCGTTGCAGGCGGAGTAAAAATCGCAGTCCTCCACCAGCACCCGATCCAGCGGCCGCTGGGACGCGCCCTTGAAGCACAGCGCGTCATCCCCGCTGGTTGCCCGGCAGTGCCGGATCACCACATCCCGGCAGCCGTCGATATCCATGCCGTCGTTGTTGTAATTGGCGTGGTTGCGAACGGTCAGGCCCTCGATCAGCAGTTCGTCGCAGTTCAGGTAATTCTGCATCCAGCAGGCGGCGTTTTTCAGGGTCAGATCGCTGATGTGCGCCCTTCGGCAGTCGATCATGCGGATCAGGAACGGGCGGCCCGGGGTTCCTTGGGCCGTTTCCGCGCCGGGAAAATTCTGCTGGCTGCCCCGGCCGTCGATCACGCCCGCGCCCCCAAGGGCAATATCCTCGCAGCCCTCCGCGAATATGAGGGATTGGTGCATGCCCATGCTGGTATCCTGCACGGTGAGCCGCCGGGCGTGCATTTCGGGATAATCCTTAAGATCGGTGCTGGCCAGCAGCCGCGCCCCGGCGCAGATTTCCAGCCGCACATGGGACCGCATTTGCAGCGTGCCGGACACATAATCCCCTTTGCGCAGCTTTACCGTGCCGCCCTGCTCAGCCGCGGCATCCAGGGCCCGCTGGATGGCTTCCGTTGCTTTTTCTCCCGCTTGGCATCCGTGATCCTCGGGATAAAACACGCGCTCGCCGCCCATCCAAGGCCGGGCGTTTTTTTGCAGTTTCGCCGCCATTTCAGTAAGGGCTTCCTGCAGGGAGACGCACCAATCCGGCAGCGGCCCAAAGGACATACAATTGTTTTTCAAAGTCTTCCATCCTTTTTATTTTTGATCCGGACAGCGCGCCGAATCCGGCCTGTCCGATTGTCGATGAATTGATCCGCCGGTACGGGGGCGGCTTCTTGATTGTGTTTCTTTTTCTTTAAGCTTACCTGAAAATAAAGCCTTTGGCGCTATTGAAGCTTTTTGCCATCATGGGGGCCGAAAACCGCGCGCTTTCCTTCGCTCCTCTTTTCCGTGCATGCCGCTTTCTATCGGATTTCACGAATCTCGTCAAGCACTTCCGCATCGGTGTTTTCTTCAATAAATTGGAATATTTCATCCATCAGGCTGTCCGCCAGGGCTTGGTGCGGAACAACGGCAGCTGTACCGATCACGATCAGCTGATGGATATCCTGCTCATCGATCTCCGCTGCGGATACATGGAACCGGTTCTGGAGCTTCACAATCAGGCTTTGGACGATCATTCTTTTTTCTTTCAGGCTATGCACCCATGGGGCGCGAAGCTTGAAGGTGACGGCGGCAATCATCATGCGGTTCCCTTCTTTCTTCCAATCACGGTGTACGCCATGCCGTTTTCTGTGTGTTCAGACTGGTACAGGCAGATTTCCTGAACCATCATGGCAGCGGGCATCGGCTTGATTTCATTCAGCAGCGCTTCATCGGGAAGAACCGGCTTGCGAATCAGCGTGATATGCGGATTGAAATCCTGCGGATCATAGGGGATCCCTGCATCCCGCAGATTTTTCCGCACCAGCGCGGCCAAATCGTTCAGCCTTTGGGAAGGCTCTATCCCAGCCCACAGCACCTTTGCCCGCTGAAAAACGCCGATATGGGACAATGCAATGGGGAAAGGCGTTCCAACGGCAGGAAGATATTCCGTCACATTTTGGGGCCATTCCCCGATAAAAGCCAGCGTCAGGTGCAGATTGACAGGATCCAGGTATCGGCCCCCGATACCGGCGGCGCGCAGCCGCTGCTGCAGTTTTGACAATTCTTCCCGAAACTCCGGCGAAGGCTGCAGCGCTGCAAACAAACGCATTTTTCACCACGCTCCTTTCCTGTTCAAACCCCTCATTTCAAAGGATCCGTATGGACGATCCGCGGAAAAAAGGGTATAATGGCCTTGGAATACGGCCATGGAAAGCAATCAGATTTTGCGGAGGCATATCATGGATTACAGAAAATACGGCGATACAGTATATATCCGGATGGACAGAGGCGATGAAATCATAGGAGGCATTCTGGATATATGCCGGAAAGAACGGATTTCATCCGCCGTCTTTAGTGGGATCGGAGGATGCAGCGAAGCGCAGATACAGACTTTTTTACCGGAAAGCCGCACCTTTGAAACGCAAACGATCCACGGGATGCTGGAGCTTGTGTCCCTGACGGGAAACGTGATCATCAACGATCAAAAGGAATTATGCCATCATACCCATGCCGTGTTTTCATATAAGGACGAGGATGAGCATCGCATGGCTGCGGGGCATATCAAATCCATTACTGTGCTCTATACGGCGGAAATAGCGCTGAGGCCGGTGGTTGGAGGAGAAATCCATCGGCAGTTTGATCCGGAAACAGGCACAGGGTTTTGGAGCTTCCAATGAATTTCCGTTTTGCGAGGTGAAGGATATGGGCCAAGATATGTTTCTTGCGCTGTATCAGGAATCCCTGGCCCGGGCGGAGCACAAGGTCTGGATTCTGTCGGACCTTCAGCAGGGGGTGCCGGAAAACACGCGCCGATGCCTGGAAGCGGGGATTTCCGATTTTGAGCTGCTGGAGCGTCCCGCTGATCAAATCTGGTATCTGGGCGACGCGGTGGAAGGCCAGGACCCGGATCGGCTGACGGCCATGTGCAAGCTGCAGGAGGAAGCCTTTGCTTCGCTGAAGCTTCCCCTTTGCTACGCCACCGGCAACCATGATTACGATTATTCCCGAAACCATCGGGATCAGCCCCCCTGGATGCCGTTTTACGAAATGGTGCGCGATCATCCCGGCTGGAAAACCACGGCCAGCTGCGAGGATTTTTATTTCCGCACGGAAATCGGCAAGTATCCCGTTTATTTTCTCTGCGACCATATTTCGCAGGCCAACCAATGGTGCGTCACCCATTCCCGCGTCGCCTGGGGCCGGGAGGATTATCCTTATTCCGCCGCGTCCGCCCAGGCGCTTCGGGCAAAAATGGCCACGGAAACCGAACCCATGATCACTTGCAGTCATTACGGCTTTTCCGGCTGCAACCGGGATCACGATTTGATGGATCAGCTTCTTCCCCTGCCCCCAACGGAACGCATCCACTTTTACGGTCATTCCCATATCGGCGACTGGGCCTGGGGCAGAAAGGACACCTGGCGGAGGATCTGCTGGGTGGATTGGCACGATGTGCCCCAGATTGACGTATCCAGCTTCGAGAATATTCGCGGCCGGCATTGCCGCAGCGTCCTTCTTCATATTTACGCAGATGGAAGCATGGGCGTTTTCTTCCGGAATCATGATCGTCATTGCTTTACCGAAGCTTATTTTCCAGCCGAAGAAAACGGCCCGCAGGGCTGGGACAGCATGCGCTTCCGGTATGAAAGCCGGAATGGATAGGAAGCGGGGCCAGGAAAACAAATCAGATGAGGAAGCGGTCAAACCAATCGTACATTTCCTGATAGTATCGCCGCAGCAGGGTTGGATTCCTGGGCTGATCATGGGGCGTTTGGGGGAAGATGACCATACGCACGGGCAAATCGGGGTGGGTATCCTTGATGGCGGTGAACAACTGATGGGCTCCCTCCACCGGGCAGCGAAGATCATCCTCCCCATGCAGGATCAGGAAAGGCCGATCGATGTTTTCAGCGTAGGAAACGGGCGACGTGCGCAGGGCGTTTACCATGAATTCCTCAAAATTCGGATATTTTTTGCTGTCTCCCTGCATATCGGAGGAGGCGTAGCCGATCAAATCGCTGACCACGCTGCGCTGGGTGATATAAGCCCTGAAGCGTTTGGCATGGGAGGCGATCCAGTTGGTCATGTAGCCCCCGTAGCTGCCCCCGGTGACGCCCAGCCGATTTTCATCGATCCAATCAAAGCGCCGCAGCGCTTCATCCGTGAATTGCAGAATATCCGTGTACGCGCTGCCGTCCACGGAGCGGACATAGTTTTGATGCCTGCTGCCATAGCCGCTGCTGCCCCGGGGATTGCACCACAAAACGGCGTAGCCCCGGGCCGCCCAGGCCTGGAATTCAGCAGTGAAGCCATAGGTGTAGAAGGGGTGGGGCCCGCCGTGAACATACAAAACGGCGGGATATTTTTTGCCCTTTTCCTGCCGGGCCGGATGGGTAACAAAGCCGTGCACCCGGCTTTCTCCGTCCAGGGTGGCAAAGAAAAAGTCCTCCGTTCGGGTGATTTCGCATTCGGCTAAAACTTCTGATGCGCTCTGCACCAGCGTTTCGCCCGCCTCAGGCTCGTTCAGATCGATCAGGATATACGCTTCGGGCCGGTCCGTCAGCCCCTCGGCGATCATCATTTTGCCCTGCTGAATGCGGCTGAGCCCATGAATGACCCGCTTGCCGACGCGCACGGGATGGGCATGCAAATCGCCGGGCTTCAGGCAGTACAGATTCGCCTGCCCCTGCCAGCCGGAAACGAAATAAACGCTGCCGGTATCGGGATCAAGCTGCACCTTATCCAGCCCATTTCCGCAGAATGCGTTGTAGGGAAACTGCACGCACTGGAAGCAGCCTGCATCCGCCTGAAACAGGCGCACAGGTTCGCCGCCGCCGATGGAGAAGGAATACAGCACGGCGGGAGGATAGCCCAGGGCCGGGTCCGCGAGCGGGTCCAGCACACCCATGATGATGCTTTGCCCATCCGGCATGAACACGGGCCGGATGGGATTGGGATAGGATACCATGATCAGGTCCTGGGAAATCTGCCGAAATTGAGGATCCTCCGCCTGCAGATCCATCACAAACAGGTCATAGCCGATGCTCTCCTCCTTGGGCCGGTTCTGGTTGCCCACCGCGGCGATGTACCGCCCGTCGGGGGAAAAGCAAGGATGCATCCAGTCGCTTTCTCCTTGGGTCAATTGCCGGGTTTCCCCCGTTTCCGCGTCCGCCAAAAATAATTGCACATGGCCGTCGGGCCGGATAAAGCCCGCGCCGTCCACCTTGTAATGGAAATCCTCGATCACCACAGGCTCGTCGGAAGGGGCGTCCGTATGATCCGCCGTTTCCTGGGAGGAGGAAAACAGGATGTGCTTCCCATCCGGATTCCAGAGGGGTTCCATGGCCGCGCCGGCTATGGAGGTAAGCGCTTTTACCTCGCCGGAGGCAAGATCAGCTATGCACACCTGGCGGCCCTTACCGGGCAGAGAGGAAAGGAAGGAAACGTATTTTCCGTCCGGGGAAAAGCGGGCATACCCTTCGCCGCCGCCCCTCGCCGTGTATTTGGTTTCCGCGCCGGTTTTCAGATTTTTTACCATCACACCGCCGGTATGGTTGGAGGCCCAGCACACCAGCCCCTTTTCCGCGTGCCAATCGCCGCCGTTCAGCCGTTCGATGCCGATGCAGTCCTCCAGGGTCATCAGCCGCTTACTCATGGGGCTCCCCCCTTCCCAGCAAATAGGCCTTCATCCAATCCACGATTTCCTGTAAATGGCGCACCTGATTTTTCATATTCCCGGTGCGGGTAAGGGCATGGTTTTCCTTGGGGAACATCACCAGCCGCAGGGGAACGTCCGGCCTGCGCTCCTTCATGGCGATGAACATTTGCTCCGCCTGCTCAAAGGTGCAGCGGTAATCCTTGTAGCCGTGCAGAAGCAGCAGCGGGGTATCGATCCTGTCCACCCGGCTCACATTGCTGCCCCGGGCCCGATCGACCAAATAATTCAGCATGGAAAAATGCGGCGGCACCTCGCCTGCGGCGGACACCCAGCCCACATCCCCCGTGCCATAGGAGGTGCCGGGGTTGACAAACACCCTTTGCCCCGCGGCGGCCGCGAAATACTTGGTTTTGCTGATCAGCTTGAGCGTCATGTACCCGCCATAGCTGCCGCCGGTGACCCCTATGCGGTTTTTATCGATCCAGCCCCGGTTGGCGGCGTCCTCGCACATATCGATCAGATCGTGCATGGGCTCGTCCTTCCAGCATACGCCGCCTTTTCGGAAAGCCCTGCCATAGCCCGCGCTGCCCCGGGGATTGCCGTGGATGACGCCGAAGCCCGCCGCCGCCAGCGCGTGGAATTCATGCCAGTAGGCCCGTCCGTACATAGTTTCCGGTCCGCCCTTGATATCCAGCACCGCGGGAGCGGGCTCCACAGCGCCGATGGGATGGGTAAAAAAGTAGGTCAGCTCCGTTTTGCCGTCCCGGGACGGAATGCGGATTTCCTCGGTGACGGGCAAAGCGTATTCCGAAAGCCAGTCGTGTTCATGAGTCAATCGTTTGCCGTTTCCATACAGCTCGGCGGGGGCGGTTTCGCTTCCCGCCAGCACGATCAGGTCCCCCCGTCCGTTCAGGGCAAAGCCCGTCAGATCGGAATAAGAATCTGAAAAAACGGAAACATTTTGCGGATCCTCCAGCGAAACGGAAAACAGCTTTGTTTTCCCGTGGAAGCCGGAGAGAAAAATGATTTTATCTGCCGTAACGGCAAAGCAGGAGGCGTTTTCCCCATTTTCCGTCCGGCTGATCACCATTTCATTCACGCCGCCGCAAACGGTTTCCTCCGTCAGATCAGGATAGAAGGCGGGCTTCCCGGTATCCGGATCAAAGCTGACGATCACCGGGGACGAACCGTTTTCAAAAGATTGATCGCAAAGGGCAAAGAGCCTTTTTCCATCGGCAGAAAATACCGGCGCCTGGGCAGGCGAAAGGGAAAGATCAAAGGAAAGCTGCTTCATGGGCGTTCCATCGTCCCGGCAGATCATCAGTTCCGCATTGCGTCCCCTGGCCCCGCCGTAGGGATAAGCAAAAAACGCGATGGCTTCACCGTCGGGCGACAGCGCGGGATAAATGCTTTCTCCCCCTGCCTGCGGCAGCAGATGCTGCCCCTTCTCATTGCACAGCCCCAGCCGGGGCATTTCGCCCTTGCGCATACCGAACCATTCGTCCATTTTGTAGGTCAAGTCCTCGGCCACATAGGGACGCAGGGCCAATTCCGCCTGCCAGGCGGCCTTTTCCTCCGCCGTCATTTCGGTGAATGAAAGGTTGTGGTCAATTTCCTCCGGCCACAGGATGGCTTCAAAAGCAATGGCATCGCCCTGAATATCATAATGACTCACGCCGTGGCGCAGGGTGGTTTTTTGCTCCCGGACCCCGTTTTTTACCGTCCACACCTGGTATTCCCCGGAAAAATCGCACAGCAGGGCCCAGCCGCCGTCAGGCAGGAACCGGGGCTGAGTTTCATGCACGCCCGCCGCCGTTTCATAGACGGTGTTCCCGTTTTTCATATCGATCACCCGCACGGCGGGCTGGCAATCTCCGCTTTCATCGGGCCGCTTGATCACCACGGCGGCCAGCCCCCCGTCCGGGGATACCTGGGGCCAGGAAAGATAGGAAAAACGCCAAAGATCATCGGGCGTAAATTGCTTTTTCATGGGTTCCTCCTTTCATCGAAGGGCCCAGCGGTAGGAAAGGGCCTCTTTGCCGGTATCGGCTTCCGGGGCTTTTTCTTCCGCAACGGAAAACAAGCGGTCAAAGCTGTCCGGGTCCGGGGCAAAGTGGCCGCCCGCATGCATCACGCGCCAATCCTCGGTCACATCGATGCCGCTGACGCGCTTTACAGCTTCCAGAAACACTTCGTTGCCCAGCGCGGCGCCATTTCTGCCCTGCTCCAAAATGTCCAGCACCACGTCGTCAATGGATGCCTTATCGTCCGTAGCCCGACGGATTTTCGCGTCGGTATTGGCCAGGAAGAAGATGCCCCGGCCATAGGAAAGGCGCTGGGCCCGGCGGTCCTGCCAGCAGATTTTGGCGGCCTCCAGATTGGATAAACGGCGGGTGGGGTTGGTGTAATAACCGTCGGTGCGCTTCTGAATCTCTGATAAGGCCTGCTCTCTGGTGATCAGTCCGTTCCGCAGGGGGATCATGATGGAATAGTATTCCGCGGTGCCTTCCGCGTACCAGGTGGTGACGCCGTAGGGCTCATCATGCAAATGGGGCCAGTTGTGCACCATTTCATGGGCCAGCAAATTCTGTTTTTCCGCCACGGATACAGGCTGATGATCGTTCCATCCGAACATATAGGATCGCTCCAGCGCCGTACCGCCGCTGGTTTCGGTGCAATCATGGCGCATAAAAATGCGGTACACCTTTTGATCGTCCCGGAAAAATCCCTGCATGATGCCAAACAGCTTCCTGGTGAAATCCGCCAGCGCCCGCACGTCAAAATCGGGCTCCGTCAGCCAGTAAAAGCCGAAATCCCCCGCCGTCCGGGCCTGCACGGGGCCGAAGGCGTAATAAATCTGCCGCAGCGCGTCCAGGGAGCCCTCTTTGGAAACATCTCCCTCGCCCCAGGTGCATACGCCCCGGCTGCCTTCCGGAAGATGGGACAACTCCCAATGCAGGGAAACGCGGCCCGTCCAGCCCGGAAGATCGATCAGGAAAGCGATCCCCGGCCCGTTTACCCCGCCCGCTTCCCGGGCGAATTGGAAATAGGGCCCGTGACGGCCGGATTGAAGCCCTTCACAGGGAATCACGGTATATTGAATGGTTACGGGGCCCGCCATATCCCGCCTTGGGCTCCAATGGCGGTATACGATGGGATAGGGATTGGTTTCCTCCGTTTCGCAATCAACAGTCCCTTTCGCGTCCCGGACAGCCACATCCCGAGGTTCCGCGCCGGGAACGGACACGGTGTTCAATTGGGCCCGGAACAATTCCTGCCCGGCGGCCACGGTCAGATCATCCAGTTCATAACGAACCAAAACCTTTTCAATTTGGGCCCCATCGGAAAAGGGGGTCAGCGTAACGCGGCAGGCGCTCATTTTGCGGCCTCCAGGTATACCAGCCTGGCCGCGGCGATGTCCTCCACCGCCAGGCCCAGGGCGTCGAACAGGGTAATATCACTGCCGGTCTGCCGTCCCGGTACTTTGCCCAGTAGCAATTCGCCCACCGAACCGATGATATGGTTTTCTGTGATCAACCCTTCCCGCAAAGGCGCCAGGTATTCGCCGCTTTCCTTTTTACAGGCCGCCGTTTGATCCGCGTACAGCCGGGATGCCGCCACCAGATCGGAGGCCGCTTCCCGGGTGGTGGGCGAGAAGGTGCCAACGGCGTTCACGTGGGCTCCGGGCTTCACCATGGCCTTCGTTAAATAGGCTTCCTGGGCGGGAGTCAGGGTGCAGATAATGTCCGCGTCCCGAACGGCGCTTTCCGCGCTGCCGCAGACAGTAACGGGCAATCCGTACTTTTCTTCCATTTCCTTTTTGAATTTTTCCGCCGCTGCCGGATTCAGATCAAACACCCGCACAGCCTGAATGTCCCGAATCAGCCGGATGGCCGCCAGGTGGGACCGGGCCTGGGCCCCCGCGCCAATGAGGGCCAGGGAACGGGCATCCTTCCGGGCCAATAGATCCGTTGCCACAGCCGACACACAGCCGGTGCGAATTTCCGTAATGGAGCCCGCTTCAATCAGCCCCGCCACCGTGCAGTGCTCGCTTTCAAACAGCATCACATAGCCGATATGGGAAGGGTACTCCGTGCCCATATTGGGCGCGTAGGCGGCGATCACCTTGGCCCCGAAAAAATCCCCCACATAGGCAGGCATGAAGCCAAAGGCCGCGGTGTTGGGCATTTTGCAGATCAGGCGCTGGGGCATATCGCATTTTCCGCTTTCCAGGTCCGCCAGGGCCTGCCGCATGGCGGCCATGCACTTTTCGGGGGTCAGTATTTCCCGCACCTGTTTTTCTTCCATGAGCAGCATTTTCTATCTCTCCTTCCAAGCTGTTTCCAAATCTGATAACGCTTTTTTGACGCACCGGGCGGGCGACGCCACGCACATGCGGATAAAGCCCGGCGCGCCGTAGCCGCTGCCTCCGTCCACATGGAAAAACGCTTTGTTGTACAAAAAATCCAGCATGCTTTCCTCGTCTGGGAAATAGGGCCTCAGATCGATCCACAGCACATAGGCCCCTTCCCCGCCGTACACCCGGCTTTGGGGGAAAAGGCGCGCAAACGCTTCTTTGATCAGCCGGATATTTTCTTCGCATACCCGGTTGGATGCCCGCACCCAGGAAAGCCCCGCCTCACTGTATCCCGCCAGCACCGCTTCGTAAGCCAGGGGATCCATGCTGCCGTAGTGATCCCGGGTGCGGCGATCGGCAATGGCTTCCCGCAGCTTTGGATCGGGAATCAGCAGATTGGCGTGGTTCAGCCCCGTGAGCCCGAAGGATTTTCCCAGGGAAGTGGATACGATCAGCCGGGGCCAGACCTCCCGGACATCAAGGAAGCTTTCGCACCGCAGACCGGTAAAGCAGTTGTCAGCGAAAATTTCATCCGAAAAAATGACCGCGTGATACCGGTTCGCCAGCGCCGCGATACGGGCCAATTCTTCCCGTTTCCAAATCTGCCCGATGGGATTGTGGGGATTGCAGACCACCATCAGCCGCACATTCCCGGCCCGCAGCAGCGCTTCCATCCTTTCAAAATCGATTTCATACCGGCTTCCTCCCTGGATCAGGGGGCAGGAAACCACGGGCCGCTTCAGCCTGTCCGCCGCCTGGGCGAAGCGGTTGTAGACCGGGGGCATTACCAGCAGCGCATCATCCTCTTTGGGCAAAAACAGCCGGATGGCGGAGGACAGGCCGTGGATGGTGCCCAACGTGGGCACCATCCAGTCAGGGCTGATTTTCGTTCCCCGGCTGTTTTGCATCCACCAGCACACAGCGTCCTGATAGACTGAATCCATGATAGTAAAGCCGTACAGGCCGTTTTCCGCCAGGCTTTTTACCGCCTCACGGATCACCGGGGCGGTGGGATAATCCGGCTCCGCGCCGTCAAAGCTCACATTTCCGTGATCGATGACAGCCTGGGGCGTAAACATGCGCTTTAAGTTGGCGGGCCGCCTTTTTACCACCGTTTCAAAATCAAATTCCATTTTTCACATCGTCCATTCGCTTTTGTTCCTGGCCGCCGATGAGCACCAGCTTCACATTGTCCGCGTGGGCCAATACCAGAATATCCTCCAGCGGGTTCCCCTGCACCAGCACCAGATCGGCCAGCTTGCCCTTTTCGATGGTGCCGATTTCATGATCCCGCTTCATCAGCTTCGCCCCGTTGATGGTGCCCGCCTTGATTGCCTCCAGGGGGGTGTAGCCGCAGCGGGTCAGGCTGTAAAATTCCCTTCCGATTTCGCTGAACGGGGTATTGGGGCTGTTGGAATAATCGGTGCCCAGGGCCACCGTGAGGCCGTATTCATGCGCCAATTGGAAAGAGCGCATGGCCGCCTCCTTCACGCCCTGGGCTTTGCGCATCATATGGGGCGGCAGATTTTTCATATCGGCCAGGCCCAGGGCCACGCTGAGCGTGGTCACCAGGGGCACGTTGTTCCTTTTCATGATCTGCACGCATTCCTCGTCCAGCATCACGCCGTGCTCCACGCAGTCGATGCCCGCCTTCAGGGCCGCCTTGGTGCCCGCAGTGCCGGTGCAATGGGCGGTCACATAAGTGTTATGCCGATGGGTTTCCTGGATGATCACTTTCAATTCTTCTTCGGAAAACTCCTGATCATTGTAATCATCAATCGCGGAGGAAACGCCGCCGGTAGCGCAGATTTTGATGAACTCCGCGCCTTCCCGAAACTGCCGGCGCACGCCCTTGTAGCAATCCTCCGGGCCGTCCATCATGAAGCCCGTCAAATCTTCTTCGTTGCACTGGGCCACGGATTTTGTCACGTCAAAATCGCAGTGGCCGGAGGACATGCTCAGCACCCGTCCGCCCGCCATGATGCGGGGGCCCTTGATATTCCCAGCGCTGACGGCGTCCCTGAGCGCCCGGCCAAAAGCGCTCATATCCCGGACCCCCGTCACGCCCGCGTCCACCAGATCGCTTAAATCTTTCACGGTGGTCAGCAGCAGATCATAGGGCGTATCGCCGGTTTTGTGCACGCTCTCCGAACCCACCAAATGGATGTGAGCGTCGATGAAGCCCGGCAGGATGGCGGCGTTTTCGCAGGTGAGGATCTCGGCGTTTTCCGGGATGGAGGCCCGTTTCCTGGGTCCCGCGTAAATAATTCTGTCGTTCTCGATCATCACCGCGCCGTTTTCCACCGGGCTGTCGCCCACAGCGTCGATGATCCGGCCCAGCAAAACCTTGATTTTACACATCGCTTTTCTCCTTATTCTGCAAGCATCTGCCGTACATCCGAAAGGAAAGCTTTTTTCCCTTCCTCCGTGGAATACACCCCGTGGCCGCCGGGATACTCCCGAAGGCTGACCCGCTCCCGGGGAAGCCCCGCATGGGATACCATGTAGCGGGTATTGCCCGCATGGGTGCAAAGATCGTACAGTCCGCTGGCAAACAGCAGCCGCATGCCGGGGGTGCGCTCCATGCCGTCTGCCAAACATTCCATGTGGGTGCGTTTGTATTCGCCCACATCCTCGGTATCCATGCTGAACAGCATGTTCACATTGATGTTGCCGGTATAATACAGCCGGTTGGTCTGGATGTTCAGCCGGGGCAGCAGCAGCCCGTTCATCACCTGAATGGGCACGTTGTCGCCGCCCAAAATGCGGTAGGTTTCATGGTTAGGAGTTTTCAGCCTGGCGTCGTACAGATCCAGGGTATAGCCCGGCAAGGCCTGCTTCTGGAAATCGCCAGCGGAGCGCAGCTGCAAGCCGGTGTTCAAAAAATAATCCTGGCTGACGCCGGTATATTCCCGCAGCTTTTCCGCGCAGCGCTTTTTTTCTTCCTCCGGCAAAGCGTCCCCCTCGAACAGGGCGGGCAGTAATTCCTTCCGGGCGAAATCGCAGGCAGCATGGACGAATTCCTCCTGTCCGCAAGGCTTTTCTTCCATGTGATACCAATGGGTGGCGGCCATGGCGGGCATCATGGACAGCACCAGGGGCTGGCCGCTTTCTCCGGCGGCCCAGCCAATGAGCGCCACGCCCTGCACGGGAATACCGGGCACCATCCGGCTTTCGGAATAGGGGCTTCGGCCCAGTTCGGCAATCACCCGGCAGGCCCGCACCGTGCCGTAGCTTTCGCCGGTGATATAAATGGGGCTGTTCCAGCGCCCGTGGCGGCGCAGCCATTCGATGATCAGGAAGGCCGCGCTGCGGGCATCCCCATCCACGGAATAGTACTTTTCCGCTTTTTCCGGGTTCAGCAGCCGGGACAGGCCCACCCCCGCCGGGTCCACGAATACCAGATCGCATTGATCCAGCAGGCAGTCCGGGTTTTCCTTAAGGCCGTAGCAGGGCTTTCCTTTTTCATCCGTTTCAATGAGCCAGGGCCCGAAGCACTCCAGATGCAGGGTGGAGGTAGCGGAACCGGGCCCTCCGTTCCACAGGAACATAACGGGGCGGCTTGTTTCCTTCGTTTCAGCCGTATAGGAAATGGCGAACAGGGAGGCTTCCGCCGCCCCGTCCGGGGAGTGGAACACAAAGTCCTCGGAAACGCTGCGGAAGGGAATTGCCTTCCCCTTTACGTTGATTTCATGCTTGGCTTCAAAGCGGCCCGGGATAAATTCCTCCAGGCTGAAGGCTTCGGGAAGGGATACGCTCATGACTGATCCTCCTTTGCTTGGATCGTGCGGGGCAGGTTACGGCATGTCTGAACGGCTGTTCCGCACCGGCTGCCCCGGACGGTGACCGTAATATCGCATTCCGTTGGAATGCGCACCTGAAAAGCGATTTGTTTTTTGGAATAGCCTTCCATTTTTCCCACGGGCAGCGGGTTCTGGCTGAGCACCTCACAGCCGCTTATTTCCACCGTCAAATCGTCGCCCAGGCCCAGCGTGGCCGCCTGCTCCGTGCCGCAGGTGGGAAGATAACCGGTATTGGCGATGGTGACCAGAAAAGTTTCGATTTGATCCTGCTTCCATTGCGCTTCGTTCCAGGTTCTTCCGCAGGAAAGGATTTGCAGCCGGGGCAGGGTTTCCAACCCAGTCAGCGCCGCGGCGCAGGCTTTTTCGCAGACCCCCTCCAGCAGATGAACGGGGGGATTCTGCTTGGAAAACTTTTCGCTCCAGCCGCCGATTTCCACGGTGACCCCGCTCTCCGGTTCGTCCCAATCGGGATGATCGAAAAGCGTCCAGTTTTTGAAGCCTTGGCCGCCGTTGTTCCGTTCATCCCATTGGATGGCGGTTTCCGCCTCCCGGATGAACTGTTCTTCCGATTCGGCGAAAAACATGCTCCAGCTTTGGGGCCGGTCCGGGTCCGCCTGGAAATGGAAATCCCACAGCTCAGTCACAAAGGCCATAATGCCCCGTTCAAAATATTCCCAGGTGGTGTAGCTGCCGGGGGCGATATCTTTGGCCCCTTCCGGGAAAATACCTTCGCATTTATAGCCCGTATGTTTCCGCATGGCCAGGCCCAATTGCCGCATGGCTTCCCCGTCCGGCGCGTCCAGATGGGGGCAGAAGGCGGCGGGCGAAATATGCAGCCCGCCGAAGGTATGGAAATTCATATGGAAGGCGATGTTGGGGTGCTGCATCACAAAGTCGTACAGCGCCTTCACTTCCCGGTCATGCAAAGGCTCCGGGCCGCTGGTGGGGCGGGCGGGATCGGGATAATCCTTGTTCCATTCAAAGGGGAATTGGCGGTTGGGGTCCAGATCCTCCCGGGTATTAGCCGCCCGCAGATTCACAAAACCCTCCGGAGAGCCTTTGAAATACCCCTCCGGCACCAAGGTGTAAAAGGGGCCCGATACATCCTCCGGCCCCCGGCGCATCATGATGCGGAGGTCCTTTTCATAGGCTTTCCATTGCCCGGCGGGATCCAGAATGCGCATTTGCCGAATTTCCCCGTCCCCGTCCATATCCCAGGGCTGGATGCCGGTATCCTCGGGATAATACTTTTCCGTGGAGCCGCGCAGCACCCGGGGCGTAGTCAGATACACCTCCGCCGCATCCGCGTTGATGCGGGGGATGGCGTAAACGGCGTACCGATCCAATAAATCGGTGATCACCGGATCCCGGCCATAGGCGGAAAGCCAATTTTCAAGAATGTATAGCACCGCCATGGAGGAAGCCACTTCCCCGGAATGGATGTTGCCGTCCATGAAAAAAGCGGCCTTCTCTTCGGGCTTGCCCGTTTGCCGGTTGCAGATGGTGAGGCACCAGATATCCCGGCCCTCATAGGTCTTTCCAATAGAGGAGAGAGAGCACATCGCAGGATATTGCCTCACAAAGTCCCGCAGAGCTGCCACCACTTCATCGTACAGATAATAATGATCCATCTTCACGGCTTCTGTTCCTTTCCGTATCGGTTCAGCCAGTTCAGGGTTTCCTTCTGGATGGCGATATAATCCGGCAGGGCGTCCCGGCTGTAGCCGTGGCAGCAGTCCGGCAGCAGCATCAGCCGCACCGGCAGATCGGGGTGGCAGTCCTTAAGGGCGGTATAATACTGATGGGCGTTTTCCACCGGCACCTGCTGGTCCTTCTCCCCATGAATGATCAGTGTGGGAATATGCACATCCCCCGCCGTATAAATGGGCGACATTTTCACCGTGTCCACCAGGAAATCCTGAAAATCCCGGTAATCATCAATGATGGATTGGCCCGCCTGGGAAGAGCAGAAATGGATGAACAGCCAGTTGGTTACCGCCTTGATCACCACGGCGCATTGGAACCGGGCGGTATTCCCCGCCATCCAGGCCGCCATGTAGCCCCCATAGCTGCCGCCCAGCACGCTGATATGATCTTGATCCAGCTTGGGGGATTGCCGCAGGGCTTCATCCAGCAGGCACAGAATGTCGTTGGCCGCGCCGCCGTCAAAGGCGTGCTCCGGATTGGCGTAATCATTTCCACGACCGGTGGAGCCCCGGGGATTGGGGAGCAGAACGGCGAAGCCCTGGCTCACCGCGCATTGGATTTCCAAATGGAAGCCCGGCGTCCAATAGCCCGACGGGCCGCCGTGCACCCATACCAGCAGGGGGATTTTTCCTTTTCTTTCTTCAGGAAAGATGATGAAGCCGGTCAATTCCGCCCGCCCATCCTGGGAAGGAACGGAAAGCGCCAGACAGGGCCGCGCTTCCTGATCGGAAAGCCAATCATTCCAAGCCGCACCGATGAACCGATGCTTTCCCTCCTGCCAATAGGCGGGCGCCGGAGGCTGATTGGAGCTTCCGCACAGTGTGGCCACCCCTTCCGCGTTTTCCCCCGCCGTTTCGGTGATCAGGCCCGGAGCAGGAATGTTTTCAAAGCAAAGCCGTTTGTCCGTCACAGTGACCCGCCACAATCCAGGCACATGATTTTGATGGGCTGCAGCGTAAAAAACGTTTTTTTTCTTTCCCGGCGCGAAAAGGGATTTCCGTTCGGGAGAGGCGTCCATATACGCCCCCTCGGCGAGCCCAACCGGTTCGTTTTCCATTTCATCCGGTTCATGTTCCTGTCCGTCCAGCCAGATACGGCGCAGAGCGATTTCCATGCCCGCCGTGCTGACGGCGGCCATGGCATAACGGCCATCGGCGGAAATAACGGGCCGGTAATCCCCGCCGGAGGAAAAAGCGGTTTTCACTTCCTGGATTTCGCCGCTTGCCAGGTTTACCAGCCGGAAATTTCCCTGGGCATACAGCGCCGCAGTTTCGTCGGGAAGCAGCGCCAAAGCCTGGAAGGGCTTTTCCGATTCTGAAACCTGTTTGAAACCGCCGTCATAAACGTACAAACGGTAGATATATTTCTTTTTAAAGCCGTGATCGGCGTCGCTGCGGAAACGCACGTCTTCCGCCACCCGGGGCATTTCCCAATCGCAGCCTGCGGGAGCCTCCTCCCGGATCTCTTTTCGGCAGGAAAGCAGACATCCCTTTTCCATGGGCAGCACATCCACAGCCTCAAAGCCTGCGGGCAGGGGAAAAGCTTCTTTCGTTTCCTCTGTTTCCCGGTCATATAAAGCGATCCTTCCGTCGGAAAGGAACCAAAGCCGCTTTCCGTTCCTGGAAAAGGCGGGGCATTTTTCCACCGTGCCGCCCAGGGATATTTCCCAGGTTTCCCGCCCTTTTATTATCGCCACCCGGCGCTGCCAGGCCCCGTCCCGCCAGAAGTATTTCACGCAGGCCACAGCTCCGTCAGGGGACAGCGTCAGGGAGGACAGGCGCGTGAGACGTCCATAATCCTCGGGAACAAATGCAAGATTTTTCACGGCGTATCCTCCTTTCCGTTCAGATACTTTTCCATCCATCGGCGGATTTCCAGCATATGCCGGATGCGGTTGTGCATCAGGCCCGTGCGGGTGAGGCTGTGGTTTTCCCCGGGAAATACCACCAGGCGGCAGGGGACCTGAGGCCGCAGGGCCCTGATCATGTTGAACACCTGATCCGCCTGCTCTTCGCCGCAGCGCACATCCTTTTCCCCGTGCAGGATCAGGGTGGGGGTATTCAGCCTGTGAATGTCCCGAAGCACGCTGCCCTTGGCGCGGTTCAGCATATACGCCCGGAAATCCGTTTTGCCGCTGCCGGAAAGAAAGCCCATATCCCCGGTGCCGTAGGAGGTGGCGGGGTCGATCCAGGTTCGCTGGGCAGCGGCGGCCTTGAACCGGTCTGTGTGCATCGTCAGCTTATTGGTCATGTAGCCCCCGTAGCTGCCGCCGGTGACGCCCAGGCGATGGAGATCGATGCGAGGAAAACGTTCCGCGCAGAGGTCCGCGAAATGAAGCAGATCATCAATGGCTTCCTGGCCGTAAGCGCCGCTTGTAAAACCTTTTCCATAACCCGTACTGCCCCGAGGATTGCACCACAGCACCGCAAATCCCGCAGCCCGGAGGGACAGGGCTTCAAAGAAGAAAATATCTTCCCCGTAGAAGCATTCCGGGCCCCCATGCACATACAGCACGGCGGGACAGCTTTCCGTCCCCTCCGGAAGCAAAGCCCAGCCGTGCACCGGATGATCTTCCCCGGATACGGCGATCTTTTCAGGCAGCGCCGTTTCGCATTCCCAGATCCAATCGTTTTCAAAGGTCAGGCGTTTTTCCTCGCCTGTTTTCATGTTTTTCCAAAACAACTCGCCGGGATGATCGGGATAGCTTCTTAAAAACGCCATCCGGTCATGAACCGGCGCAGAAAAAGCCTGAATGCAGCCGCCGGACAGGATTTCCTTTCCCTGCCCGTCGGATACGAGCATCCGGCCAGCCCGGGCGGTCAGGAAAAAAATGGAACCATTTTCACCCTGCCGGACCGGGTATCCCATACTGCCGTTCCGGTCATCGCCGATGATGGCAGGGTCGATTCCCTCCGTGCTGTCGGCTGGCAGCAGGGGCGTTTCCATGCCTTTTTCTTCATCGATCGCAAACAATTCCGTGCGGCCGTTTTCCTCGCTGTATCCGGCATAGAGCGGTAAGCCGTTCTTTTCCATCACCGGCATCACAGCCTGAACCGGATGGGCGGCGGGGATTTCCCGGTGCGCGCCTGTTTTCAGATCGTATTGGAATATTTTCTGCGTCAGCGCTTTTTCCCTGCCGCAGGGCTGGCCATAATAATATAACTTTTTCCCATCCGCGGAAAAGGAGGGAAGGGAACAGGGAAAGCCCTCGTTCAGGATGGGCCTGGCAGCGCCGCTTTCCACGTCTGTCAGGGAAAGAACGGTGGTGCTGCCATCCAGAAAACCGAAGGCCTCGTCCAGCTTGTACATCAGCTTTTCCGTGAACCGGGGCGCGTGGGCCATTTCCCGCTGCCATGCAAGGTATTCGTCCTCGCAGGTCACGGGCATCGGGTTCCCCTGCCGGTCATAGTACAAGGGCATACACACGGCCAGCGTTTTCCCGTCCGGGCTCCAGGCGTAATCCGTTACGCCGGAGGAGGTAAGCCGCTTTTCTTCGCCGCTTCGCAGGTTTTTCACATACAGCCGGTTCACCTTTTCGTCATCCGAGCAAAAAGCCAAAAAAGCCCCATCGGGGCTGAAACGGGGCATCGACTGCCTTTTCGTCCGTTGGGACACGGGCTTATGTTCACCTGTGGCAATATGAACTTCAACCAGCGCGGGAATATTTTTTCCCGTTTTATAATCGCTGACCGCGCGCACATACACGGCGGTTTCTCCGTCCGGCGAAAGCGCCGGATCGGAGAGCCAAACCACCTTCCGTAGATCTTCTTCGCACAGCTTTTTCATCGGCTTCCCCCTCATTCCGCCAAATGGCAGGCCACCTGGTGCCCCGGCTCAATTTCCCTCAGCCG
Organism: Clostridia bacterium; assembly: GCA_030537395.1. Lineage (GTDB taxonomy): Bacteria > Bacillota > Clostridia > Christensenellales > Aristaeellaceae > RUG563. Next base: position 10,209 of record JAUNMW010000008.1, on the reverse strand, counting down.
CGGCGCTTCCTTCCGGCATTGCTCGCAGGCATGGGGGCAGCGTCCGGCAAAAGCGCAGCCCTGGGGTAAATTCACGGGGCTGGGCACGTCGCCGGACAGCACGATGCGCTCCCGGGTTTTCTCCACGGCGGGGTCGGCAATGGGAATGGCGGACAAAAGCGCTTTGGTGTAGGGATGCCGATTGGAAAGATAAATATCCTCGCTGTCGGCGATTTCCACGATATTGCCCAGGTACATGACGGCGATGCGGTCCGAAATCTGGCGCACCATGGAAAGATCATGGGTGATAAATAGATAGGCCATGCCCATTTCCCGCTGAAGCCGCTTGAGCAGATTCACCACCTGCGCCTGGATGGATACGTCCAGGGCGGATATGGGCTCGTCGCACACGATCAGCCGGGGCTGCAGCGACAGCGCCCGGGCGATGCCCACCCGCTGCCGCTGGCCCCCGGAGAACTCATGGGGAAAGCGGTTTTGATGGCTTTCGTTCAGTCCCACGTCGTTGAGCAGCCGCAGGATCTCCCGCCCCCGGGCCTGCTTATCCGGATACATGCGGTGTATATCCATGCCCTCCGCCACCGTGTCGCCGATCACGCTCAAGGGGTCCAGGCAGGCGTAGGGATCCTGAAAAATCATCTGAACCTGGCGGGTATAAGCCTTTTTCTCGCTTCGGTTGAATTCCCAAATATCCTTCCCGTCAAATAGCACCTGGCCCCCCGCGGGCCTGATGAGCCGCAGGATGGTTTTGCCCAAGGTGGATTTGCCGCAGCCGGATTCCCCCACCAGGCCGATGGTTTCCCCCTCGTGAATGGTGAGGCTCACCCCGTTGACGGCCTTCAATATGCCGCCGGGTACCTTAAAAAAGGTTTTTACGTCTTTCAGCTCCAGCAAAGGAGCGCCGTTTTCATGCTTCATGCTGCCCGCCCTCCCTGTTGGTAACGCCGTATTGCTTCACATATTCCGGATGGCAAAGCCAGCAGGCCGCGGCGTGGCCTTCCTCCTCCAGGGGAATCTGGTCCGGCATCTGCCGTTCACAAATTTTCATGGCGTAACGGCACCGGGCGGCGAAAGGACACCCGGCGGGCGGCGCGATCAAATCCGGCGGCATGCCGGGAATGGAATGCAGTTCTTCCTTCGTGCGCTCATCCAGGCGCGGCACGCTGTCCAGCAAGCCCCAGGTGTAGGGGTGCCGGGGCCGATGGAACATGGCGTCCGCGTCCCCCTGCTCCACGATCTTTCCGGCGTACATCACATACAGCCGGTCCACCATTTTGGCCACCACGCCCATATCATGGGTGATCAGCACGATGGAGGTATCCGTTTTTTCCTTCAGGCTGTTCATCAAATCGATGATCTGGGCCTGAATGGTCACGTCCAGGGCGGTGGTGGGCTCATCGGCAAACAGCACGGCGGGCTCGCAGATCAGCGCCATGGCGATCATGATGCGCTGGCGCATACCGCCGGACAGCTGATGGGGATAGCGCTTCATGTTCTGCTCCGGATTGGGCAGGGAAATGAGGCGCAGGATGGAAAGCACCTTTTCCTCCGCTTCCTTTCTGCTCGCCCGATGATGGCGCAGATAAACCTCCGTGATCTGCTTTCCCACCTGCATGGTGGGGTTCAGGAAGGTAAAGGGGTCCTGGAAAATCATGGACATGCGGTTGCCCAGAATTTCCCGGATCTCCTTTTCGGAAAGCTGCAGCACATCCCGGCCCTCAAACAGTGCCTGACCGTCCTTCACGGAGCCGTTCTTTTTGGGATTCAGGCCCATCACCGTGCGGATGGTAACCGACTTTCCGCAGCCGGACTCCCCCACAATGCCCACGGTTTCTTTTTTATTCACATGGAAGGATACGCCCCTGACCGCCTGCACGCTGCCCTGATAGGTGTCAAAGGTGACCACCAGATTTTTGACATCCAATATTTTTTCTGCCATATGCCACCTCTCAGCCCCGCAGCTTGGGGTCCAGAGCGTCCCGCAGCCCGTCGCCCACCAGATTGAAGCACAGCATGGTAATACCCACCATCACGCAGGGGATGATGAATTGATAGGGATAATAACGGAAATTCTCCCCCGCGGCCTTGATCAATTGGCCCCAAGAGGGGGTGGGCGGAGTGACGCCCAGGCCGATATAGCTTAAAAACGCTTCATAGAAAATCACGCTGGGAATGCTCATGGTAATGCCCACCACCCGGATACCCAGGGTGTTGGGAATCAGGCGCTTGACGATGATCCACCAGGCGGGAGCCCCCAGGGTTTCGGAGGCGGTGACAAAATCCCGGGCCTTGATTTGCAATACCAGGCCCCGGGTGGCGCGGGCGGAGCCCATCCATCCCGTCAGGCTCATGGCCACGATCAGGGTCATGATGCTGCCGGAGCCGAACACCAGCATCAGCAGGATCATGTAAATCAGGCTGGGAATGCCCATCAGCACATCAATAAACCGCATGATCAGCGTATCCAGCCAGCCGCCAAAGTAGCCCGAAACCCCGCCGATGATCATGCCGATCACTTCGGGGATCAGCGTAGCCAGCACGGCGATCAAAAGGGAAATGCGGCCCCCCTCCCACACCCGGGTCCAGATATCCCGGCCCATGTTGTCGGTTCCGAACCAGTGCACGGCGTTGGGGGATTGGTTCAGGGCGGAGTAGTCGTTGGTGCGGTAATCAAATTCATTCAGCAGGGGGCCGATAAGCACCATCAGAATCAAAAGCACAATGGCGATCAGGCTGATCACGGCGGTGCGGTTCTTTTTGAAGGTGCGCCACACGTCCTTCCAGTAGGTGGTTTGCCTGCGCGCAATGGCGGCGTCCGTTTGGGAAGGCGGGGGAAGCTTTTCAAAATCATCAGGCCGGAAAACCGTTTTTTCTTTCGTTGCCGCGTTTTCCATGCTCATTTTCCCCCTTTCTTTCCGCTTTCCCGGATCCGGGGATCCAGCAAGCCGTAGGCCACGTCCACCAGCAGATTCATGGTGACCAGGAACGCGCCGTAAAAAATGGTGAGCCCCATGATCAGCGGATAATCCAGATTGGTGATGGAATCCACGAAGTACCGGCCCAGGCCGGGGATCAAAAACATGCTTTCCACCACGAAGGAGCCCATCATGATGCCCGCGATGCCGGGACCCAGGCCGGTAACGATGGGCACCAGGGAATTTTTCACCTCATGGTGCAAAACCACCTGAGCGCTGTTCAGACCCTTGGCCCGGGCGGTGGTGATGTAGTCCTGGGTCATGACCCCCAGCATGCTGGCGCGCATGGCCCGGGTTTCGCCGGCCACGGTGCCCAGCCCCAGCACGATGGCAGGCATGATCATTTTATCCACCGTGCCCCAGCCCACCACCGGCAGCCATTTTAGCTTCACGCCGAAGAAATAGCGCATCAGCGGCCCCAGCACCATGCTGGGCAGGGCGATGCCCAGCACCGCCACCAGCATGAGCACATAATCCGGCCAGCGGTTTCGGAACTGGGCGCACAATATGCCGAACAAAAGCCCGATCAGCACGCTGAAAAATAGGCTGGTGAGCCCCAGCCTGGCAGAGACGGGAAACGCTTCCTTGATAATATCCACCACGCTGCGCCCCGCTTTTTTCAGGCTCCAGCCCAGATCACCCCGAAGCAGATTGCCCATATACCGGAAATACTGAACCGTCACGGGCTGGTCCAGGCCGTAGTATTCCCGCTGCTTTTCCTGCACTGCCGCCTTGGTTTTCAGGCTGGCGAAGGGATCGCCGGGAATGAGCTTCATCAGAAAAAAAGTCGCCGTTGCCAATACGAAAATGGTGGCAATCGCGATCAATACTTTGTTCAGCACATATTTGCCCATGGAACATCCTCGCTTCATAAAGAAAGGCGGGAGCCGTCCGCCGTGCTGGGCACGGTACGGGACCGGCTCCCGCTGCATCAGAAATTTTACTTGGTCATACCGGCAACGTTCAGGCGGCCGCCGTCCATCAGGTAATAGCCGGTGGTGCCTTCCGCGGTTACCACATAGTGAGCATCCCAGCCCAGGATGATGCACATGGCGTTTTCGCAGAAGTATTCTTCCAGCTTGGCGTAATTGGCCAGGCGTTCATCCAGGGTGGCGGAGGAAACAGCCGCTTCAAACAGGGCGTCAAATTCCGCGTCCGCGTAGCCGCGCAGGGGGGTGCCGCTGTTGGAACGGAAGCCGTCCAGGTAGGATTCGCAGGCATCGGGCACGGATACTTCGTTGCCGCCCCACCACAGATCGTAATTGCCGCTCATGGCGTTGGAGATCATTACCTGAATGGTGCAGGGAGAGATTTCGGTTTCCAGGCCCAGGTTCACGCGCAGCTGATCCTGAATGGCGGCCAGCGCGTCGATAGCGCCCTGGGATTCATAGCACATCAGCTGGATGACGGGAATTTCTTCCTTGGTGGCGCCCAGTTCTTCCAGGGCGGCGTTCAGGTACTGGTTGGCCAGTTCCACATTGGCGGTGGTATCCCAAGCCTTGTAATCGGGGTTGGCGTTGTAGGCAGGTTCGCCGGGAGAAGAAAGACGCCAGGTGGGGGTGTAGCCGGTCATGACGGAAGCGGCCAGGGCTTCACGATCCAAGGCGGCGTTGATGGCCTTGCGGAAATTGGCGTTGGACAGGAAACGGCCCGTTTCCTCGTTCCGGCCGCCCGCCCGCAGGTTCAGCCCCTGATAGGTGGAGGAGAAGCTTTCTTCGCTCTTGACAAAGCCCGCGTCCATCAAGGTCTGCAACTGCAGGGGGTTCTGCATGGTGGCGATATCCAGCTCGCCCGCCAGCATCATATCCACGGTCACGTCGGCGGTGGCGTTCAGGGTGATTGCGATAGCGTCCACCTTGGCGATTTCGGGATTCTGATAGGCAGGATTCCGAATCAGGGTCACGGAAGCGTCGTCCAGCCATTCATCCACCATGTAGGGGCCGTTGGCCAGGGGCAGGAAGGAGGAGGAGCCGTAAACTTCGCCGCCTTCTTCCACATAGGCCTGCTCCATAGGCGCAAACAGGCTGGCGCCGGTGAAGGTGCTTTCATAGGTGGGGTTGATGAAGGTGTATTCGATGGTATATTCATCGATCTTCTTTACGCCCACTTCTTCAAAGGCCACTTCGCCGTTGTAATATGCTTCGGAATTCACCAGAGAGAAGCTGGCGTTGTCCTTGGGATCTTCGGGATTCAGCAGGCGCTGGACCGCATAGAACAGATCCTCGGCGGTGATGGGGGTTTTGCCGTCCTGATAGGTGAGGCCTTCCTTGATTTTGAAGGTCCACACCCGGCCGTCCTCGCTCTTTTCATAGCTTTCCGCCACGCCGGGCACATAAGCGCCGGAGGCGTCCTGGGTCAGCAGGGTTTCAGCAATATGCGCCACGATGAAATTGGCGGTATCCAGGTTGGTCATGCCATAATCCAGGGTGTTGGGGTCATAGCCAAAGGCAATGCGTACCACATTGTCCTCGGCCATGGCGGGCACCAGGGAAACGCACAGAACGAAGCATAAAATCAGGGCAATCAGCTTTTTCACGGGTTCTTCCTCCTACTCAATATCGTTTACCAATCATCCCTTGCGGGAGTCTATCAAATAAAATTATAGCATAGGTACAATTTGAATACAATGTATGAATTGTATCCGTTTCGTTTTTTCTGCTTTCATCATTAACGAATGCATGGCCGGGATCGCATTGCTTCGCCTTCTGGCTCGGGCGTTTTCCGCATTGAGAAAAACGCCGAAGTATGATATAATAGTAAAAGAGTCAATACAAACGAAATGCGCCTGAATGCATTTTGATCATCACGACGGACAGCAGGAGTAAAAATGGCTGAAAGCATCCAAACAGCGGACATTATTATTCGCGGCGGCACAATCATCGACGGCGCCGGAGGGCCCCGCTTCCGGGGCGACGTGGCGGTAAAGAACGGAAAAATCGCGGCGATTGGGGACTTAAACGCGGTCCGGGCCCAGCGGGAATTCAGCGCGGAGGGCCTCGCGGTGGCGCCGGGCTTTATCGACGCGCACGCCCATTCGGATACGGAATTCACCCGGGACAGCAGCGGCGCCTCCAAGCTGTATCAGGGGATCACCACGGAAATCTCCGGAAACTGCGGAGACAGCCCCTTTCCCGCCGCGCCGGGAAACAAGGATGAATGGCAGCTGGATTCCTTTTCCGATTTTTTGAAGGCTTTTTCTGCGCGCCATTGCAGCATGGCCGTGAACCAGGCCCTTTTGGCGGGCCACGGCGCTTTGCGCAAAGCCGTCGTCGGCAGCGGAAGCAAAGCCGCTTCCCCGGCCGAGCTGACGGAAATGAAGCGTTTGCTGCGCCGGGATTTGCAGGACGGAGCCTGGGGCCTTTCGCTGGGGCTGGAATACGCGCCGGGCTGCTTTGCGGATCAGCAGGAGCTGAACGAGCTGGGAAAAATCGCGGCAGAAACGGACGGCATCGTCACCTGCCATATGCGCAGCGAAGGCCTACAAATCGACAGCGCCTTGGAAGAGCTGAAGGAGGTCGGGCGTTCCTCCGGCGCGCACGTTCACGCTTCCCATTTGAAGCTTGACCATTACACGGTGCACGGCCGGGCCCCGCAGGTGTGGTCTGCCATTGAAAATGCCAATCGGGAAGGCATCCGGTTTACAGCCGACATGTATCCCTATACGGCCTCCGCCACCGCGCTGAGCATCCGCTGCCCCCGGTGGAGCATGGACGGCGGCCCGGAGGCACTGCTTGAGCATCTGCAAAGCGAAACACGGAAAGAGATCGTGGAAGGCATTCGCCGCCATTATTTTAACGCCCAGCGGGCGGAAACCTGCCTGTTCAGCGATGACGGCGGGCTGTGGCCCCAGATCGTGGGCAAAACGCTGCGGTATGTGGCGGAAAGCATGCTGCATACCGAGGATTACGCGGACGCCGCGGCCCAGGTGCTCCTTCGCACCCAGGCGAGGGCCCAGTGCGTGTTTTTCGTTATGAACGAACAGGATATGCTGTACTTCCTGTCGCAGGATATCTGCATCGGCTCGGATGGCTACGCTCTGCCCGGGGACCCGGAACGGCTGCATTACAATCCGCATCCCCGCTCCTACGGCGCGATTGCGGAGTTTTTCCGAATTGCCCGTGAAAAGCGGCTTTGCAGCCTGGAGGAGGCCGTTCGGCGGGTCACCAGCAAGCCTGCGGACATTTTTTCCATCCGGGATCGGGGCCGTTTAGCGGCGGGCATGGCGGCGGACATAACGGTGTTTGACCCGGCCTCCATCGCGCCCCGCTCCACGTATCTGAACGCTGTGCAGTTGGCCCAAGGGGTTCAGCTGGTGCTTGTAAACGGGGCGGTGGCCCTGCAAAACGGCCGGCAGACGGAGGAACGGGCGGGACAGCTTCTGCGCCGAAGCATCGGGAAGCAGCGGTAAAAAATCAAGAACAAAATGGTGCATCTGATACAAGCAAAGGAGAGATTCCAATGAAAAAAGCGCTCATCCTTCTCATCGTCCTCTTCATGTTTTCGGCATCCGCCTGTACGGCGGCGGAAACGGTTTATACCATCGCCTCCGTGACGGACGCTGCGGCCTCGGCCGCATCCTACGCGAAATTCAGCGCGGCGGGGGAGCTTTCCATTCTCATTCCCGGATTGCGGGAGGATTTTGTCCCTCAAGGGATCACCTACCTGCCCAATGACGATGCGCTTCTGTTTGCCGGCTACAGCAGCGGGGACGGAAACAGCGCTCTGCTGGCCGTGAGCAAGCAGACGGGCGAAATGCTCCGGCAGGTGAAGCTGAACAATATGGACGGCAGCAAATATACCGGCCACGCGGGCGGCGTTTGCGCCACGGAAACGGATATTTATATTTCCAACGCCCACGCGCTGTTTCGGATTTCCCTGGACCGGTATGAAGCCCTCCCGGCCGATTCCTTCTGCGCGTTTGAGGAGGAAATTCCCGTGCCCGTCAATTCCTCCTACTGCAGCTATGCCGACGGTATTTTGTGGGTGGGTGAATTTCAGTACGGCGGCGATTATCCCACCGATGCTTCCCACCGCGTCAGCACGGCGGACGGATTGCAGCGGGCGTGGAACTGCGGCTACAGAATCCATGAAGACCAGGATTTTTCCGCGCCGGATTATATTTTGTCCATCACGGAGCGCATCCAGGGGATGACCGTTTTGAACGGGAAAATTTATCTGAGCCAGTCTTACGGGCGCAGAAACGATTCCCTGATCTACCGCTACGGCAACGTGCTTCTGAGCGATCCTGATCAAACGGTGAATGTGAACGGACGGGACGTGCCCCTCTGGATCCTGGACAGCACCGTTCGGGAGGAAGCCCTGATGTGCCCGCCCATGACAGAATGCCTGTGCACGCTGGAGGACGGCATCTATGTGGTTTTTGAATCCGCGGCCAAAACCTATATGAATCCTGCCAAGCCTTCCGTTCATCCCATGGATCGGGTGTTCCTGCTGAAAGATTTTTAATTTATCTTTATGATTTTTCCTTCCTCCCCTTGACGAGCGCTGTACAATCTGGTATGATAGCATCAGAAAAAAGGCAAATCATAGGATCGTTCATCATGCTTTGCCAAATAACAAAAGGAGGATCCCCGCAATGAAGAAGTTCTTTGCATTCCTGCTCTGCGCCATGATGGTGCTGTCCATGGTTCCGGCCATGGCCGCCACGGAATACGACGTGACCGAGCCCATTACCATCGAATGGTGGCATGCCCATGAAAGCCAGTTCGATGAGCAGATTCAGTACATGGTGGATAAATTCAATGCCGAAAACGGCATGGGCATCACCGTGACCCCCGTGTATAAGGGCGCTTACGCTGATATTGACACCGCTTTCCGCGCCGCGGACGCCGCCGGCGCCGTGCCCGCGCTGGTTTGCTGCAACACTTCCTACCCCGCCGCTTATGGCGCTGCCGGGCTGTGCGAAGTGCTGGATCCCTATATTGACGCTTTCGATTACGATGTGGAGGACTTCGGCGAGGGCCTGCTGGCTTCCACCAGCTACGACGACGAGCAGATTTGCCTGCCCTATCTGATTTCCACCCAGTGCATGTACTACAACAAGACTGCCGCCCAGGCCGAAGGCATTGAAATGCCCAAGACCATCGACGAGATGGAAGCCTTCCTGGAAAAGGCCACCCTGTTCAACGAGGACGGCACCACCAAGCGCTACGGCACCGTGTTCGGCGGCTGGGACTATTGGTATCATGAAATGCTGTTCAAGAACAACGGCGTGCAGATCGTGACCGACGAAGGCACCACCGATGTAAACAGCGAAAAGAGCATCGAGCTGAACACCAAGATCAAGGAATGGATCGATAAGGGCTACGCCTATTACGCCTACGGCTCCGGCGCTTCCTCCAACATGCGCGATCTGTTCATCGCCGGCGGCGCGTTCAGCGTGTTCCACACTTCTTCCCTGTATACCACCTATGTAAACCGCGTGAACGCTCTGGAAGATGAAGCGGCCCGGTTTGAAGTGGGCATGGCCTGGCTCCCCGGCGGCAGCGACGGCGAAAGCTTCAAGAGCGAAGTGGGCGGCGCGGCCATCTTCATCCCCGCCAAGGCTTCTCAGGCTGAAAAGAACGCGGCCTGGCAGTTCATGATGTTCATGGCCAGCCCCGAAATCAATCTGTACTGGTCCGACAACACCGGCTATCTTCCCACCCGCGGCAGCGTAGTGGATCTGCCTGAATATCAGGAATACCTGGCCAAGAAGCCCGCTATGGATCCCATCATCAAGATGGCTTCCTGGATCAACCCCCGCAACCAGAACCCCGCCTATAATAACTGCGGCAACCTGTGGCGCGCGGCGCTGGCCGAAATCTACAACAACGGCGCTCCGGTGAAGGATACGCTGGATCAGCTCGCCGTGGAAATTCAGGCGGAATTGGACGCTGTAAAGTAAGCAAAAACAGAATAAAGCTATGCGCTTGGGGAGAGGAGCCTTTTCCTCTCCCCTTTCACGAATGAATACCATTGAACGTTTATTTCTTTCCCTGTTTAAAAATCATAGCAGTTATGTGCTCAAGGATAAAAAAACAAGCTGGTAATGGCGCAAAGGGAACGCTGGGGGCTGCGCGCCCCCAGACCTGCGCCAGGGCCTGAGGCCCTGGACCCACTCCTCGCGAAGTAACTTGCTGGGTAATATCCGACAACTTCCGCGTGTTACGCTGGGAACGTAATATAGCAAGCTTTCGGGCACAATGAAAATAGGTGAAATCGGGCGGGGGAAAAG
>JAUNMW010000137.1:8198-8476 GCA_030537395.1 Clostridia bacterium | reverse complement strand
CCTGTTCCTGGTGGGCCGGGTGATCATGATCACCGGCAAAACAGAGCTGGAAGCGCTGGAAAGCGGCAGCAAAGCCTAATATTATAAGATTATTCTGGGGGAAACCGCTCTTTGGATGCCAAAGAGCGGTTTCCCCCAGACCCCTTTCCGAGAAAGCAGAGTAATAAAAGGGTTAAGATGAAGAAAACAGAAAGCATAGATGCTTTATTACTGCAACTTCACAATCTTAACTCTTTTTTATGTTACTTTGAGTAGAAATCGATGTAAAATGCATGGAA
>JAUNMW010000137.1:0-8188 GCA_030537395.1 Clostridia bacterium | reverse complement strand
GCTTTCTTGGAAGGGGTCTGGGGGAACCATTCTTTGGCCACCAAAGAATGGTTCCCCCAGAAATATCTTTTAAAACAGCCCCGAAATCCTTCCTTCGGCGTCAACGTCGATTTTTTCCGCGGCAGGAACCTTGGGAAGGCCCGGCATGGTCATGATATCGCCGGTGAGCGCCACGATGAAGCCAGCGCCCGCGGATACCCGCAGATTGCGCACGGTGACGGTAAAGCCCTTGGGGGCCCCCAGCAGCAGTGGATCATCGGAGAAAGAATACTGGGTTTTCGCCATGCAGATAGGCATGCCGCCAAAGCCCAGCTTTTCCAGCTGCGCCGCCTGCTTCTTGGCGTTTGGAGTCAGCATCACGTCGTCCCCGTGATAAACGTTTTTCACGATATCGCGGATTTTTTCTTCGATAGAAGCATCCAGCGGATAGCTGAACCGGAAATTGTTTTCGGCATCGCACAGGCGAACCACTTCTTCCGCCAGTTTCACGCCGCCTTCTCCGCCTTTAGCCCATACTTCTGACAAGGCCACATTCACGCCCAGAGCCTTGCATTCGTCTTCGATCAGCTTCAATTCCGCTTCCGTATCATTGGGGAACCGATTGATGGCCACCACGCAGGGCAGGCCATACACATTGGTCATATTGCCCACGTGCTGGAGCAGGTTGGGCAGGCCCTTCTTCAAAGCGTCCAAATCTTCATGGTTCAGATCGTTCTTGGGCAGGCCGCCGTGCATTTTCAGCGCGCGCACGGTGGCGACCACCACCACCGCGTCGGGCTTCAATCCATTGACGCGGCATTTGATATCCAGGAATTTTTCAGCGCCCAGGTCCGCGCCGAAGCCCGCTTCGGTGACGATATAGTCGCCCAGCTTCAAAGCGGTGCGGGTAGCCATAATGGAATTGCAGCCGTGGGCGATATTGGCGAAAGGGCCACCGTGCACAATAGCGGGAGTGCCTTCCAGGGTCTGCACCAGATTGGGCTTGATGGCGTCCTTAAGCAAGGCGGTCATGGCCCCAGCGGCTTTTAACTGCCCTGCGGTCACGGGCTGTTCGTCGTAAGTATAAGCAACCACCATGCGAGAGAGGCGCTCTTTTAAATCGGTCAGGCTGTCCGCCAGGCACAGCACCGCCATGATTTCGGAAGCCACGGTAATATCGTATCCATCTTCCCGGGGAACACCGTTGACGCGGCCGCCCAGGCCGTCCACGATGTTGCGAAGCTGACGGTCGTTCATATCCACGCAGCGGCGCCACACGATGCGCCGGGGATCGATGTTCAGGCTATTGCCCTGATGAATATGATTATCCAGCATGGCGGCCAGCAGATTGTTGGCAGCGCCGATGGCGTGGAAGTCGCCGGTAAAATGAAGATTGATATCCTCCATGGGCACTACCTGGGCGTATCCGCCTCCGGCAGCGCCGCCTTTGATACCGAACACGGGACCCAGCGAGGGCTCCCGCAGCGCCACGATGGACTTTTTGCCGATTTTGCGAAGACCGTCGGCCAGGCCGATGGTGGTGGTGGTTTTTCCTTCTCCGGCGGGCGTGGGCGTGATGGCGGTAACCAGGATCAGCTTTCCATCCGGATTTTCCTGCGCCCGAATAACGCGGGCGTCCAGCTTGGCCTTATACTTTCCATAGGGCTCCAGCAAGTTTTCATCAATTCCGGCGTTCCTGGCGATTTCGTAGATAGGCTTCATGGGGGTAGACTGGGCGATTTCGATGTCCGTCATCATGGCAAATGATCCTCCGTAGTGCTTAATATTCGGAATTCTTCGACATTATAAACGATTTCTCTCAATATTACAACCTTAAATTTTGAAATTTCAGAAAAATGTCGAACAATTTTATTTTCATTCGCATAAACATCCATTTTTCGAGGAAGGATAGTATTTGGTAAAGCATGAATTATTCCTCCGTATGTACAGTCAGGAGGGATGAAACATGGAGTATGAACGGAGAAAAGATACCGTTACGGTGCATTTAACAGGGGAATTGGATCATTGCAGCGCGCAGAGCGTGAGGAGGGAGCTGGATCATTTGATTTCTGATCCCGGGGTACGAAAGCTGATTCTGGACGCAGGCCAGATGTCCTTTATGGATTCTTCCGGCATCGGAGTTATCTTAGGACGGTATCGAACCATGAGTCAGCGTGGCGGCATGATGGGCATTAAAAATATGAACCCTCATGTGAAGAAAATATTTATGCTGTCTGGAATGAACCAGCTTATTCAAGTGATGGACAAAGGAGAATGACAATGCAGACGATCAATCAAATGAAACTGGAATTCTTAAGCGTTGCGGAAAACGAAAGCTTTGCGCGCGTAGCGGTCAGCGCTTTCGCTGTTCAATTGGACCCCACGCTGGATGTGCTGGCAGACATTAAAACAGCTGTTAGCGAGGCGGTAACGAACGCGATCGTTCACGGTTATGCCGATGGTCCGGGCATCGTTACCGTCAGCGCCAAGCTCAGTGATGATGGGATATTGGATATTTCCGTCGCTGATCAAGGCCGCGGTATTCCGGATATTCAAAAGGCCATGCAGCCCTTTTTCACTACGCAGCCGGAAAAGGAACGCTCCGGCATGGGGTTTTCGGTGATGCAAACATTTATGGATCGGGTCAAGGTGGAATCCTGTCCGGGTGAGGGAACCACGGTGCGCATGCAAAAGCGTTTGCGGGAAAGAAAATGAGCCTCTATGCATTGGCGAAGGCCGGAGATTCCGAAGCCTTGGCAGAGCTTGTACGGCATCATATCCCATTGGTCCAAGCGCTTAGCCGTCGTTTTTCATATTGCGAGGATGCTTTTCAACAGGGCTGCATGGGACTTGTAAAAGCAATCCGAAAATATCAGGAAGAAAGCGGATGCCAGTTTTCCACCTATGCCGTTCCCATCATTTTAGGCGAAATGCGAAGGGCTTATTCCAATACGCTGGGGTGGCGATCCCGGGCGAAAATCAAAAAGGCGCTGAATTACCAGGAACAAATGCTGCGCCAATCCGGAACCGCTCCCTCCGTACGGGAAATCGCGAAACGCATCGGCATGGAGCCCGCGGAACTGGTTTGGCTGTTGGAGCAGAATTTGGGGCCCGTTTACGACGAAACCGGCTTGCTGTTCGCCGCAATTTCCGATCCGCAAAGCGAAGCGTGGCTGATCCGCTTCTGCATCCGGGATGTGCTGGAAAGATTGCCGGAGGATGAAAGCTACCTGATCCGTCAGCGTTTCATCCAAGGAAAAAGCCAGGCAGAATTGGCGCAGGAGCTTTTGACCACCCAATCCTCTATTTCCCGCCAGGAAAAGCAGGCCAGGAAGCATTTTCGGCAGGCTTGGAAAGAAGGAGAGCCATAGCCGGAAAATGGGCTATGGCTCTGAAAACTTAAGGTGAAAAGTAGAAGGTTGAGATAGTTTGCAAATGGAAAACTGTTCAAAGAACTTTTTCTCATTATAAACCTCCACTCTCCTACTTCCTGCGAAATCTGGCTTCCAGCTTGTTCAGCCAGGTTTCGCAGCCTTCCTGAATATCCCGGCAGGCGGTATCAAAATCACCGGTATACCAGGGGTCGGCAATATTCCGGGGATCGGGAGAATCTTCCAGCATCAGATGGATTTTTCCATCCGGATCGCCGCCGCAGATGCGCCGCATGGCGATCAGATTCCGGTTTTCCATGCCGATCAAAAGATCAAATTGCTGATAATCTTCTTTTCGCATGGTTCTCGCCCGTTTGCCGCTGCAATCGATACCCAATTGATACAGCTTCCGTTTAGCAGGCTGGTATACGGGATTCCCACATTCTTCCGTACTGGTAGCGGCGGATTCTACCAGGATTTGTCCTCCCAAGCCCCGTTTTTCCGCCATATCCCGGAAGATGTATTCCGCCATGGGGCTTCGGCATATATTACCCAGGCAAACCATCAGCACCCGAATCATGATTCCGCTTTCCCCCGCTTTATTCTGTGATCGGCTGAATGAGGCGCACCCCGCGCTTGGCTACATAATCCATGGGCAGCCAGTATTCCAGCCCGCCGTATTCATCTGTTTCAAAATACCAGCGGGACCCCGGTAGGTCATCCAAGGTAATCGCCGCGCGAAAAACGCCGCTGCGCATCTGGTAATAGAGCGAAGCGTTCACGATGCGTTCATAGGTGGCGCTGGGGGCGGAATCCACCACCCGGATCATCGCACCATCCGCTGAAATGCCGCTGACCATGGCAATATGACCTTTGGCAATGGAAAAGCTGAATAGCGTACCGCTTTCGATCAGGTCTTCGATTTTCTTTTTATCGTTGATCAGAATACGCTGGGTTTTAAAGCCAAAATCCTTTGCGGCGGTATTGATCAGCAATTCGTTGCTGGTACCTTCTCCGGGAATGAGGCAATAAGCATATTTGGTTGCAAGATTCACGGGCAGAATGTCGCTGCCCTCATATCCCAACCGCTGTAAAGCGTGAGACAGGGCGAAGATGGCACAGCCGGATTTGCCCAAATTGCTGTGCCGATATTTTTTATCGGCCCACCATCCGTCTTTTTGACTGTAAACCTCCGCGATCCCGTCCTGCACGGGCAGGGTATCATCCACGGAAAAGCTGCAGACCGCTGAGCGAGTGAGCCCGTTTTCATCCGTTACTTGCACCGAAACAGCGTATTCCCCTGCTTCCCTGGGCCGGTAGGACGCTTGAAAATGCTGCCCCTTCTCGGTAGAAAGGATTTCTTTGCCATTTTGAAGCAGTGTGTATTGGCTTTCATGGTTCGTCCAGGCATGCACCGTTAAATCCAGTACATCGCCGACCGCGAGGGTTTCCGCGCTTTGCTCCAGCATGATTTCGCCTTCCGGCAAAAGAGAATCCTCTTGGATTGGCGCGGCGAATCTCTCATAATGCCGTGTGAATAGAACGGTTCCCTTTTCCGCGTCTACAAGCGCGCCATACAGATATTGATCGGAATCGTTAAAAAAGCCGCAGTAATAGCTGTCATCCTTTAGGGATGCGATCCCGTACAGGTTTTCCTTTGCCATGGTTTTAAAGCTTTTCTTCAGCGCTGCTTCCGCCTGAAGCAGCGCTTCCATTGGAGAAATGGAGGCGCCTTGCCCCTCCGTATCCTCCGGCCCTGTCAATGCTATGGCGGAAACAGGAGCATAACCGCACAGGGAACCCGACAGAATCAGGCATTGATCATTTTCGATCACCGTTACATCCACCATTTGCCCTGCCGGTGTGGAAGCCAAAACAGCGGACGAAGCATCGGCAGTCAAATGCAAATCAAAACTTTTTACAGCAATGCCCTTTTCCGGCATCCAATCCGGGGAACCGGCTGGCTCTTCATTCTGATAAGAGAACAGGGAGGCGGCCACATAGCCTGATATGCTGCCCGTATGAACCAGAAGCCAGCCGTTTTCCGCGCTGTCCACAATAAGCGGCTGGGATTGATTCACAGGCAGCAGAATTGGCGCGTTTTCATCCGCTTCCTTCCGGAGATATACGGTGCCTTCATCGGCGTAAACTTCTTTGCCTATCAGCTTGGAAGGCAGCTTCACGTATTCCGTTTTTACATACCCGGTTTTTTTCTTATAGGTGATCTTGCACCAGGTTTCCCCTTCTTCCACTAACTCAACCAAAGCCTTGTTGGGCACTGTATCCACCAATTTGGATTTTTCATCCGGTTCCTTTCGCATGTTCAGCGGGCCGCGGGGAGTAACGATGCGCACATTTTCTCCTAAAGCGGCGCAGGCACAGCAGAGCAGCAGGAATAAGCAGATGAAACCTGTAATCAGCTTCGTTTTCACTTGGATCTTCCTTTTATCAGTGTTTTTCTTCCGTGATTTGCAAATAACGTTTGATTTCGGCGATGTATCGTTCTCCCACCGGACTCATGATACTGTTTTTCCGGGTGATAAAGCCGATTTCCATCACCTGATCGGACACGATTTCCTGATCCTGAAAGGGGACGGTCACGTAATCGTCGCCGTTCAGCTCTTCACAGATAATGCCGGAGCACAGCGTGTACCCATTGACTCCCACCATCAGATTCAGCATGGTGGCTCGATCACAGCACTTGATCACTCGCGGGTACTCATTCGTGGAAAGAATTTCTTCCGCCAAATAGAAATTACTGCTGTCTCCCTGCTCGAAAGACAGGCAGGGGTATGGGGCCAGATCCTGCAGCGATATGGACTGCTGATTCGCCAGCGGATGCCCCTTCCATAAATACACATAAGCATCGCATTGGATCAGGGAAATGAAATGCAGATTTGCCGAGGATAAAAGCTTTGTTATGGCGCTTCGGTTAAAATCGTTCAGATATAAAATGCCGATTTCGCTTCTGGAGGCAGCCACATCGTCAATCACATCGCGGGTACGGGTTTCCCGAATGGCAAAATCGTATTCAGCCACATCGAAACTTTTCGTCAGTTCTACAAAGGCCTTCACAGCAAAAGAATAATGCTGGGTGGATACGGCGAATTGCTGCCTTCGTTTGCCCTGGCCGCTGTAAGCGTCCAGCAGGTTTTGATATTGGCTGTACACCTGCCGCACGTAAGGCAGGAATTTCATTCCTTCCGCCGTCAGGGTCACGCCTTTTCCGCTTCGGTTGAAAATGGTGATTCCCGTTTCCTTTTCCAGCTCCTTCACCGCGTTGGTAAGCGACGGCTGAGAAACATATAAAAGATCAGCCGCCTTATTGAAGGACCCCGCCTCGGAAATCGTAATAATATAATGAAATTGCTGAAGGGTCATGCCTGCTGTTTCGCCTCCGTATCCTGCCGTTCCCCTCATGGGCGGAAATATATATCCGCGCTTTCCAATTGTATTGAAAATACAGGAAATTGTCAATAATCAAGGGATATGTTTTCTGTAAACAAATTGATGCGCGCTTGCAATCTTCCCTTTCCTGTGCCATAATGGATAGGAAGCTTGGGCATAAAAGGAGGTATGGCTGTGGCAGCGGGAATTTGGGTTCGCCTGATGCATAAAAACAGAATTGAAAGAGATATTACGGTGGAATGTACGCATGAGGAATGGAAAAACGCCCTGGAGGGAGCCTGCCATCAATTGGATGTATCCCGCCCCATGATACTGCCCCGGCATGAAAGGGATTGGGAACAGTTTTCGCAGGCGCGTTTTTTAAAAGAACATTTTATTGAGGATATTTCATTTGACCGGATGGAGGTGGAATTCATCGATCCGGACAAAAAGAAAAAGCAAACCACAGCTTATTCTTCGTTTTTATAATTGCTTCGATGGAGGATAAAAATGGCTTATCTGAAACTGCTTTTACCCCTTATCTTTATAGCGCTTTTTGTTTCCGCAGCAAATGCTGATATAGAAATCAGTGAAGTGATGACCTCCAATGGTGTGTACACCAACGGGGAGGCTTATGACTGGGTGGAATTGCACAATACGGGCAAAAAAAGCGTTGACTTGAGTGGCTGCTTTCTTTCGGACAGCAAAAAGAATCTTCAAAAATGGTCCTTCCCGAAGGAAACTTCCATCAAAGCAAACGGTTATATCCTGATTTATTGCACTGGCGAGGATATGAACTCCGGGAAAAACGGAACCTACTATGCTAATTTTAAGCTCTCCTCCTCCGGGGATCGGGTGCTGTTAACGGATCGAGACGGTGAAACGCTGCTGGCTTCCTTGGATATTCTGCCGCAGTACGGCAATGTTTCCTGGGGCATTCCAGATGGCGGAAGTGAGTATCTTTTTTTTACCGAGGCCACGCCAAAAGCAAAAAATACCAAAGTCGGATTTTCCTCACGTGCTTCTGCGCCTGTTATTCAAACACCGGGCGGTTTTTACGCCGAAAAATTGCGTGTAACGGCAGTAGCATCGCAGGATTCCATCCTTCGCTACACTTTGGATGGGTCCACCCCCACCGAAAAATCTTCGATTTTTCCTGAAAATGGCTTATCTTTTGAAAAAAACGGCATATTGCGTGTCCGCGCGTTCAGAGAAGATCAAGTTCCCTCCGAAATCGTATCCGCCACGTATTTTATCAGAGAAGAACAGCCGGCGCCTGTCGTTTCGCTGATCACCGATGAAAAGTATCTGTTTGATAATAAAACGGGCGCTTTGGTAAAAGGAAGCAACGCCAATTATCCAAACTATGAGAAGGAATGGGAATATCCCACCAACATTGAATTTTTCAACAGCGCCGGAGAATGTGAAATCAATCAGATGGGAACCTTCAC
>JAUNMW010000136.1 GCA_030537395.1 Clostridia bacterium | reverse complement strand
GGTCGCCGCCGGATTCCATTAGAAGCAGTTCAGAAATGAACTGCTTCTTTTTTGCTTGTATTATTCGATTTCTCTTAATGGTACTACCTATACGAAATATGCGTGCTTTAGAAATTTCAAGTCAGTATTGCCTGAAGCGTTGACAGTAACAAAGCATGGATGGTAAAATATAACTGCAATATTAGGGTTGGTTTCGTATCATTGGAGGATATATTATGCATGGCAAGAAGATTCTTTTACTGACTGCATTGGTGATCTCTTTTGTTATTATTTTTATTACTGCAAACAGTTTCCTTGTTCCTACATTGCGCTGTTACCGCGCCCGGCAGTTCCCTGTATCGGAATATGATAAATCAGAATATGATCATATCGTTATGGCGGCTTATCCGTCATTTCATATATCCATTTTCGATTTGATTGATGTTTCATGCGACGAAAAAGGATATTTGTATTTAGAATATATAAGAAACAGAGAACATACTTTGCCAATGTCGCCTGATGTGTTCAACGGATTAGACGGAGATTATGATTATCTCTATATTTTTCGATATGATCCTTTGTGGAATCATTTAGAGTGTATTTCTAGAGACATAAAAGGATGAAAAGGATACGAAAACCCAAAGGAATATGAGAAGTAACGTAGAATAAAAAACTGTGTCTTGTGTTTATGAGGTGATCAAATCATGATCTTAAAAACAAAAAGTATCCTTCTTTCTGTTTTGGAGTTATTGGTTTTCTTATTCGGTATCGTATCAAATTATACATCAAAAGAAATAAGCGCCGTATCGTGCTGCATCTGTCTTGTGTTATTCTGTTTGATTTGGATTGCCGCGAAAACTACGAATACCAAAATCAGTCCCTTTTATGCGGGAGAATTCTTTCTATTTATCAGCGCGGTTCCCATTCTGAATAAATTATGTTATAAGATCGAGCTTTTCAATTTGTTTCTCTACGCTGTTCCTGCTTCAATTGTTCTTTATAGCTTGATAAAAGGCTGTATTTGTTATAAAAAGGAAAGCGCAACTCGTATTTTCATGAAAAAACTTGCGCATTATTATTTGGTTTTGTTATTCTCTTTCACTTGACTTGTTCAGATCAATATGTGTATGGATTTTTATCCGGATCAGACTTATATGGGTTCTGTTTTGAGCAAAAGCCGGACATCCGCATCACGCTTTGGCCCCACCTATACAGTATCAGTGCAATATATAGAAGGTAATGGTCAATCAGTAAAATCATCTATTCCTGTCGATCAAAAAACCTATCTTCAAATGGAAGATCATTGTTCAGTCATTTTGGAGCATTACGCTGGTGCGCTTCAATCGCCATACGTTAAGCTTGTTGCAGATGAACAAGCAGAGACGGTTCGGGATCTCTGAAAAATTCTTATTCTTTCACGATAAGGATAAAGGAATACAGTGGGGTAAAGATGGCATTAGAATAGGAAGGAGTTCATGAGATTTGACGAAAAAATGGCTTGTAATAATCGTCCTTATTCTCTATGTGGCAATCAACTGCTTGGGAGAGTTATTCCGTTGGCAAATACCTTTTTGGGCAGCGCTGATTGATATAGTCATAGGGGTGTTAATTCTTTATTGGGCGTATAGAATGTCCTCTTACTTTTGAATAAAGTATGCACTTTGCTTCAGCTTTATATCCTTCGTTTTACCCCAAATTCTCTACAAAAGAAAAGCAGAAGGAAGCAAGGAAAAATCAAATTCGGAGCGCAGGGGACATTTTCTGCGCAGACGAATAAAGTTGATCTAATTGCAGGCAGTTTCTCATCCGGGCTGCCTGCTTTTCTTGTAAATTGATCTGGTATTCTCTCTTCCTATGAAGAAAAGGGATGACAAACGGGCGGCAGATATGGTATACTGTATTTGGCGGGATATACCCGTCAAGCATTCAAATCTGTTTAAAAGGATGGCACCCTCTTGAAGAAGATATCCAGAGCTACAAGGAGCAAGCTGATCAACGGCTCCATCATCCTGCTGACCCTGGGCTTGGTGCTTTTTTTGAGCGCCCGGGGCGGGGATATTGGAGACGCCTGGACAGCCCTGCGTTCCGCCGATCCCAAATGGATTATAGCGGCCATTGGCTCCTGGTGCGTGTTTATGACGTTTGAGGCCATGGGCCTGCACGTATTCTTTCATCAGCAAAAAATCAAAATCAAGTTTCGTTTATCTCTGCTGGTGGCGCTGATCGGAAGCTTTTATTCCTCTGTGACCCCGGCGGCAACCGGAGGCCAGCCCATGCAGGTGCTGGCGCTGAAAAAGCGGAGTATTCCGGCGGGCATTTCTTCTTCGGGTTTGGCCGTTAAATTTTTCACATTCCAGACCGCGCTTCTGAGCCTGGGGGCGATCCTGTGGGCGGTCAACCCCGCTGTGGTGCAGGCGTGCATCGATCAGGCGAAATGGATCGTGTTCGCGGGTTTTCTGCTGAATGGGCTCTCCGTGGCGGCTGTGATTCTGCTGGCGATCAATAAAAATATCGTCCGATGGATCCTGAACCTGTTCATCCGAATCGGCAAAGGGCTGCATTTGGTCAAGCATGAGGAACGTTTGAATGCCAGGGTGGAGGCGGCAATCGCCGATTTTCACGGCTCCGTGGATTATCTGACCCATCATCCGATCCGGCTGTTTTATCTGTATCTGCTGTCCTGCCTGCAGGTGCTGGGGCTCATGAGCATCGCTTACTGCGTGTACCGGGCGCTGGGATTGAGCCAGTACACCTATTTCGATGTGCTGACGCTGCAATTCCTTTTGTACATCGCCGCGTCCTTTACGCCGCTGCCCGGCGCTTCGGGGGCCCAGGAGGGCGGCTTCTATATCTTTTTCCAGCATGTGTTCCCGGCGGATAAGCTGGTAGGCGCGCTGCTGCTGTGGCGCTTTTTCACCTATTATTTTACGCTGATCATTGGCCTTTCTGCCGTCATTATCGACAGCGCCTGGACCATGCGGCATGTTTCTGAAGAGGGAAAAAAGACTGCGGAAGAGGGGGATTCCAACGTTGCGCAGGAGGTTCATCCGGGATCCGTTGAATGTGCTGATACCGGACCGGAAAAACACCAATAAGAAGCTGAAGGAAAAAAGGCGCGAAGCGCTTTCGTCCGTTTTGCCCATTTCCCTGCTGGTGCTGGCGCTGAGCCTGTTTTTTATCCCGGTGAAGCTGAGCACCATGAGCCTGTTTTTGCTGGGCGCGATGCTGCTGATTCAGGGCATGGCGCTGTTCACCCTGGGGGCGGATATGGCCATGCTGCCCATGGGTACGCACATGGGCGCGATGCTGACCCGGAAAAAAGATATCCGGTTTCTGGTGGGCGTGGCGTTTGCCCTGGGGCTGCTGATCACCATGGCGGAGCCGGATCTGACGGTGCTGGCCAATCAGGTGCAGGGTGTGCCCAATCTGGCGCTGATTTTAACCGTCGCCGTGGGCGTGGGATTGTTTTTGGTGGTGGCGCTGCTGCGCATCCTGTTCCAATGGAAGCTGTCCTACATCCTGATCGGGCTGTATGGCCTGGTATTTCTGCTGGGCGCGCTGATCAAGCCGGAATTTGTGCCCATGGCTTTTGACGCCGGGGGCGTAACCACCGGCCCTATGACGGTGCCTTTTATCCTGGCCCTGGGCGTGGGCGTTGCCAACGTGCGCAGCGGCCGCAGCGCGCAGGACGACAGCTTCGGCCTGGTGTCCCTTTGCTCGGTAGGGCCTATTCTGGCGGTCATGCTGATCAGCCTGTTTTTCCCGCGCTTGACCAATGTGCCGGAAGAACATGTGGCCCTGGGTGTGGAAACCACCCGGGACGTGATGGCGGCCTATCGGGACGGCCTGCCCGCGTATTTGTGGGAAGTGTTCATTGCCCTGGCCCCCATCGTTGTGCTGTTCTTCGGGTTCCAGATCTTTTTTCTGCATTTGCCTGGTTCGGAGCTGAAACGCATCGGCGTGGGCCTGCTGTATACGTTTGTGGGGCTGGTGCTGTTCCTGGCGGGGGTAAACATCGGGTTCCTGCCCATGGGCGACACCCTGGGAAGGAGCATCGGGGCATCTTCTGTACACTGGCTGCTGGTGCCGCTGGGCATGCTGATGGGCTATCTGGTGGTGGCGGCCGAGCCCGCTGTGCACGTGCTGAACGAGCAAGTGGAGCAGGTGACCTCCGGGGCCATCAAAAAAGAAGTGATGATGAAAACCATGTCTGTGGGCGTGTCCATTTCCGTGGGCCTGTCCATGGTGCGCGTGCTCACCGGTATTTCCGTTTGGTGGTTCCTGGTTCCCGGCTATTTGCTGGCGCTGGGTCTCACTTTCTTTACCGATCCCATTTTTACGGCCATCGCTTTTGACTCCGGCGGCGTTGCCTCCGGCCCCATGACGGCGGCGTTCATGCTGCCGCTGTTCATGGGGGCCTGCGCGGCCCTGGGGGGAAACATTTTGGAGGATGCCTTCGGCATCGTGGCCATGGTGGCCATGACCCCGCTGATCGCCATTCAGATCCTGGGCGTTGTTTACCGGATCAAGACCCGCAAGGCTCCCGCGCCTGTACCCGCGGCTGACGAGGAAGCGGACGACGAGATCATCGATGTGTAGGACGCAGCGTTTTCAGCTTTGGGAGTTGAGAGTTGAGATTTATATAGATGCTCCATTTAGAAGCCATCTTGTACAAACAAAAATATCTCAATGCTCAACTCTTCCCACGCTGCGCCATCTCAGACTTATATTCTCCCGTAAGAACAAGAACCTTGGAGGTATCATGCAAAACGCATCATTGAAGCTGCTCCTGACCATTGTGGATCGGGGCAAGGGCGACGCCGTGGCCCAGCTGCTGCAGAAAGAGGGCGTGATCATTCAGTTTATCGCCCTTGGCACGGGAACAGCCAACAAAGGGCTGCTGGCGCTGCTGGGGCTGAAGGACACGGCCAAGGATATTGTGGTCAGCTTCATGCGAAGCAGCGTGGCGGTGAAGGCCATGCGCCGGCTGGAGCATGTGCTGGAAATGGATCTGCCCGGCCGGGGCATTGCCTTTACGGTGCCCCTTGGCAGCATAGGGGGCCGGGAAACCATGCAGTATTTAACGGGCGCTGAAACGCCGGGAACCGAGCAGGAGGGAAACAGAACCATGCAGAATACCACCCAGCCTGAACAGCCGGCCCACGATTTGGTGGTAGCCATCGTGAACCGGGGCTTTACCGATTTGGTGATGGACGCGGCGCTGCCCGCCGGGGCCCGAGGCGGCACCGTGGTGCATGCCCGGGGCGCGGGGGCCAAGGAGGCCAGCCAGTTTTTCGGCATCACCATCGCGCCGGAAAAGGAAATGGTGCTGATCCTGGTGCAGCATGACCGGAAGGTGCCTGTGATGCAGGCCGTCACCCGCGGCGCGGGTCTGACCAGCCAGGGCCAGGGCCTGGTATTCAGCGTGCCGGTGACCGATGTGATGGGCGTAGCCCGTATGATGGAAGAAGAAAAAACGGAGGATGCAGAATGAAACGCTTGATCTGCCTGCTGGCCGTTCTGATCCTGCTGCCGCTGAGCGCGACGGCGGAAGAGCTGCCTGCGCAGCTGACCCTGGCTCCCGGGGAAAGCCGCGTTTTCGCTTTGCCCTTTCAGGGCTATTGGGAAAGCGATGCGCCTGAAGTGGCGAACGCCAAGGGAGACACCATTACCGCTTACGAGGAAGGCTATGCGGTACTGGCCCTGATCGGGGCGGACGGGGAAGAATTGTCCGTGGAAATCGAAGTGGCCCCCAAGCAGGACGAAGTGCCCGCTCTGATTCGCCGGGCCATCGACATCGGGATCCAGGAATGGACCGAGGCCGCCGGGCGCACTTTCCCCCGCAGCGACAGCAACAAGCCCCACCGGGACAACAAATATACCAAGTGGTGGGGATGGGATTGCGGCTGGTGCGGCGCGTTTGCCAATTACTGCCTGGATACCGCCGGCGTGCCCCTGGAACCCACGGATACCTATAAAAAGCTGAAGCCCGTCGGGTCCGGAGAGCCTCACGGCGTCCGGGAAGCCGCCGTGCAGAAGCTGGATACCGGTTATACCAATATGGAGCGGGTCACCCAGACCGAACCCCGGCCCGGCTATCTGGTGATTTACGGCTACCGGGATCACAAGGAAAGCTCCGCCTATCCTTATGCCCACGTGGGACTGGTGACGGATGTACAGGACCTGGGGGAGGGCAAATTCCTCATTTCCACTGTGGAAGGAAACCTGTCCAGCCGTATCAAGCGGTTCACCTATGTGTACGATTCCAATATCCCCGCCAACAAGGCCAAGCCCAACGCAAAAACCAACCTGAATATGTTTGACGCGCCGGACGATGTGACGCGGGTACCTGACATTCAGTACACGCCCCACCAGAATTACTGGTATGTGACGGAATTCTGCATGACGTGGTACTGATCTGGGCGAAGGCAAGGGGGAAAGAATGCTTTCAAGCAGAGTTGAAAGCTGAGAGTCAAGAGTTGAGATTTATATCGTTGTTTTATAACCATAACGAATCGCGTGTGAATCAAAATTCATCTCAACTCTCCACTCTTAACTCTCAACTCCTTTTCTTACTTGGGGCTTTTTTATTTCCAATCCCCAAGGATTCCATCAAATCGAGCAGGAGGAACCGCGTTTGATTCCCATAACCCTTTCTACCATTCACAATATCCGCGATTTGGGCGGCACAAAAACGGCGGATGAGCGGGTGATTCGGCCTGGCTGTCTGATCCGGTCCGCCCATTTGGGCGGGGCGTCCGCCGAGGATGTGGAAGCCCTTCGGCGGGAGCATCGCCTTCACACAGTGATCGATCTGCGCACCGTCAAGGAGCGGGAGGAGCAGCCCGATTTTACGGAGGGCCTGCATTATCAGCCTTTGCCGGTGATTGAGGACCTGCGGGCCGGCATCACCCATGAAAAAAAGACCGAGGAAGAGCTTTTCCCCGATATGGCCTATCTGTACCGGGAAATGATGAACCGGGAGGGGAGCCGGGCGGGCTTTCGCCGGGTGCTTACCGCGATTTTCACGCATGATTACGATCAGGGCTCAGTGCTGTGGCACTGCACCGAAGGCAAGGATCGCTGCGGCATGACCACGGCGCTGGTGCTCCAGGCCCTGGGGGTGGATCGGGAGACCATCCGGGCGGATTACCTGGCCACCAACGTAATCAATCTTGCCCGGGCACAGGCTGTTTATGAACGTATCCTGCCCCTGCGCGGCGAAGCCTTTGCTCAAAGCGTGTATCGGGCCTACATCGCCGATGAACGCTATCTCCAAGCCGCCTGGGACGCGATGGGGGAGGATTATTTGCGGGACAAGCTTGGGCTGGAGGATGAATTGATTCAGTCTTTCCGCGCCAAGGTGCTGGCATAAGCAGGGAATAGGAACGGCAGAATTAACGAAAAAATACGATACAAAGCGCAAGCGATCCGCTGAATGGCGAACCGCTTGCGCTTTCTGTATGCTGCGCTCTGTGTGCTTTGCAAAAAGAACGGTCATAGGCTGAGCAGCGTGATGCTGATCAAAGCGATCAGGATACCGGCGATTTTCCGAGGCGCGGGCTTTTCATGGAAGAGCAGGAAAGCGTACAGGGAGGCCATCAGCAGCACGCCGCCGTTTTCGATGGTGTAAAACACCACGGTGTTTACGCTGGGCAGGATATAAACCAGTCCATTGATGGCCAGTCCGGCGCTGAGCAGGCACAGGGCCAGGGGCCACAGGCTTTGCCTGGTTTGGCGGAAGGCGCGGGGGGTATTGCCCTTTTCCGTCCAGATCAGCCGGATCAGGGCCACCAGGCCCATGATGCCGAAAGTGAGCATCACCATTTCCGTGCTTTCCTCCCCGCAGGCCACGGACTGCATTTTCAGAAATACGCTGTACAGCCCGTTGCATAAAAACAGCAGCGCGCAGAAAATATAATAGCCCTTTTTCGCCTTCTCCAGTCCTTTACCTTCCCAGTTCATGAGCAGGAAAGCAATCAGCATCAGCCCAATGCCGATCCACTGGATCAGGGTGGTTTGCTCTTTCAAAAACAAGGCGCTGTACACCATGGGCACCAGAATGGCCCCATAGAGGAGCGACATATTGAAGAAGGCATAGGAGCCCCGCTTCCCTGCTTCGATCAGGCTGGTGTTATAGCCAAACAGCACCAGCGCGTTCAGGCATCCGAAAATCAGCGTGGGCGTGCTGACATGGAATCGGAAACCATTCAGCGCCCAGGTGATCAGCACGATGAACGCCGCCTCTAAAATGCAGAAAACGGGTGAGGTCCATTCCGCTTTTCCGGGATAACGCTGATTGTACAGCGTGCAGAACAGCGTTTGAAAGCTGTACAGCAGGATGATGCCCGCGATCAGAAATATACTCAGGATGTTCACGCCATTGCCTCCTAACTTTGTATCAACGGGAGAAGAAGTTTTTCAAAGAAGCTTAAAGTGCCCTTTAAGTCACTTGGTTAGTTCTGACTAAGGGGTACGCTGGGGGCTACGCGCCCCCAGACCTGCGCCAGGGCCTGTTG
>JAUNMW010000135.1 GCA_030537395.1 Clostridia bacterium | reverse complement strand
AAAAATGATGCCGTACATGTTGAACAGCCAGCTCATCAGGAAGAGCATGGGAATATAGATGATGCCCTTTTCCAGCAGGGACACGATAACGGCTTCTTTGGATTTGCCGGAAGCCTGCAAATAGGTGGTGCAGATTTGGTAAAAGCCGAAGAAGGGGCCAATGACGATGGAGGCGAACAGGCAGATACGGCCGATTTCCAGAACGTCGGGATTATCCAGGAAGGCGTTCAGCAGCTGATCCCGGAAGATCAGGCACAGGGCAGATAAGATCGTTCCGGCCACCACGGCCAGGCCAGTGGTTTTCATCAAGATTTCCGTCAGCCGCTTATGGTTTTTCGCGCTGTAATTAAAGGAAATGGCGGGCTGCATCCCCATGCACACGCCCATCACTGTCATAGAAATCATCTGGCCGATGCGCCCGGCTACGCTCTGCCCGGCCACGGCAATGGAGCCGTACTGCATCATCAGGTTATTGGCGACGGTGCTGGATACGCTGCCCAAAACAGTTGCGCAGCTCATGGGCAGGCCCAGGCTGATCACCGTCCAAACAACCGCTTTTTCAAAGGAAATATCCTTGGGGGAGGCGGAGTAAATTTTGCCCTTGGTGCGCAGGAAGTAAACGTAATAGCACAGACTGACCACGTTGGCCGCCACTGTGGCGATGGCCGCGCCGGAGACGCCCATGTTGAACACCGAGATCAGCAGCGGGTCCAGGGCAATGTTCAGCACGGTGCCCAGCATGTTGCCGATCATGGAATCGGTGGTGGAGCCGTCGGCCCGGATGAGGGCGGGCACCACGTTGGTGAGCATGATGACCGGTGCGCCGATGGCGATCACCCGCAGGTATTCGGCGGTAAAGCCACGGGTTTCTTCATTCGCTCCCAGTAGATTGCAGATCGGCCCCATGAGCGGAAGAACCACAGCGGCAAAAACGACGCCAATCACGATCGCGCCCCAAATGGCGAATGCGCTGATTTTCTTAATGGTACTGTACTCGCCTTTGCCCAGCGCCAAGGAGATGGCGGTACAGCCGCCGTTTCCCAGCAGCACGCCCAAGCCGGACAGAATCGAAAACATGGGGGAGGCCAGCGTGACCGCCGCCACCTTGTTGGCGTCCCCGGTCTGGCCGATAAAGAACACATCCGCCATGTGGTAAAGCACCATCACCAGCATGATCAAAATCGCTGGAACGCATAGCTTTCCCACCAGCGTCCAGAAGGATCCGGAACGCAGCATTTCTTCATTATTTATTTTCGCTTTCTTCTCGTTCGCCATGGCTTACTCCTCCCGTATCATGCAGCATACAAAGAACCATGTTACCGTATCTATTTTATCAGCTTTCAGTTTGTCCGTCTTTTTCTCATCCGACATATTCTTTCACAAATCCGACATTTTGGTTCCCATGCACCGAAGGATGTCGGTTTTCTGTTATTTTATGTCGGAATACTCAAAGAATTATGGTTCGCAAACTGTTAAAATCATTTTGAAAACATGGAGAGGAGGATCACTGTGCAGATATTCAATCCGGATAGCAAGTTTTCCCAATTCATCTATTCTGTGATGGATTATGTGAAGCTGGGACTGGCTTTCCTGCTGTTTTCCATTCCGGGCATCACCACCGGGGCTGCCGCTGCCGCCGTGATGACGGTGGGCATGCGCATCGAGCGGAAGGAAGCACCCACCATTTTTCGCCCCTTCTGGCAGGCGTTCAAGGATAACTTCCGGCAGGGAACCATCCTGACGGTTCTTTTCATGGCGGTGTTCGGCTTCCTGGCGGCGGACTGGTACGTGCTTATGCAGATGGAACAGACGCTGCTCATCCGCCTGATCTGCGCCATTATCTTCGTGCTTGCCCTGCTGGCTGCGGAACTGATGATGTGGGCATTCCCCACCCTGGCGCGGTTTGAACTGACCAATCGCCAAATCATCCACAACGCCGTCATTCATATGTTCGCCCGGTTCCCCCAAACCCTGCTGGCCCTGGCGGCTGCCGTGGGCGGCTTCATCCTGGCTGCGCTGTTTCCCCAGGTGCTTCCCATCGTCACGCTCTTCGTTCCGGCGTTCGTGGTGTGGTATATGTCCCGGACGTGCGTAAAGCGCTTCCGCAAGTTTGACGGAAGCCTGGAGGAGGAACAGGAAGAAGCAGTGGGGGAAAAGCCGCCCCAGGACGATTTACAGACGATTCAATTGAATTGACACGCCGTTTAAGAATGGCTGATACAAAACAGCCCCATGGGAGGTTTTGACAGGATGATCAGAAACGCTGCTCTGCCCGCCTGGCAGGCAAAATGGATCGACCCGGAATTGCATCATGACGCGGAAGAAAAGCAGCCCGCATCCTATCTGCGCAGACGGTTCACTGCAAAAACGCCCGGCAGCGCATGCCTGTACATCACCTGCCATGGTTTGTATGCCGCTTATTTGAACGGGCAGCGGGTAGGCGATTTTGTGCTGGCTCCCGGCGCCGGGGATTACAGCAAGCGCCTGACCGTGCAGTGCTACGATGTGACCGAGCTGCTGAAAGCGGGCGAAAACGAACTGACCGTTATTCTGGGTGACGGCTGGTATCGCGGCGGCGTGGGCGTGGACGGACTGCGAAACTATTGCGGCTCCGACATCGCTTTGCTCTGCCAGCTGGAAATGAACGGGCAGCCTGTTCTTTTGAGCGATGAGTATTGGGAAGCCTCCCAGTAGGGGCCGATCCGGGAAAACGACCTGGAAATCGGGGAGAATTATGACGCGCGGCTGGAAGCGATTTCCGGTTGGCACGGCGTGACTGTGCGGGACTTCGGTTTTGCCCATCTGGCTCCCACCGAAAGCGTGCCCATCCTGGAGCAGGAGCGCTTCCCCGGCAAGCTCATAAAAACGCCCAACGGCGAAACCGTGATCGACTTTGGGCAGAACCTGGCGGGCTATACCGAACTGCGTCTGACCGCGAAAGCGGGCCAGAAAATCACCCTCTGGCACGGGGAAACACTGGATGAAAACGGCAATTTCACCCAGGCAAATTATGCCGCGGACTTCCGTGATCAGCGTCCCGGTGTTCCGCAGAAAATCGAATATATCTGCAAGGATGGCCTGAACGAATACAAGCCCAGCTTCACCATCATGGGCTTCCGCTATGCCAGGGTGGAAACGGAGATTGATCTGTCAGACGCCCAGTTCACCGCCATCGCCGTGTATTCCTATATGCCCCAGGCGGGCTTCTTTGAATGCGGTAGCGCCGACGTGAACCAGCTGTTCCACAACAGTCTGTGGAGCATGAAGTCCAATTTCTGCGATATTCCCACTGACTGCCCCACCCGGGAGCGGGCGGGCTGGACGGGCGACGCCGGGCTGTTCGCTCCCACCGCCGTATATCTGGCTGACTGTTATCCCATCCTGCGCAAGTGGCTGGGCGAATGCCGCCTGGCCCAGGAGGAAAACGGCCTGGTGGCCAACATCGCCCCCATCAACGATAAGCGCGACCAGATCTCCCTGATGCTCCAGGGCAGCGCGGGCTGGGGCGACGCCTGCATTCTGGTGCCCTGGGCGTTGTATCAGGCCTATGGGGACAAAACGATTCTAAAAGAAAACTATGGGATGATGACCGGCTGGCTGTCCTTCTGCGAAAACCGCGCGAAGGAGACCCGGCCCCGGAACGAAGCGAACCCCTGGAAAGAATTCCTGATCGACACGGGCTTCCATTGGGGAGAATGGCTGGAGCCGGGCCATGTGATGCCGGAGGAAATGCGGAAAAACATGATGGAGGGCGTGCCGGACGTGGCGACGGCCTATTACTTCCGTTCCGCTTCCCTGCTGTCCTGGATCGCTGAAATCCTGGGAAAGCCCAAGGACGCCGCGCGCTTTGCGCACATCGCCGAAAACGCGAAGAAAGCCTTCCGTTTTACCTGCACGGACGGCGGTAAAATCACCTCTGACCGCCAATGCCAGTATGTGCGGCCCATTGCCTTTGGATTGCTGAATGGAGAAGAAAACCAACAGGCGGCGGACGCGCTGAATGAGCTGGTGATCAAAAACGGGTACCACCTGAACACCGGCTTCCTATCCACGCCGGACCTGTGCCAGGTGCTGGCTGATTACGGGCACGTCGATACCGCCTATCGTCTGCTGCTCCAGGAGAGCTGCCCCGGCTGGCTTTACGCTGTCAAAAAAGGCGCTACCACCATCTGGGAAACCTGGGACGGCGTGCGGCCCGACGGCACGGTGCACAGTTCCCTCAACCATTATGCCTACGGGGCCATCTGCGGCTGGCTGATGGGCGGCGTGTGCGGCATCCAGTTGGAGGCAGGCAAGCTGACCATCCGGCCCTGTACGCATCCTTCCTTGGGCTGGGCGAAGGCAAAGTGGCTGTCTCCCGTGGGCGAAATCCGCAGCGAATGGCGCTATGCCGATCATCGGCTTCATTTTGAATTCACCGTCTCTGTTCCCGCTGAAATCATCCTGCCGGGCGGCGAAACGCATCAGGTAAAAGCAGGCGCGTACAGCTATGAAATTTTTCAGTAACAGCACAAACCGACAAAGCGAAAACAAAACAACATGGTTTGAGGAGGAATCGACATGGCAAAGACGATCTATGACCCCAAACAGGACGCCCGCTTCCAGCATCCGGTGATCGACCAAGACGAATGGCGGGAGCGGCATTTGCCGGGCGGGGAGACCATTCCCTTCCGCTATCTTCATGGATATTTTGAGGGAACAGATGTGAAATTCTCCTTCTGCTTTCCCCCTGCCGACCGGTACGATGGCCGGTTCCAGCAGTATCTGTCTCCCTTCCCCGGGCCGGACGAGGAAGTAGCTTCCCTGGGCCACACCGGCACGGAAGACCGCATCGGCTTTGCCCTCAAGTGCGGCGCGTACTATGTGGAAACCAACATGGGCTCCCATTCCCAGTTCGGCGGCAACCGGGACAACAAGCTCACCTGGCAGTCCTCCGCCGCGGCGGCGGAATATTCCAGGGAAAAAGCGATGGAAATTTATGACACGAAGCGGCGTCCCTACGGCTATGTGTACGGCGGCAGCGGCGGCGGCTATAAAACCATGGCCTGTATCGAAAACACCAGTGCCTGGGACGGGGCCGCGCCTTTCGTGATCGGCTCGCCGGTCAGCCTGCCCAACACCATCACCATGCACGTGCAGGGCCAGCGGGTACTGCGCAACGCTTTTTCCAAAATCCTGGACGCTCTGGACGCGGGCGGCAGTGGCGACCCTTATAAGGAGCTGAACAAGGACGAAGCGGATATGCTGCGGGAGCTGACGAAAATGGGCTTCCCGCCCCTTTCCTGGTACATGGAGGCCAAGGGCGTCATCGATCCCGGCTCCCTGCCTGTGCTGCTGCCCGGCATGAAGCAGATGGACCCCACCTACTTTACCGATTTCTGGACCAAACCCGGCTACGCCGGAACCGACCCCAACAGTTCCTCCAGCAAGGACCGAATTTATTTCCGCACGAAGGTAAAAGCTGTGCATCAAGCGGATAAAACCGAAAACCGCGCCGCCGAAGATGGGCAGAACGGCGTGGACGACGCCTATAAAAAGCAAATGGCCAGCGGCAACGGGGCGTATCTGGAGCTGGAAGCGCTTCCCCAGGGCGAAAATCTGTATCAGGAAGGCCTGTACATGACCTTCCAAACCGGCGACGCCAAGGATGCCACCTTGCTCATGGGCAAGATGATGCACTATACCGACAGCGAAGGGGGCATCGTGACCATTGGCGATTGCTACGGCATGAGCGACCTGGGCGAAACCTTGGGCAAAATCAAGCCTGGGGATGAAATTTTGCTGGACAACTCCGATTATATTGCCATTCAGAGCTATTACCGCCATCAGGTGCCGGCGGACCTGTCCTTCCATGCCTGGGATCAGTTCCGCAATCCGGACGGCACGCCCAAAACGCCCCAGCGCCCGCCCTTCCCCGTGCCCTTCACCGGCGTGGATGTACCCCAGGACGGCGACATTCAGGGCAAGGTCATCAACATCCAGGCCCTGATGGACGAAAGCACCTGCCCCTGGTGCGCCGATTGGTGGCGGAACAAGATTATCGAAACCAAGGGCACCGATGAAAACCACCGCACCTATTTCATGGAACGCTGCATGCACGGCGATATCAACGCCATCGGCAATTACATGGTGGTCAATTATGTAGGCGCGCTGCGCCAAGCGATGATCGACCTGAGCGTCTGGGTGGAAAAAGGCATTGCGCCGCTGAACCGCACCACATATACCCTGGGAGAGGACGGACAGATCCACACCGAGCTGGATGTCAGCAAGCGCTATGGCATCCAGGGCATTCCCACCCTGAAAGCCAACGGCGAAAAATGCGCCCATGTGAAGGTGGGTGAATGCGTGCGCTTTACGGTGGATGTGGAGGTGCCAGAAGGCGCTGGCGACGTGACCGAAATCCTGTTCGCCCAGCAGGAAAAGGAACTGACCGCCAAGGATACGGAAAGCAACGGCGTAGCCCGGCTGATGCTGGGCGACGACATGTGGGACGGAAAGCTGGCTTTTGAAAAAGGCACAAAGGGCGCTGTTCACACCGCTCACGCGGAAACCATCGGCTGCTATGACAGACCCGGCGCCTACTTCGCCACCGTCCGCATCGCCACCAACCGCAAAGGCGAAAACGAGCCTTTCACCCAGGTGCTGAATCTGGACCGGGCGAGGGTCGTTGTGGAGTAACGAAAACATGGTGAGGTTAAAGGCACTTTAAGTCACTTCGCTTAAGAGTACAGAGATCAGAGTACAGAGTATTTTGCCAATACAAAGAATATAGTCGAATGAACGACTATTCAATCTGTACTCTGCACTCTGTACTCTGTTCTCTCCTTCGTTACTTAAAGTGTCCATCAAAACAGCACCTCACATTCATCAACTTGTCGGATTTACCGTATTTTATGTCGGATTTCACAAAGAATTATTTGTCAAAGTTTTGTATGATAAGGTACAGCAAGGTGTCTTTATGATCGGATACCGAACCGGATTGGAAAGGAGACGAAATCGAAGATGTCCATTCGAGCAAAATGGATCGCGCTGATGATCGCCGTGGTGCTGATGCTGGTCGGCATGCAGGTGTACTACGGCAATATCGGCGGCACAAGCGGCCAGAGCGCGTCCCCGGAAACCACCTTTGACTGGTGGATATATTCCGGCACATCCTCTGAATATTACAGCAATTACGCCGAAAACCCGGCGATTCAGTATACCCTGCGGAAGGGCTGGGGCCCGGAAGAAAAGGGAATTGCCCTGAATTTCCTTCAGCCGCCTCCCGGCTCCGAAGCCGATAACTACGCCACCATGCTGGCTTCCGGCGATCTGCCGGACATCATCGACGCCGTCATCTGCGACCCGCCGCAGGTCATGGTGGAAAAAGGCTATGCCATCGAGCTGACGGATTACGTGGAACAGTACATGCCCAACTACAAGGCGCTGGTGCATTCCAACAACGAAATCTACATCAATACCGTCACCGTGGACGAAGAAGGCAAGGAGCATTACTACAACCTGGCCACGGTGAACGAGGGCTACACCACCGTTTTCCAGGGCTTCATGTACCGCCGCGATTGGATCGTGAAATACGGCGCGAACCCCGTCACTGGCGAAGCCTTCACCGGCGGCTACACCGATCCCGCCAATGTGGACAGCTGGGTGGACGACGTGGTGTTCCCCTCCGGAGGGAAAGACCCCAAGTACATTTCCGACTGGGAATGGATGTTTGAAATCTTCACCAAAGCCCAGGCGGACCTGGGGATCACTGATAAATACTGCATGAGCCTGTATTATCCGGGCTTTACCTGGAGCGGCGGTTTGCTTTCCTGCTTCGGCGGCGGCGTGAACGTATGGTATCAGGACGCCGAGGGCAAGGTGCATTTCGGCGGCTATGAGGAGCCCTTCAAAACCTACCTGGAATGCATGCACGCTTGGTACGAAAAGGGCTGGCTGGATCACGATTTCAACCAGCGCACCTCCGACGCCTTCTACCAGATTGACTCCACCTCCGTGCGCCAGGGCATGATCGGCCTGTGGAACGGTCAACAGAGCGAATTGGGCGGCCGCCTGGATATGCACGACGGCGGCTACACCGAAGGTATCTTCGTGGCCGGTACGCCCTATCCCATCAACGATGTGTACGGCCCGGAAAGCTGCCAGAACGTGATTCCCAACTGCCTGATGGGCAGCGGCCTGACCGGCGGCGGCATCCTGGTGACCCCCAAGGCGAAAGAGAAGGATCTGGCGGCCTTCTGCAGTTATATTGATTTCTTCTATACCACCGAGGGCGCGCTCATCAAGACCCTGGGCCTGAGCAAAGAGCAGGTGGCCGAATTCACCGAAAACACCTTCTATGCTGACAATGGCCTTTCCGACGGCGCGTATTCCATCGGCGCGGACGGCCGTTATAAAAAGAGCGACGTGCTGGTGCACGACAGCGGCCAATTGAATACTGCCGTGGGCTTTAACAAATGCTGCGGCATCACGCTGGTGGACAGCGTGGATCTGGGCTACGCCGATA
>JAUNMW010000413.1 GCA_030537395.1 Clostridia bacterium | reverse complement strand
TATTCGTATTCCTGTCAGAACATTTGCCATATTGTTTCTCCATCAAATTTCAATTGGTAATATATAAGCGAGGGTTTACCAACCTTCGCTTTTCCTTTATGATGAAGGTGATTGGCCTGACGGAATTTCTAATTGGGACACCACGCCCGCAGATAAATGTGTCAGCCAACCTTCATCATTCTGCATTCGATTCAGCTAGTTGGGACAGGAAACTGCGCCCGTTTAACGTACCAATATGAATGAATCTTGAAGAGTTGGAACCAGTCAAAAATCTACCTATACAAGGAGGAATTATATGATTGCTGTTGGAATCGATGTATCAAAATCCAAAAGCACTGTCGCCATTCTTGATTCATATGGCACTGTTCTGGCAACTCCATTCATCATGGCACATACACAGGCTGAGATGAACGCCCTAATCACTCGTCTAAAAGAACTAGATGGTCCGGTAACAATTCTTATGGAATACACAGGCCACTATCATTATCCCGTTCTAAAAAAGCTACAGGATGAAGGTTTTCCAGTATGCGTTGTTAACCCATACCAAATGAAAAAATACGGCGATGTAGAGATCCATAAGGCGAAGACGGATAAGAAAGATGCCATTCGTATTGCTACTTATGCACTGGAGAAATCTTATAAACTGGTTCCGTATAGTTCAATGGAGCAGAAATATGAAGATCTGAAGTTTTTATCCAGACAATATCGGCAGCGTATCGATTATGTTGCGAAGCTCAAAGTCCAGCTTATTGATCTTCTTGACCAAACAATGCCTGGTATCACTAAACTATTGGAGCTGAAAAGCCGCAATCCAGAAAAGTGTGCATTGTTGCTCTTTATTAAGCGTTTTAAGTCATTTGATGAAATTCAGCGTATTGGAAAAACAAGATTTCTCTCCGCTTATTCAACACTAATGAAAAAGACTTCAGACAGGTTTGCTCCTAAAAAAGGTCTTGCTATTTACGAATTGGCACAGGACAGCATTACTACTCGTGGCGAAGATCCCTATATTTGGTCTGCGCAAGAACAATGCGTAGATCTTTTGGCTGCTTCTCAAAATGCAGCCGATGAAACCATTACTCAGATGCAAAACATTGCGGAGACAATTCCCGAATACAACGTTTTACGAGCAATGCGTGGTGTCGGTGACAGACTTGGCCCAATCATTCTTGCAGAGATTGGAGATATCCGCCGTTTTCACAGCGGAAAGGCGCTCAATTCCTTCGCCGGAAATGATGCACCGCCTTACCAATCCGGTCAATTTGAGAGCAAGAACCGCCACATCTCGAAGCGCGGCAGTTCTGCTCTCCGGAAAGCTTGTTTTGAGGTTATGCAGGCCCTTAAACTGACAAAACCTCAGGACGATCCAGTATACTTTTTCATGATTAAGAAAGAACAAGAAGGAAAGCCCTACAACGTAGCCAAGATGGCAGGCGTAAACAAGTTTCTCCGAATCTACTATGCAAGAGCAATGGAGCTCTACAGGTAGACCATCTTAATTATACAACTATTTTTTCAGCCCGCAACTAGACGGGCTTACTTTGTATACCCTTTTTTAGGCTCAGTTGACTTAAAATAGTAGTTGACAAACATTAGCTAGATTTATCTGACTAAAAAATCATATACACGCTTGTTGAAATCAGTTGCTTCCTCAT
>JAUNMW010000134.1 GCA_030537395.1 Clostridia bacterium | reverse complement strand
CTACCTCCTACTTCCTACCTCCTACCTATTTAATAAATCCCAATTTACAGAATTGTATTCCATTCGTCACCATCATACCAGCAGCCCTGCCGCTGCGCTTCCGGCCAGCCAGGCCAGCAGCGCGCAGGGAACGGTGTGGCGGGATTTTTTTACGCCAGCCGCGGCCAGGTACAGTCCACAGGTGTAGAACACCGTTTCGCTGCTGCCCATCATCACGCTGGCCGTCATACCGATACGGCTGTCCGGCCCGTAGGTATGCAAAATATCCTTCAGCATGGCCAGGGACGCGCTGCCGCTCAGGGGCCGAAGAAGCATCAGCGGCAGCGTTTCCCCCGGAATGCCCGCAGCTTCCGCCAGGGGCCCCAGCCATCGGCAGAGGGCCGGGAGCAGGCCGCAGGCCGAAAAAGCCCGGATGGCGCAAAGCATGGCAAGCAGGGAAGGCAGGATCTGCCAGGCCGTTTTCAAGCCCTCCTTCGCCCCTTCCACAAAAGCGTCGTATACCGGCGCCCGGCGCAGCGCCCCCGCCCCCAGGCACAGCAGAAAAAACAGCGGAAGGAATTCATTCATGCCAAGCGTTCTCCGATTTTGCAGGCAATGATCCCCGTTAAGGTGGAAATTGCCGTGGCAAGCAGCGCGGGAAATATCACGCTTCCCGGCGCGGCCGATCCTTCCGCCGCGCGCAGGGCAATCACGGTGGTCGGCATCAGCTGCACGGAAGAAGCATTGATCACCAGAAACAGGCACAGGGCATTGCTGGCCGCTTCCCCGCTGCCGCCCATTTTTCGAGCAGCCTCCAGCCCCAGAGGCGTGGCCGCGCTGCCCAGCCCCAGCATATTGGCCGTCAGGTTCAGCGTCACGCTTTCCAGCGCTTCCTCAGTAAGTCCCTTTCCCAGCAGCAGGCGAAGAAGGGGCCGGACCCTGCCGCTAAGCCAGCCCACCGCGCCGGATTGCCGCAGCATGGCAAGCATGCCGCAGAAAAGCCCGAAGGCCCCGGCCAGCAACAGGGCGGTATTCACCGCTTCCCGAGACGCCTCCAGCATGGCCATTGCCGCCGCCGCGCCTTCCCCCCGCATCAAGCCCCATAAAAGCGCGCTGCCCATCAGCGCTGCGAATACTGCCTGCAGCATTTTTTCCTCCTGTCCCCCGGCAAGCCGGAAAAATGATCTGATTTGTCCTTTGCGCAGCGTCCCGGTTCCGCAAAACGTTTCCCTTTTCCGTGTCCATACAAGCCACGCTTTGTCTTTTCGCGCGCCTGCCTCATGATCCGAAACCGCTTGTTTTTTCAGGCTCTTCCATGCCTGGATCGTAGCGCAAGGTCAAAATGGTCAAATCAGCTTTTTTGTCGTTTAATCTTGAAAATTGCCTTTTCATGCCAAATTTGGCTTGACAAGAAAAAACGGTTATTGTAAAATTAAGTTTGGCGTAAGCGGTAATCTGACGTCCAATAGGGAGGGGAAAAGATGAAATCTACTGGGGTAGTCCGTAAACTTGATGATCTGGGACGTATCGTTATCCCGATCGAGCTGCGCAGAACGATGGACATCGGCCTTCGCGATACATTGGAGATTTTCGTGGAGGATGATAAGATCATCCTGAAAAAATATCATCCTGCCTGCATTTTCTGCAATGACGCCCGCGATGTGATCCGTTACAAGGACAAGCTGATCTGCAAGAGCTGCCTGGAACAGCTGAAAAAAGAGGCCTGATCAGCGACATTTGCAAAAGCTGCATTCTGTTTGGAATGCGGCTTTTTTCATACAATTCTATTCGACCGCGCCGCGCAATATGCCCGCAAGAATTGCGGCGCCGTCGGCCGGTTTTTTCTGAATGATTTTCTTCTTTTAAAATGTGCTGTATGGGTTATAAAGATTATCAGATGATTTCAGCACCCTAAATAAAGGGTTGCGATGGAGCGCATCGTCCCAGCGTAACCCTCAATCGGTAATCCGCTTGTTTTCATTTGGAGAACAATCCTGCAACAAAATTTCAGTATCAATCAGCCTTATCGCGTGCTTTTTCTCCACACGGGATTGGTGCGGATTTGCGTCCAACTGAAGGGCAGCTCCGGATTGCGGATGCGGGAAAGGAGGATATCGGCGGACATGCGGCCGATTTCGATGCTGGGGATTTGCACAGTGGTCAAGGCAGGCTCCACCAGGGCGGATTGGGAGGTGCCGTCAAAGCCGGTGACCATGACCTGGTCAGGAATGGAAACGCCTTTTCGTTTGAGCGCGTTCATCAGGTGGATGGCCAGATAATCGTTGGCGCAGACGAAGGCGTCGGGAAGGGCGGGCATACGGTTCATTTGACCGATCAGCCAATCGGGATTGTTGTAGGGGGAAGCGTCCGGGGCCAGGATGCAAATGCGTTCATCCGGCTTAAGCCCCGCCTGTCCCAGGCCCAGCCGATAGCCGAACCAGCGCTCATAAAAGCTGCCGCAATGCTCCTTGTCGCCCACAAAACCGATACGGCGCGCGCCCAGCGCAATGAGCCGCTTCATCACGAGACTTACGCTGGCCACATTCTCCATGGAAACATAATCACACGGATAAAGATGGATCAGCGAACGGGCCGGGCTGTCGATCACAACGGTGGGCAGACCCAGCCCGTAAATCATATCCAAATAGTCGGCGTCAAACATCTCGATGGCCACGATCCCCGTCATTTGTTCCGGGATAAAGTGAGACGGCAGCTGTTTTTTTTGCATTTCGCCGGCAGAGATTTCAAACATTTTCAGGGTATAACCCGCCCGGCAGATCTGGTCGGTGAACGTGGTAATAAAATAAGTGCCGAAGTGGTAATCCACAGGCATGTTGTTGGTGAGCAAGGCGATGCTGCCGCTGGCATGAGGAGAGGCAGGAGCTTTTTTTTCCGCAGGCAGGCCGTAACCCAGCTCACCCGCCTTTTGCAGAATCAGCGCGCGGGTGGCAGGGGGCACCGCACCGCGGCCGTTGAACACCTTGGAAACCGTATTTCTGGAAAGGCCGCAGGCGTCGGCAATGTCCTGCATGGTGACCCGCTTGTTTGCCATGGTGCAATTCAACCTTTCTGGTCATTTGGTGATGACATTTTAACATATTTTGCGTCCCGAATCAAGTTTACATTTTGTAAACTTCAACCGACGTTTTTGCATCAATCCGGGATCAATTGTGCCGTTATTCCATTTTTTCTTCCAAATTGCACAGAATTTCCAATATTTATATTGACAAATTGTATATCTTAATATAAGATTATTGCGGAAAGTGTAAAAAGTGTAAATCGTATTTTCCAATCAAACAAGCAAAGGCAATGCCGACCGCACAAAGCCGGATTGCCGAAACGTAACAATCCATGCGCCAAATGTAAACCGACCTGTTTTACGAAAGGGGGCTTTCCCGAAAAGCGAATCGATGCGTTTTCTGAGTCTGAATCAATTTGATAAGGAGGGAAAACATGCAAAGCGCAAGCAAAGCCCCTGCCGCGGCGGCGCGGCAAAAGAAGCAGAAGCCGGATCTGAGCAAGCGACTGCGGGATTTCAAGGAGAATTCCCCGTACCTCATCATGATCATTCCGGCCATCCTGGTGGTGTTCCTGTTCAACTACCTGCCCATCTACGGCGTGCTGATCGCGTTCCAGGATTTCATGCCCGGCGACCCGATCCTGTCCAGCGAAACGATTTGGGTGGGCTTCCAGAATTTCAGCCGTTTCTTTAACGACGTGCAGTTCTGGCCCCTGATGAAAAACACCTTCCTGCTGTGCATCATCGGCTTCATCATCGGTTTCCCGCTGCCCATCCTGGTATCCTTGGCCCTGAACGCCTTGAAGCACAAGAAGGCGGGCAAGGTGTTCCAGACCATCTATACCGCGCCGCACTTCATCTCCCTGGTTGTGTTGGTCGGTATGCTGCAATTGTTCTTCGGCCGCTACGGCCTGGTGAACAACCTGGCCGCCAGCTTGGGCGGCGAACGCATTTCCTACTTCCTGGAAAGCAGCGCCTTCCGGCCCATGTACATCCTGTCCAGCAACTGGCAGGACTTTGGCTGGAGCGCCGTGATCTACATCGCCGCCCTGTCCAACGTGGACCCGGTGCAGCATGAAGCCGCCATGATCGACGGCGCAACGCGCTTCCAGCGGGTGCTGCATGTGGATATCCCGGCCATCATGCCCATGATCAGCGTGATGCTGATCATGTCCATCGGCGGCCTGATGGGCGTCGGCTATGAAAAAGCCCTGCTGATGCAGACCGACGGCAACCTGGCTGTCAGCGAGCTGATCGCCACCTATGTGTATAAGCGCGGTTTGACCGGTGTGCCGGACCAGGCCTACGCCACCGCCATCGGCCTGTTCAACTCCGTCATCAACGTGGTGCTGCTGATCATCGCCAACACCACCTCCAAGCGCTTCTCCGAGAACTCGCTGTGGTAAGGAGGGGAAGAGAAAATGACTGTTAAAAATCCTGCCCTCAAAATCAAGGAAAGCCACGCGCTGAAGGATACCAAGGGCGACAAGGTTTTCTTCGTCATCAACGCCCTGTTCCTGGGCCTGCTGGCGCTGATCATCCTGTATCCGCTGTACTTCATCGTCATTGCTTCCTTTTCCGACCCCGACGCCGTGCTGGGCGGCCAGGTGGTATTCGCCCCGGTGAACGTGACCTTCGAGGGCTACGAAAAAGTGTTCCAGCGCCAGGACATCTGGACCGGCTATTGGAACACCATCTGGTACACCGTGGTCACAGTCATCCTGGCCCTGGCGGTCACCATCCCCGCGGGCTGGGGCCTGAGCCGCAAGACCACCCCCGGCAAGAAATTCTGGATGCTGTACTTCATCATCCCCATGTTCTTCGGCGGCGGCCTGATCCCGTTCTACAACGTGATGAGCAGCTTAAAGCTGATCAACTCCCCCTGGTCCGTGATCCTGCCCGCCATCATGTCGGTGTGGAACCTGTTCATGACCAAGACGTTCTTTGAATCCTCCATTCCGGAGGGCATGCTGGAAGCGGCCCGCATTGACGGCGCGGGCAAATTCCGCACCTTCTTCTCCATCGTGCTGCCCCTGTCCAAGGCCATCATCGCCGTTATGGCGCTGTACTACGCCGTGGGCCAGTGGAACAGCTACTTCAACGCCATGATCTTCCTGCAGGATGAAAAGAAATATCCCCTGCAGCTGGTTCTGAAAGAGATCCTGATCGCCTCGGAGAGCACCGTGGGCGGCAGCGGCGAAACCATTTTGCAGCAGTACCGCCTGGCCAACC
This sequence comes from Clostridia bacterium, assembly GCA_030537395.1. Taxonomy (GTDB): domain Bacteria; phylum Bacillota; class Clostridia; order Christensenellales; family Aristaeellaceae; genus RUG563. The sequence goes on along the minus strand of JAUNMW010000134.1, from coordinate 3,345 downwards.
AGCTCAAATACGTATCCGTGATCGTATCCAGCCTGCCGGTGCTGTGTCTGTATCCCTTCGTGCAGAAGTACTTCGCCCAGGGCGTCATGATCGGCTCTTTGAAGGGCTGACGGGGACGAAGCTGGGGGAAACCATTCTCAGCCAAGCGGCTTGAAAAGACGCCTGGCGCGGTATCAGCCAAAGAAAAAGGAAACAAAAGCATGGGCAAGCGGCAAAGCCGCCGCAGGCCATGCGACGTAATTCCAAAGACCGGTTTCCCCCAGCCCCCCTTCCAAGAAAGCTGTAGTTTTTCTTAACCTTCACAACTTGTACAAGGAGGAACAATTCATGAACATGAAAAAGTGGATCGCCGTTCTTCTGCTGATCGTCATGGCCCTGACCCTGACCGCCTGCGGCAGCAACGACAGCAAGCCCGCTCCCACCGCGGCCCCCACCGCCGCCGCGAGCACCGAAACCAAGGCGGAAGAACCCGCCAAGACGGAAGAAAAGCCCGCCGAGGCCGCTCCCGTCAATGATCATCCCCTGAACGCCACCTACGGCTTCCAGTGGACTGACACCTCCGCTCCCATCCTGAACGAAAAAGGCGCGCAGGAGCTGTCCTTCCAGGTGTATTCCTCCAAGAATGCTTCCGCTCTGGACTACAACGATATGAAGATCATGGCCGACCTGTTCGCCCAGACCAACGTGCAGGTGAACTGGGAAAACGTGTCTGAATCCGTGTATTCCCAGCAGAAGAACCTGATCTTCGGCAACAAGGACAACCGCCCCGACGCCATCTATCACGCCGGTATGGGCGCTGGCGAAATCATCAAGTACGCCAAGCGCAAGGTGCTGGTTCCCATCAGCGATTATCTGGACTATATGCCCAACTTCAAGAAGCTGCTGGAAGAACGCCCCGACATCAAGGCCCAGCTGCTGAACACTGAAGACGGCAAAATCTACTCCCTGCCCCGCATCGAAGAAATGGGCCTGCTCCAGAGCCCCAACCTGCTGTTCCTGAACATCAACTGGACCAAGGAAGCCATTGCCGCCGGCGCTGTGGAAGGCCTGACTGACGATCAGCTCAAAGACGGCCTGGCCCTTACCGCCGCTCAGATGGAGCAGATCCTGACCTACTTCCGGGATCACGATATGAACGGCAACGGCAAGCTGGACGACGAACGCCCCATGAGCTTTGTGTACAACAACTGGCAGGGCAACCAGTGCGATCTGTACGGCATGTTCGGCCTGAACGACAACCTGGAGCACCGAATCGTTGTGGACGGCAAGATCACCTACACCATCCAGGATGAACGCTTTAAGGACGCCACCAACTTTATCGCCAAGTGGGTGGATGCCGGTCTCATCGACAAGGTATCCTTCGAGCAGAGCCAGGATAACTTCCTGGCCAACGGCAAGGGCCTGGAAACCTACGGCGCTTTCTACTGGTGGGAGAGCGAAACGGTGGTGTCCAACCCCGAAAACTACATCGTTTGCAGCCCCCTGGTGGGCCCGAACGGCGACCAGACCATCTGCGTAAGCAACAACCCCGAAATCAGCACCGGCGAAGTGGTGCTGTTCACCAAGTGCCAGTACCCCGAAGTGCTGCTGGCCTACTTTGACCGCTACTATGATCCCATGATCTCCGCCCAGATCAACTACGGCCCCATCGGCATCGTGTATGAAGAAACCCTGGACGAAAAGGGCATGCTGGTGCAAAAGCCCCTGCCGGAAGGCGTAACGAGCGACGAACTGCGCCTGCAGAACGCGCCTCTGGGCATCATCAACCTGGGCGAATACGCCTGGAACAACGTGGTGCACATGGAACCCCGTGCCCAGCTGCGTCTGGAGCGTCTGCAGCTGTGCGCCAAGCCCTTCGTGGCCGAGAACGTGAAGCCCTGCCCCAACCTGCAGTTCACCCTGGAAGAACTGAACACCCTTTCCAACTATGAAACCAACCTGAACGACTATGTGCGCACCAACCTGATCTCCTGGCTGATGAAGGGCGGCGTATCCGACGCGGCCTGGACCGCCTTCCAGAACGACCTGAACGGCAAAGTGAACCTGGCCGGCATCCAGAAGGTATATCAGGATGCTTTTGACCGCTACATGGCGAAATAATGAAGGAGGATGTTCTCATGAAGATGTGGACGAAATTCGTTGCGCTGCTGCTGGCTGTGTGCATGATGGGTCTGCCCGTGCTGGCTATTGCCGACGCCGAACCCACCTTTGACGGCATTCGCGATCAGAGCGTGATGGCTGGAACGGAATTTGACGCCCTGGACGGCATCACTGCCGCCGACGCCGAGGGAAACGATCTGACCGAACTGATCATGATCGAAGCCACCCCCTCCCTGAACTTCAGAAACGGCAAAGCGACCCCCGAAAACCCCGGCGACTATGAACTGGTTTACTCCGTGACCGACAAGAACGGCGTGGTCGGCGAAGATTACGCCACCCTGACCGTAACCAAGAAAACCAGCGAAGAAGTGGTTTACAAGACCTTTGATTTCGGCACCGTGGAAGTGACCGACAATCACGGCTGGGAAGCCAAGATCGGCGAAGCCGCCCAGGCCGCTGCCGCGCTCAAAAACGGCGCTTATGTGATCGACATCCAGAATCCCGGCAACGGGGACGGCGACGTGCAGCTGGCCAAGGCCGGCTATGCCCTGAAGGCCGCTGATTACAAGATCAAGATCTGGGCCAAGTCCACCAAGCCCACCTACGCCCACATCCTGGCCCGGAACGAGAACGCGGAAGGCTGGGAAACCTTCGGCGGCGCGTTCAACGTGCGCATCGAAGAAACCGTGGCGCCCCTGGAACTGAGCTTCTCCTCTCCCGCTGAAGGCAGCGCCGAGCTGCTCTTCAACCTGGGCAAAATCACCCCCAACCCCGATAACGCGGAAGATACCACTCCCACCGATTTCACCGTGACCATCGACAAGATCGAGCTGTACGAGGTTTCCGGTGAAGAGCATCAGGTGCCCGTTTACACCGCCGATTTCACCAAGAATGAAGGCGTGTATGCCGAAACCGGCGACGGCGCCAACGCCAATGTATCCTTCGCGGATGGCAAGGCTGTTTACACCATTGAAAACTATCCCACCGAAGGCGGCGTGTGGAGCGTAAAGGCCAACATCCAGCTTGGCGATCTGAAGATCGAAAAGGGCCAGAAGTACTATTACAGCTTCACCATCAACGCCCAGAACGGCCAGGGCGGCGAAGCGCTGGTGGAAAGCGCTGCCCGCAGCTGGGAATGCCGGGCCAATTTCAACGGCCTGGGCGCTCCCGCCGGTGAAGACACCGTGGTTTCCTCCGTGTTCGTGGCGGAAGCCGATGTGGATGATCCCGTGATCCGCCTGCAGA
>JAUNMW010000412.1 GCA_030537395.1 Clostridia bacterium | reverse complement strand
CTAATTTCCAGTTCATCACCGCGCCGATTCAGTATATCAACATATACGAGCAATGCGGCTCCATCCTGCTGCCGTTTCTGATTCTCTGCCTGTCCAATTGGGCGCTGTCCACGCTGTTTGATGGAAAAGGCCGCCTCAAGGATATTTATATGGCCATGTGCTACGCACTGGTACCCTATATCCTGATCCAGCTGCCTTTGATCCTGATCAGCCATGCGATTTCCTTTGATGAAGCGGCTTATTACAGCGTGCTGGCCAGCGTTTCCGTCATATGGTGCCTGTTTCTGGCCTTCGTGGGCTTGATGCAGGTGCATGATTACGGCCCGGGCAAAACGCTGGTGTTCCTGTTTGCCACGGTGTTCGGGGCGCTGGTGATCATTTTCCTGATCCTGGTATTCTTCAGCCTTTTGAGCGATGCCGTCAGTTTCTTTGTATCCCTGTACAGAGAAGCATCGTTCAGGCTGTATTAAGGAGGGGGAGATAAGATGAAAAAGAAATCCATTCTCCGTCGCCTGATCCCCTGGATCATTGCTGTGGCGCTGCTGGCCGCGCTGGTGATTTTCGTGGGTATTCCGCTCTATTCTCAGCGGGATGAACAAAGCACGCCGCTTCCGGTGGTATCCTACTATGAAGATGATCCAGAAATCATCACACTGGAAAACGATACATTGAGATTTGAACTGGATACCGGCACCACGCACTTCAAACTGACGGAAAAAGCTTCCGGACGGGTATGGACCTCCATTCCCGAAAACGCTGCGAATGACGAAATCGCAAAACGCAGCACGGCAAACCTGTACGCTTTGCAGTCCACACTGCTCATGACCTACACCGATAAAGACAAGGGCACCGCTGATATTTCTTTCAATAATTATCAGCGTTCGATCATGAACAGAAACTATACGATCAGCGAAGTGACGGATCATTCCGTGGAAATCGTATATTCCATCGGCGATATCGATAAGATATACATGCTGCCTTACGCCATCACGGAAGAAAGATACCAGATGTTTACCGAACGGATGAAGGAACAGCTGGGCCTGTCCAAGTCCAAGCTCAACAGCAAGGTCGGCAACATCTATAATATCTATTCTCCCGATACGCTGGCTACTAAGTCAGACGAGGAAAAAGAAGCGATCCTGGCCAGGTATCCCATTGCGGCGGAAGCGCCCATCCGTGTGTTGGACACTTCCAAAAAAGCGGATTACCAGACCATATCCGACTACTTCGTGCAGGTGGGATACACGCAGGAGGAGTTCGATCTGGATCAGCAGCTGATTGCTTCTGCTTCCATCACGGAAAAGCCGGTATTCAATGTAGCCGTGCGCTATTCCCTGGATGGCGGGGATTTCATTGTGGAAGTTCCCTATGATAAAATCCATTACCGCGCAAGCTATCCGCTTACTTCTCTTACGGTGCTTCCCATGTTCGGTGCGGCCGGACTGCAGGATGAGGGCTACATGTTCGTGCCCGAAGGCGGTGGCGCGCTGATCAACTTCAACAACGCCAAGCTCTCCCAGAACAGCTATTACGCCAATATGTACGGCTGGGATTACGGCACATACCGCAAGGAAGTCATCAACGAAACCAAAAACACCTTCCCGGTATTCGGCATGGCGAAGAACGGCGGTTCCTTCATCTGCATCATGGAAGGCGCTT
>JAUNMW010000133.1 GCA_030537395.1 Clostridia bacterium | reverse complement strand
AGCCCCCAGCGTAACCCCTTTAGTACAAACTAACTGAGTAAGTTATTGGGCTCTTCAAACTCCCGTCAAATCAAAGGGCGGGGTGTAAGCGCTATCGGCGCTTTCCTTTTCCTGGGTGTAGCCGGTGAGGCCCAGGGCCTGGAAATGTTCCAGCACCCGGTCATATTCCGCGTCGGTGATGCGGCGATCCAGGCCGGGAATATTGCAGTAAGGGGACGGGGTGTACTGCCGCATGAGAGAAACCGGGGTTCCCTGGGGCAGGTTTTCCGCGATGAAATCCAGCACCTTGCGGCTGTCCATGGTGCAGCCCGGCAGGATCAGATGCCGCACGATCACGCCCTTTTGCAGCATGCCGTCGTCATCGTACACGGCGGGGCCGGTCTGGCGGCACATTTCCTGAATCGCCTGGGAAGCCACCTCAAAGTAGTCCGGGGCCCCGGCGCACAGCTTGGACAGGCGGGGCGAAACGTGCTTGAGGTCGGGCAGATAAATGTCCACAACGCCTTCCAGCATTTTCAGCGTTTCTATGGTTTCATACCCGCCGGTGTTCCACACGATGGGAATGCCGGGCTTCCTGATCTCCAGCGCTTTCAGAATAACGGGCACGAAAGGCGTAGCCGTCACCAAATTGATATTGTGCGCCCCCTGATCCTCCAGCATGCTGAAAATATCCGCCAGGCGCTGCACGGTGATTTCCTTACCCTGGCCCAAATGGCTGATTTCATAATTCTGGCAAAAGGCGCAGCGCAGCGTACACCCGGAAAAAAACACGGTGCCGCTGCCCCGGGTGCCCGATATGCAGGGTTCCTCCCAAAAATGCAGCGCGGCCCGGGCCACCTTCGGCATTGCTCCCATGCCGCAAAAGCCCGTTTTTACGCTTCGATCCACCCCGCAGCGGCGGGGACACAAGGTACATTCAGCCATGATCGTTCCTCTCAAAAACTTTTTTGAGAGTACAGAGAACAGAGTGCAGAGTACAGTTTTATATAGCTTAAGCAATGACTTTCCTTTGTTTGATCACTATATAATCTGTACTCTGAACTCTGTTCTCTGTTCTCTCCATCAAGCGCTTTATTTCAGCTTCTTGGACATATACAGCACCAAATCATCATCATTGGAAATGGTGTCGTAGGGCGTGCAGGGCTTGCCGTTGTACCATACGCCGGAGCCATCGGGGATGTAGCCGCGCTTGACGTACATCCGCTGGGCGCTGCCATAGCCGTTGTGCAGCCCCACGCTCAGGGTGACCGTATCGGCGTATCCGGCGGCGATCTGCTCGGCGGCGTCCATCAATTTGGAACCAATGCCCCGACGCTGATACTTTTGCAGCACCCCGAAATCCACGATCACGGGCAGGCCCTGACCCGCAAAAGGCCCTTCCAACTCGGGATAATAAACGTTCACATAGCCCGCCGGCTGGCCTAAATATTCCGCCGTGAGGGCAACGCATTTCCCTTCCGCCTGATCCTTTATGCGCATTTCATATTTTTCTACAGAAGCATGCCAGCCCTGGGCGATTTCCCCGTCGGTGAACACCTGGCCGTCGGCGGGCTCCATGTTTCGGATCAGCACGTTTTCATCTTGATAATAAATCACTTTCTTAACCTCCTAAGAACAGCTACTTCTTATTCATTGAAACGCCATTTCTTCTTACTTGGATAACAATGGGGGCGCCAAAGAATAATACGGGCAGTTCAGCGCGCCTTCATGGCGATACACCGTCACATTCGCTTTTTCATGCAGCTTTGAATATTGTGACAGAAGAAGGGGAAATTCCAGCGTTTTTTCCTCATGATCTTCATCCGTAAATTGAACTTTCACACTGAAATGAATTCCTAAGCGCCGAAACGTTTCGGCGCGGGATACAATTCTGCCTGAATAAATCGTGACATTGGAGGAATCCAGGCATTGATTGATCTGATTCATCCAAGTCCCGCTGAACAATATCAAAAAAATGAGTAAACTCACTCGTTCTCTGATCATTTTGCCCCGCTCCTGTTCCGGTCCATCCAGCGGCAGTTTTCTTCGCCAAAGCACATACATAATGACAGCGCCCGGTATGCCTGACACGAAAAGAATTCTATATCCCGAATAGGAAATATGCCGCGGTATAACGGTCAAAGCGCCAAGACAAAACGCCGTTCCAGCACACCAGCCCAATTGATCCCACGCGTCTTTTCTTTTCCATAGAGAAAAGAATACGGCAGCAAGAAAGCAAAATAATGCCCCTATGCAACCCACAGCGCCCAAAGTCCCTTCTGTCAGTGACAGAAGGCCGAACAGGACACTAATGATGTATACACATCGAATCCCGTTCTTTTTCCGATTTGCATCGAATGGATTAAACCGCTTCATGTATACTGTCCTCTTTACACTTTTCTGTAAGGAAAAGGTGCTTGAACAAACATCTGGGCGTCGGCGGGCTCCATGTTTCGGATCAATATGTTATCATTCTGATAGTAAATCATTTTCAATAGCCTTTCTTTATTTGGGATAAAGAAACCCATAATGCCTTTATGTGTGCTCTTACTTTCTTGACAGACCACAACCTCTTTGGTATAATTTTGCCCAGCGGTGATGTCACTGGGAGATTGACTATTGTCAATTGTAACGGTTTAATTGGCATCACCGCTTTTGTTTGATTGTCGTCCCATTTGGAACAAGAATCACTCAAACCCCGATACAGCTTTTTCGGAAAGGGGTACAGGGGGAAACCGCTTTTTGGCTTACAAAAAGTGGTTTCCCCCTGCCCCGTTTTTTCCCGTCCCTCGTCAATGTTCGGGCTTGCGCATGCGTTCCCGGCGTCTCCGGGAGGGCTGATGCTTATCGACGGGGGTGTCGCCGCGAATGGCGAAGAGCTGATCGCGCAGCTTGGCGGCTTTCTCGAAGTCCAGGGCGGAGGCGGCGGTGAGCATCTGATCCTCCAATTGCTTGATCCATTCGGCTTTTTCGTCGTCCTGCATGCCGCCGGAAATTTCTTCGCTGGTCTGGTCGGTGATCTCAAGCAATGCCCGCACGGCGGTTTTGACCGATTCGGGGGTGATGCCGTTCTGCCGGTTGTATTCCTCCTGAATGGCCCGGCGGCGGTTGGTTTCGCTGATGGCGGCCATCATGGAATCGGTGGGAGAATCGGCGTACATGATCACCCGGCCCTCTACGTTGCGGGCGGCGCGGCCGATGGTCTGGATGAGGGACGTTTCGGAGCGCAGGAAGCCTTCCTTGTCCGCGTCCAGAATGGCCACCAGCGCCACCTCCGGCAGATCCAGGCCCTCGCGCAGCAGGTTGATGCCTACCAGCACGTCGTATTCCCCCATGCGCAACTCGCGGATCAGCTTGGTGCGCTCCAGTGTCACGATGTCGGAATGCAGGTAGCGCACCCGGATGCCCAGTTCGTCTAGATAGTCCGTCAAGCGCTCGGCCATTTTCTTGGTCAGGGTGGTCACCAGCACCCGCTCATTTTTCTCCACCACCTTGTGGATTTCACCCACCAGATCGTCCACCTGGCCGGTGGCGGGGCGCACGATGATCTTGGGGTCCAGGAGGCCCGTGGGCCGGATAATCTGCTCCACGATCTGGCTAGCCCGCTCCCGCTCGTAAGGCGCGGGGGTGGCGGACACGTAGATCACCTGCTTCACCCGGGCGTCGAATTCCTCGTAGGTCAGGGGCCGGTTGTCGAAGGCGGAGGGCAGGCGGAAGCCGTAATCCACCAGCATGTTTTTCCGGGCCCGGTCCCCGGCGTACATGGCGCGGATCTGGGGCACCGTTACATGGCTTTCGTCGATCATCACCAGAAAGCCCTTGGGGAAATAGTCCAGCAGGGAATAAGGGGGATCCCCCGGCTGACGGCCGTCAAAGTACCGGCTGTAATTCTCGATGCCGCTGCAAAAGCCGATTTCCCGCAGCATTTCAATGTCGTACCGGGTGCGCTGGGAAATACGCTGGGCCTCCAGCAGCTTCCCTTCCGCTTCAAACTGCGCTGCCCGCTCCTGCATGTCATGTTCGATGCGGGCAATGTTTTCCTCCCGGTTTTCCACGCTGGTGGCGTAGTGGGTGGCGGGGAAAATAGCGCTGTGCTGCACCGTATGCAGCACGTGGCCGTCCACCACTGAAAATTCGCTGATCCGGTCGATCTCATCGCCAAAAAACTCCACTCGGATGCCATTTTCCCGCTCTCCGGCGGGGATCACCTCCACCGTGTCCCCACGAACCCGGAAATTTCCACGTTCAAACGCCACATCGTTGCGTTCGTACTGGATTTCCACCAGGCGGCGAAGCAGCTCCTCCGGCTCCATCCGCATGCCGGGACGCAGGGAAATCATCTGGCCCTCGTACTCGCTGGGATCGCCCATGGAATAAATGCAGGAAACGGAAGCCACAATAATCACGTCGCTGCGCTCCTTCAACGCGGCGGTGGCGCTGTGGCGCAGACGGTCGATTTCCTCGTTGACGGAGGCGTCCTTTTCAATGTAGGTGTCGGAGGAAGGAATGTAGGCCTCCGGCTGGTAGTAATCATAATAGGAAACGAAGTATTCCACCGCGCTGTCGGGGAAAAAGGCCTTGAACTCGGCGCACAGCTGGGCCGCCAGCGTTTTATTGTGAGCAATCACCAGCGTGGGCCGCTGCACCCGTTCAATCACCGACGCCATGGTGAACGTTTTGCCGGACCCCGTGACGCCCAGCAGCACCTGAGCCGGCATGCCCTCCTTTACGCCCCGGGCCAGCGCTTCAATGGCCTGGGGCTGATCCCCCCGAGCGGTATAGGGGGCTTTCAATACAAATTGACCCATTTTTTCCTCCATCGCCGTATCATCATTTTCTATCATATCATACCATAAAGGGTACGCTTTGCCAACAGAAAAAGATTGGCTTGGAAAGAACCGCAAAACCGTCGCGAGAGGGACGTTATCCTGAAAAAATCTTGCTGGAAACGGCTTTGCGCCGCTTATCCGGCGGGGAATTTTCTTTTCTTCCCGGGCAAAATGACCGCGAAATCCATTGCATTGCGGAGGTGCGGTCCCATGCCCCAGTATCAGATCGGTTATTCTCCCCGGCTGTCCGGGGAGGTTCATGTAAGCACGGCCAAAAACGCGGTGCTGCCCATTTTGGCGGCGGCGCTGCTGACCCAGGAGGAAATCATTCTTCACCAGGTTCCCCAGCTGACAGACGTACGCCATATGCTCGGCATCCTGCGCTCCTGCGGCGCGGAGGTTTCAGAAGAAAATGCCGATGTACGCATTCGCGGCGTCAGCGTGGGGAGCCCGAAGGAAAACGCGCTGCTGCGCACCATGCGGGCTTCCGTGCTGATTCTGGGGCCGCTGGTGGCGCGGACGGGAGCATGCGTGCTGTCCATGCCCGGGGGCTGCGCCATCGGCCAGCGGCCCATTGACCTGCATTTAAAAGGCTTGCAGAAATTGGGGGCCAAGGTAGAGCAGGAGGGCGGCACGGTTCAGGTGAGCGGCGCATTAAAAGGGGCTAATATTTACCTGGATTTTCCCAGCGTGGGAGCCACGGAAAACCTGATCATGGCCGCGGTGCTGGCAAAAGGCGTCACCCGCATCGAAAACGCCGCCAAGGAGCCGGAAATCACCGATCTGTGCCATTTTCTCACCGCTATGGGAGGGCGCATCGCCGGGGCGGGCACGGCCAACATCATCATTGAAGGCGTGGAAAGCCTGCACGGCGCGGAATACACCCCCATTCCGGACCGGATCGAGGCGGGCACACTTGCCTGCGCCGCCGCGCTGACGGAAGGCAGCGTGCTGCTGGAAGGAGCCAGAACGGATCACATGCGGGCGCTGCTGTTCAAGCTATCCGAATCCGGCGTGATCTGCCAGGAGGACGTCCGGGGCCTGCGCCTGCGGGGCAAAGCCCGCCATCCCATGGAGGCCCGCACTTTATCCTACCCCGGCTTTCCCACGGACATGCAGGCCCCCTTGATGGTGGTGGCCACCCAAACCCACGGCCTTTCCGTTTTTCTGGAAACCATTTTTGAAAACCGCTATATGCACGTGGTGGAATTGAAACGCCTGGGCGCGCACATCCGGGTGGAGGGCCAATTGGCCCTGATCCAGGGCGGCAGAACGCTGAACGGCGCCCACGTGACCGCCACCGACCTGCGGGCCGCCGCGGCGCTGATGCTGGCGGGGCTGATCGCCCAGGGTCAAACCACCGTTTCGGATCCCGCGGGCCATTTGATGCGAGGCTACGAAAGCTTGGAGGACAAATTGACCGTCTTGGGCGCGGAAGCCAAAAAGCTGGAAGATCGCATCAATGTGTCCAAAAAGCCCGCCAATGATGGCGAATTTATGGCAGCCAATTGACTTTCTTTTACCTTTGGAGCATAATAGGGGCCGAAGGAGGATATTCCCATGAAAGAACAGCCAAACCAAAGAAAACAATTGATGTATTATTGCGGCCTGGTGCTGATCGTGATGCTGCTGCTGAATATTTTTGTGTTCCCGGCCCTTTTGCAGCCCCAGGTAACGGAAGTGACCTACGATAACTTCGTTTCCATGGTGGACGCGGGCAAGGTGGAGCAGGTGTCCTACCAGGACAACATGATGGTTTTCACCGCCAAGGATGATAACGGTCGGGTAGGCTTTTTCAAAACCGGCGTGTGGCCTTGGGATGATTCCCTGACCCAGCGCCTGCTGGACAAGGGCGTGGAGTTCGCCGCGGAAATTCCCACCCAGGCCTCCCCCCTGCTCAGCTTCCTCATTTCCTTTGTGCTGCCCATCGCCTTCTTCGCCATCGTGGGCCGGTGGCTCATGAATTCCATGAGCAAGCGCATGGGCGGCGAAGCCCTGACCCTGGGCAAATCCAACGCGAAAATCTACATTGAATCCCAAACCGGCAAAACCTTTGCCGACGTGGCGGGTCAGGATGAAGCCAAGGAGGCCCTGACGGAAATCGTGGATTTCCTGCACGATCCCGACAAGTACGCCGCCATCGGGGCCAAGCTGCCCAAGGGAGCCCTGCTGGTGGGCCCTCCGGGCACCGGCAAAACGCTGCTGGCCAAGGCCGTGGCAGGGGAGGCCAAGGTGCCCTTCTTCTCCATTTCCGGCTCTGAATTCGTGGAAATGTTCGTGGGCATGGGCGCGGCCAAGGTGCGCGATCTGTTCAAGCAGGCCGAAGAAAAGGCCCCCTGCATCGTATTCATCGATGAAATCGATACCATCGGCAAAAAGCGCGATAACGGCGGCATGGTGGGCGGCAACGACGAACGGGAGCAGACCTTGAACCAGCTGCTGGCCGAAATGGACGGCTTTGACGGCAAAAAAGGCGTGGTCATCCTGGCCGCCACCAACCGGCCCGACATTCTGGACCCGGCGCTTTTGCGTCCCGGCCGCTTTGACCGGCGCATTCCCGTGGAATTGCCCGATCTGCAGGGGCGTCTTGCCATCCTGAAGGTGCACGCCAGGAATGTGAAAATCGACGATTCCGTTGATCTGGCCCCCGTGGCCCGGGCCACCTCCGGCGCGTCCGGCGCAGAACTGGCCAACATCATCAATGAAGCCGCCCTGCGCGCCGTGCGCATGGGCCACAACGCCATCAGCCAAAACGATCTGGAAGAAAGCGTGGAAACCGTCATCGCCGGCTATCAGCGCAAAGGCGCGGTGATTTCCGACAAGGAAAAGAAGATCATCGCCTATCACGAAATCGGCCATGCCCTGGTCGCCGCCCGGCAGAAGCATTCCGCGCCCGTGACCAAAATCACCATCATCCCCCGCACCTCCGGGGCCTTGGGTTACACCATGCAGGTGGAGGAGGATGAGCGGGTGCTCATGAGCAAGGAAGACGCCATGAACCAGCTGATTACCCTGACCGGCGGCCGCACCGCGGAGGAGCTGATTTTCCACTCCATCACATCCGGCGCATCCAACGATATTGAAAAAGCCACCAAGCTGGCTCGCGCCATGGTGACCCGCTACGGAATGAGCGATCAGTTTGACATGGTGGCCCTGGAAACCGTCACCAACCAGTACCTGGGCGGCGATACCTCCCTGGCCTGCTCCGCCGATACCTCCGCCAAGATCGACGCGGAGGTAAACGCCATCATCAAATCCGCCCACGATACCGCCCGGGAGATCCTGTCTGCCAATATGGAACAGCTGCACAAGCTGGCCGCATACCTGCTGGAAAAGGAAACCATCACCGGCGAGGAATTCATGAAGATCCTGGACGAAGAATGATCCTGGATTCTTGAACGTTCATTCCTTGATAACAAGCTTGTTTTTAAGGATGGAATTCAAGGTAAAAAAATAACAAGGGGAACGTTGAGGCCTGCGCGGCCTCAAACTCTGCGCCAGGGGACTTCGCCCCCTGGACCCATTTAGCCGAAGCTGCTTGAGAGAATACAAGATACATATTTCGGCTGTTACGCTGGGATTACGGAAAGTTTGAGAGCTTCTGGCCCAAAGAAATGCGAGAAAAAAGCGGGAAAATGAGAGCCCAAGAAGACTTGTTTTCTCTCACAAACTTGCTGGAATGGGCTTTCATTTTCCCGCTTTTCTCTCGCATTTCCTCGGATGCTTTGCATCCGGGTTGGCGGCTGAAAGCCGCCGGGCCAGAAGCACAACGGCGTCAAGCTTGGCTTCCT
>JAUNMW010000132.1 GCA_030537395.1 Clostridia bacterium | reverse complement strand
ACTGGACCTGCCCTTTTGAGAGGGTCATTTTTTTTATTGATTAAGCTTAGTTCTGCTGGGGAGCCCGGAAGCTGATCTGGGTAGCGCCGGTCATCATATCGGCGGACAGCAGATAGATGGGGGCAGTTTCGATGCTCAGGGTATCGAAGGTGCCGGTGTAGCCGCTTTCCGTGGTGAAAGCGAAGGTGAGAGCGTGATGGCCGTCAACGCTGTTGGGCAGGCATTTGGTAACCACGGCGCAGGCGCCGGCTTCCATGCCTTCGCCAGCCAGGTTTTCGCTCTTTTCGCCGGTTTCATTCACGGTGATGTAGAGCTCCTTCACGGTTTCGCCGGACACGTTGTACACGGTGTAAACGCCCACCTGCACATCGGCGGCAACCTTAGCGGCTTCGATGATGCCCTTCAGGTAATTCACAGAGTCAGTCAGGGTGGCGCCGGAAATGGCGTCCGCGCCGGCGCCGGCCTTTTCAGCCGCGAAAACTTCCAGTTCGGTGATGGTCTTGCCGGCAGCGAATTCTTCGATGGCGGTCCAGCTGGTCACCAGTTCCTGGGTGGCGCCGCCGCGAGAAGCCATGTTGCCGCTGTAGTAAGCGTTATTCACGCGCTTGGAGCCCAGCACTTTGCCGTCTTCACTGCCAACGATGTTGGCGCCGAAGGTTTCGCCGCTGTTGGGAACGCCCACAACGCCTTCACCGCTCATCACCTGGAATTCATCGATCCAAGCATCCAGGATGGTGTCGCCCTGAACGGCGGCGGTGATCACGGCAAAGCTCTGCTTGCCGTGGGCGGCGTACTGCACCTGGCCCAGTTTCACATCCTCCGCAAAGGCGGAAACAGAAGCCAGCACCAGCATGATACCGAGAAGAAGAGCAACGATTTTTTTCATGGGGTAGATCCTCCTTTTATAATTTTTTAGCCATGTTGATTATACCCTGCCGTGCGTTTTTTTGCAACGGAGTGAAAACATATAATAAACAAATTCACAGTTTGTTCATAAACAGTAAGCGGTGGATAACTTCATTTTAATACTTTCTTTCACTTCTTGTCTTTTTCCGTGCAGATTTGGTGTTTTTAAAAGAATTTGTTTTCTTCCTATTTACTTTCTATTCTTTTTTTGATATGCTCTTTCATGAATGAATATTGATTACAGCGCGCTTTCGCGAAAAGGAGAGGAAACGAAATGAATATCGGCATCCGCCTTCATGATACCGTTCCCGGTACGCTGGAAGAACGCCTGGGCTATGCCAAGGCTCAGGGCTTTTCCTGCGCGCATCTGGCCATGAGCAAGGCCATTCAGGGTTTTTCCATGGATCGGGCCCCCGAGCTGTTTACGGATGAACTGGCCGATCAGGTGCGGACCGCGTTTGCCGAAAAGCAAATGGGCTGCGCCGTGCTGGGCTGCTATCTGAACCTGGCCAACACCAATGAAGAAGCATTGAAGAAAACACAAGAAATCTATCACGCCCATCTTCGTTTCGCCCGCAAAATCGGCGCGGGCGTGGTGGGCACGGAAACCGGCCCTGCCAAGGGTACCGTATTCTCCGAGCCCGCTTCCCAGTCCGAAGAAGCGTTTCAGCTGTTCATCCGCTGCCTGGCCCCCATCGTGCGCTGGGCGGAGGAGGAGGACGCCGTCATCGCCATCGAACCGGTATGCGAGCATATCATTTCCACCCCCGAACGGGCGGAAAGAATGCTGAATTTGCTGCCCTCCGATCATCTGCGGATCATTCTGGATTCCGTGAACCTGCTGTCCGCCGAAGGGGCCCTGCACGCCGACGACATCATCGCCGACGCGATTCATCGCCTGGGCGATAAGGTGAGCGTGCTGCACATGAAGGATTTCCTGCCCATCAAGCCGGAAGACACCCGGGCCCAGTCCGTAGCCTGCGGCAAGGGCATCATGGATTACACCCGGCTGCTCACCTTCGCCAAGAAATACGATCTGCCCATGACCTTGGAAGATACTGTTCCCGACAATGCCCAGGCGGCCCGCGAACACCTGGAAAAAATCGCTCAAACGCTGTAATTCCTGTTTTCAGGCAAAACAAAAAGCGCTGTGATACGAGTTCCAACTGTTCATAGTCTTCACATATCTCGCAGCGCTCTTTGGGCAAAGGACGCAGTACACAGAGGCTACAACTGTTCATAGTTATTACATGCATCACGGCGCGCTTTGCCAATGCCAATATATCATAGCATCCGAATACTGTCAATCCTTCAATCAATTGTAATTTAAGAATTATTTGAATTAATGCGATGAAAAGGAGTGTTTGAATATGAATCGCGAAGAAGCCCGGAAACGCGCGCAAGCTTTGGTAGACCAAATGACCCTGGAAGAAGCCGCTTCCCAGTTGATCTATAGCGCCCCCGCCATCGAGCGGCTGGGCGTTCCCGCCTACAACTGGTGGAATGAAGCGCTGCACGGCGTGGCCCGGGCCGGTATGGCCACTATGTACCCCCAGGCCGTGGGCATGGCCGCCACCTTCGATACCGAATTGGTGGAAGAGCTGGGCGATGTGACCGCCACCGAGGGCCGGGCCAAGTACAATGCCGCTTCCCGCCATGGGGACCGGGATATTTACAAGGGCCTCACCTTCTGGAGCCCCAACATCAACATTTTCCGGGATCCCCGCTGGGGCCGGGGCCAGGAAACCTTCGGCGAGGACCCCACGCTCACCGGCGAAATCGGCGCGGCCTACGTGCGGGGCATTCAGGGCAAGGGCGAGGTCATGAAGGCAGCCGCCTGCGCCAAGCACTTTGCCGTTCATTCCGGGCCGGAAGATCTGCGCCATGAATTCAACGCCGTAGCCAGCAAAAAGGATATGGCGGAAACTTATCTGGCCGCTTTTGAAAAGCTGGTGAAGGAAGCCAAGGTGGAATCCGTTATGGGCGCTTACAACCGCACCAACGGCGAAGTGTGCTGCGCCTCCCCCGCCCTGATGCAGTATTTGAAGGATTGGGGCTTCGAGGGCCATTTCGTATCCGACTGCTGGGCCATCAACGATTTCCATCAGTTCCATCACGTAACGGACAACCCGGTGGATTCCGCCGCCCTGGCGATCAACGCGGGGTGCGACCTGAACTGCGGCTGCACCTATGAAAAGCTGGTGGCCGCCGTGCTTGCCGGAAAAGTGGATGAAAGCAAGGTGCGGGAAAGCGCCGTGCGTGTGTTTACCACCCGCTATATGCTGGGCATCATGGGCGAGGGCAGCGAATACGACGCGATCCCCTACACCGTTGTGGAATGCGAAGAACACCAGAAGAAAGCGGACCGTGCAGCGCAGGAAGGCTGCGTGCTGCTGAAAAACAACGGTCTGCTGCCCCTGGATGAAAACAAGCTTAAGACCTTGGGCGTCATCGGCCCCAACGCCGACGCCGTTTCCTCCCTGGTGGGCAACTATCACGGCTCCTCCTCCCGGTACATCACCGTGCAGCGGGGCTTGCAGGAAGCCCTGGACGGCAAAGTCCGGGTGCTGTGCGCCGTGGGCAGCCATCTGTACAAAGATAAGACGGACAACCTGTCTCAGTTCAATGACGACCGGCTGGCCGAAGCCCTGACCGTGGCGGAAAACAGCGATGCCGTAGTGCTGGTGGTGGGCCTGGACGAAACCTTAGAGGGCGAGCAGGGCGACACCGGCAACCCCTACGGATCCGCCGACAAGCGGGATCTGCTGCTGCCCCCCGCTCAGCGCAGGCTTATGGACGCTGTTTTGAAGGTGGGCAAGCCCACCATCATCTGCCTGCTGGCGGGCAGCGCCATCGATTTGAAGGAAGCGGGCGATCTGGCGGACGCCGTCATGATGTGCTGGTACCCCGGGGCCCAGGGCGGCAAGGCGGTGGCCGATTTGCTGCTGGGCCATGTGTCCCCCTCCGGCAAGCTGCCCGTAACCTTCTACAAGAATGAACAGCTGGCCGAAATGCCCGATTTCACGGATTATGCCCTGAAGGGCCGCACTTACCGTTACTTTGCAAGCAAGCCCTTGTACCCCTTCGGCTTTGGCCTCACCTACGGCGACGTGTATGTGAAATCCGCCTGCGTGCGCAAGGATGTTTGCGGTTATACCGTGGACGCCGTGCTGTACAACGCCGGAAAGGCCGATACCCAGGACGTGGCCCAGGTGTACTGCCAGAACGAGGGCAGCGAAAACGCGCCCCTGAACCCCCGGCTGATCGCCTTCAAGCGCGCCTGCGTTCCCGCCGGAAAGGAAGCAACCGTTTCCATTTCCCTGAACACGGAATCCTTCAAGGTGGTCAACGAGGAAGGCCAGCGCGTCAGCGAAGGCAAAATCGTGCTGTACGTGGGCATGGGCCAGCCGGACGCCCGCACGAAAGAATTGACCGGGCATCAAGCGATCAAGCTGGAGCTGGACGCATAAACAAATTGCAAAATCATCATGGGAGCGCTTGATTTGTTCGGCCGCTCCCATTTTTTCATTTTTACGCGGTTTTTGGCTCCATATTTCCGAAAAAGGCTTGACATTCCAGATGAAAAACATGTATCATGATACTATATGAAATGTCTCTTCGGAGGGATGCTATGAAGATCATGAACGAAGCGGTTTTTCGTTTTCTCAACCGAAAACCAGCAAAATGGACGCTCTCTGGCGGTATGAACCTGAATGGGCTGATCGCCCTGTTCCGTGCAACCGGTGATCAGGATTGCCGCCGCGCCGTTTTGGACTATATGGAAAACAGCGTTTCTCCCGAAGGTACGATTTTTTGCGCTTCGGCTTGTACGCCTGCGGATTTGGCTGCATGCGGAAAGGCCCTGTTTTTCGCTCTGGATGAATCAGGCGACGAACGGTATCGAAAAGCGCTGGACGCTGTGGCAGACGGCGTAAAGAATAGGCCTCTGCCAAATATTCCGGCGGAGCTGTATGCTGTTGCTCCTTTCTTAGCGGAATATGATACCCGCTTTGGAGGCAAGCAGGCCTATAAAGCAATTACCGATCATTTCAAGGCCGTCCATCAGGGGCAATTTGATCCGGAAACGGGCCTGTACCGTACGGAAAACAGCAAATTATCCCTTGCTGATGAGGGATTGATGCTGATGGCGTTGGCGGACACGGCGGAAAAGTTGGATATGCAGATCTACGAGCATTACCGCACGCTGGCAGACTTGCTATTGGAAGCAGCGCGGGGTCTTGCCCCGAAAAAAACGTTCGCTTCTCTGCTCCTTCCGCGGGGCAGTGCAGAGGAACAACGTGATGTAAGCGGACACGTTTTGATCGCCGCCGCTCTGTTCAAGGGCGTAAGGCTTCATCTGCTGAACGAAGAAAAGTATCTTCCGCTGGCTGCGCTGCTCCGAAGCAGCGTGACGGCCGATTACATTTTCGGATTCCCTTGTGATCCCGGCCCCTGGATGCTTTTGCAAGCGGAAACGGAGGAGGTGGAACGGTCGTGAAATGCCTGTTTATTTCCGCCCGCAGCTGCACTGTGCTGCTGGACGCGGAAGGGGATTATTACGCGAAAGCGCCCCGCCGCCTGATCCTGAACCACAAAGAACTGGCGAAAGAAGAAAACCGTTCCGTTTTCTCCGTCTATGGTCTCTGGCCCGATACGGAATACACCCTGGAAGCCTGGCAGGGCGAAGAAAAGGAAAGCGAACTTACCTTCCGCACTGAAAAGGAATTCTGCACCCTGAACGTGAAGCGCTTCGGGGCCAAGGGCGACGGGGAAAAGGACGATACCAACGCTATCCAGGCCGCCATCCTGGCCTGTCCCCCTGCCGGGCGGGTGCTGATCCCCGAAGGGAATTATAAAACGGGGCCCCTGTTTCTAAAGAGCCATATCACCATTGAATTCAAGCCCGGCGCGCGCCTGGCGCTGAAAACGGATCGGACGGAGTTTCCCATCCTGCCCGGCATGACCCGCACCACGGACGAGAAAGATGAATACCTACTGGGCTCCTGGGAGGGGAACCCCCTGGACGCCTTCGCCTCCGCCATCACCGGCATCGACGTGGAGGACGTGCGCATCATCGGCGAAGGAATCATCGACGGCTGCGCCCCAGAGGGCGATTGGTGGGTGAACCCCAAGATCAAGCGGATCGCCTACCGGCCCCGCCTGTTCTATTTAAAGAACTGCAAGGATATCACCGTCCAGGGCGTCACCTTCCGCAACTCCCCCGCCTGGAACCTGCACCCCACGTTCTCGGAAAATCTGTCTTTCCTGAATGTGCGCATCGAGGCACCCGCCGTCAGCCCCAATACCGACGGGTTCGACCCTGAAAGCTGCAGGCATATCCGGATGTTTGGCACCGTGTTTTCCGTGGGTGACGACTGCATCGCCTTGAAAGCCGGAAAAATCTACACCGGTATGAAGTACCACACCCCCTGCGAGGACATTGAAATCGCATACTGCTGCATGCTGGACGGTCACGGCGGCGTGACGGTGGGCAGCGAAATGGCGGGCGGCGTGAAGCACGTGCGGGTGCATCACTGCTACATGCGGGGCAACGACCGGGGCTTGCGCATCAAAACCCGCCGGGGCCGGGGCAAGTACGCCGTCATCGACGATATTTGCTTTTCGGACGTGCGCATGGAGGGCGTGAAAACGCCTTTGGTCGTCAACGCCATGTACTTCTGCGATCCCGACGGCCATTCCGATTATGTGCAGAGCCGGGAAAAGCAGCCTGTGGATGACACCACCCCCACCGTCGGCTCCATCCGCTTTGAGCGGGTAAACGCCCAGGATTGCGAATCCTGCGTGGGCTATATCCTGGGCCTGCCGGAACGGCCAGTGAAAGAAATCGTCTTAAAGGACAGCGTATTCACCTTCAACCCCGACGGCAAAGCCATGGTGCCCGCCATGGCCAGCGGTGTGGAGGAATGCAAGCGCCGGGGCGTGATCGCTCATTTCGTGGACACCCTTACAGTAACCAATGTGCGCATGGAAGGCATCGAAGGAAAAGAGATTGACTGCTGATCCTGCGTACCCGGAGCAATGACAGCAAAACATTTCATTTATAAAAGGAGGATGAACCCCATGGACATTCGCTATTCCTGCAACCAGCGCGATTTCAAGCGCTACACCACCGAAGAGACCCGCAAAGAATTCCTGATCGAAACCCTGTTCGTCGATGACGAAGTCACCGCCGTGTATTCCCACGTGGACCGGATGGTCACCCTGGGCATCATGCCCGTTACCGAAAAGGTAAGCATCGATAAGGGCATCGACATTTGGCATAACTTCGGCACTGAATATTTCCTGGAGCGCCGCGAATGCGGTATGTTCAATGTAGGCGGCGCGGGCAAAGTGACCGTGGACGGCTCCGTGTACGAGCTGGGCTACAAGGATTGCCTGTACATCACCAAGGGCGCCAAGGAAGTGTATTTTGAGAGCGACAGCGCGGACAAGCCCGCCAAGTTCTACATCGTATCCGCTCCCGCCCATTGCAGCTATGAAAACAAGCTGATCAAGATCGCCGACGCCGCCAAGAAGCCCCTGGGTGCCCTGGAAACCAGCAACAAGCGCGTAATCAACCAATTCATCCATCCCTCCGTGCTCAAAACCTGCCAGCTCTCCATGGGCATGACGGTGCTGGAGCCCGGCTCCGTTTGGAACACCATGCCCGCCCACACCCATGAGCGCCGCATGGAAGTGTACTTCTACTTCGAGGTGCCGGAAAACAACGTAGTGTTCCACATGATGGGCGAAGGCCACGAAACCCGCCACATCGTGATGCAGAACGAGCAGGCCGTCATTTCTCCCTCCTGGAGCATTCATGCCGGCGCTGGCACCAGCAACTACACCTTCATCTGGGCCATGGGCGGCGAAAACCAGGCCTTTGATGATATGGACAATATCCCCACTACCGAACTCAGATAATTATTCGGTATAAAGAGGATCGAGTGTTCAGAGTACGGAGTGCAGAGTACAGATTATTTAGTCTTTCACATAATTGATAAGCCAAATCATATCTGCAAAATAATCTGTACTCTGTACTCTGAACTCTGTTCTCCTCCTCCGGCAATACAGCACCATTTTGATTTGTGATGAAAAAGGAGGAATTTCCCATGGACATGAAAGCTTTCAGCCTGGAAGGCAAAATCGCCTGGATCACCGGTGCCTCTTACGGAATCGGCTTCGCCATCGCGGAAGCCTACGCCGCCGCGGGCGCTACCATCGTTTTCAACGACATCAACCAGGACCTGGTGAACAAGGGCCTGGCCGCCTATGAAGAAAAGGGCATCAAGGCTCATGGCTACGTGTGCGACGTGACCAACGAAGAAGCGGTGCAGGAACTGGTCAAGAAGATCGAAGAAGAAGTGGGCGTGGTGGACATTCTGGTCAACAACGCCGGCATCATCCGCCGCATCCCCATGATCGAAATGAGCGCCGCCGATTTCCGCAAGGTCATCGACGTGGACCTGAACGCGCCCTTCATCTGCGCCAAGTCCGTGATCCCCTCCATGATCAAAAAAGGCCATGGCAAAATCATCAACATCTGCTCCATGATGAGCGAACTGGGCCGCGAAACCGTGTCCGCTTACGCCGCTGCCAAGGGCGGCCTCAAGATGCTCACCCGGAACATCTGCTCCGAATACGGCGAGCACAACATCCAGTGCAACGGCATCGGCCCCGGCTACATCGCCACGC
>JAUNMW010000411.1 GCA_030537395.1 Clostridia bacterium | reverse complement strand
GGGCGGACAGCCCCAACGTATCCCTTAGTTAGACCTAACTCAGTAGTCTAAAGGGCTCTTTCACTAAATTTCACGCAATAAAATGAAATTTGACGGCTTACAAACAGAATAACTACTGTGCGCTTGCGGGCTGGAGCAGCGAAAGCAGCCAGCTCAGAAGAGGCCACACATATTCCACCGTATCCGATGTTTCGTCCGTTTCATTATCGCTTTGCTCTCCATCATCCATCCGGGCCAGCAGCAGGGCGTTATCATACAATAGACTCCACCAATTCCGGGAGGACGGGCTTTCGCGGGAAGCGGACTGCGGCAGCATAAGGGAATTGGATAAGCTCAATTGTGAAGGGAAGCGGTATGCTTCCCCCTGCATTGAAAAGCAATGGAACGTAAGCAGCAAGACGACGAGCAAGCCGGGAATCCATCTTTTTTGACGCATGCTTTTCTCTCCCTTCCGTATCAGCATGCGCGGAAAAAAGAGTTTTATACAAAGAACATAAAAAGACAAGGCAGCGGATGGTTTTTCCAAGCCTTGTTTTTCTTTTATATTTGTGGTATACTGTTTCTACCAATGGAAATCAATACGCGCAATAAAAGAAGGGGGAAGAAATAATGGAAAACAAGGAATTGACGCGCAGAAGCTTTCTGAAAACATTGGGGATCGGCGCTACCGGCGCGGCGCTGGCATCCGTGATGACCGCTATGCCGGCGGCCCTGGCGGAAACGCCCGAAATCCCGGAATATCCCTGGACCTGGCATCCCATTGACAAGCAGAAGGCCCTGGAATACACCTACAAGCGCTGGTTTGAAGTGGGCGGCTGCGGCGCGGGCGCTGTGGCGGGCATCATGGAGCTGCTGGCGGAAGAATACGGCTATCCCTACAACGTGATCCCCTGCAAGACCATGGCGCTGGCCGCCGGCGGTTACGGCTGCCAGACCCTGTGCGGCGCGCTGGCCGGCGGCTGCCTGATGCTGGGCTTCTTCTGCGAACCCAAGGTGGCGGGCGAACTGCGCAACGAGCTGTTTGCCTGGTACCGCAAGGAGCCGTTCCCCACCTATCAGCCTGAATACACCGCCACCACCACCGTGGCCGATGATATCACCTGCAACGCCTCCGTGAACAAGTTCATGAAGGCCAACAACCTGCAGATGGGCGATGCGGCCCGGAAGGCCCGCTGCGCAGCCCTGACCGGCGAAGTGGTGTGCAAGGTGATCGAACTGCTGAACATCCAGTACGGCTACGAAGAAGCCAAGCCCGTGGAAGAAGAGGCTCCCGCTGAACTTGCCGCCAATGAATACATCGGCACCAGCAAAACGGACCGCGGCGAAGTGAAAGTGAAGGTGACCATGGACGGCGAAATGATCGCCAACATCGAAGTGCTCAGCAGCAGCGAGACCCCCGGCATCTGCGATCCCGCCATGGAGCAGATTCCCAAGGCCATCATCGAAAAACAGAGCACCGAAGTGGACGCGGTGACCAACGCCACCCAGACCTCCAACGCGATTATGGAAGCCGTTCGGGATGCTCTGAGCCAGATCAAGTAATCACATAGATGAAAATCGGCAGACTGCTCCATTGCGGGCAGTCTGTTTTTATACTGCTCTCATTCTATGATGCGTGCTCTAAAGAGTGAAACAAGACAAAAAAGAGGATACGCCGGGGTTTCA
>JAUNMW010000131.1 GCA_030537395.1 Clostridia bacterium | reverse complement strand
AACGTCCAGTACCAGCTGGATACCTATAAGGACACCGACGCCTACGATGACGCCTATGACGCCTACATGGAAGCCAAGGAAGCGCTGGACGCCCAATAAGCTTTAGCGACAATCAAACATTTTTCGCGGCAGGAGGGGAGGAATCCTTTCCTGCCGCATGGACGTTTTAAAAAAGATATTTCTGGCGCTGAGAGCATTTGAGAATGTTAGAGTTGAGAGTTGAGATAATATAGTGTGTTATTAAACGTTGGGATATGTAATATTGATCGAATAAATCTCAACTCTTAACTCTCAACTCCCATTGCTTATCTCTTTTCACTCGATTTCTTTCCCCTTCCCCTGACCAATCCCAATCAAAGGAAGAAAGAGCATTGGCAAAGTATTTGCTGAAACGCATTGGGCAATCGCTGCTGACGCTGGCGATCATCCTGACGGTGGTATTCATCATGGTGCGCCAGATGCCCATTGACGGTTATTTTGAGAACATCGACAAGCTGGACGACGCGGTGATCAAGGCCACGCTGGACAGTATGGGCCTGAACGATCCTTTGCTTGTGCAGCTGAAGGATTTTTTCGTGAAGGTGCTTCACGGCGATCTGGGCACCTCCACCCGTTACAGCGCGGGCGTGCCCATTGCGGGCATCATCGCCTCCAAGGCCCCCATTTCCATTGAAATGGGGCTGCTTTCCATGGCCGTTTCCATGGTGCTGGGCATTCCGCTGGGGGCTGCCATGGCCCGCAGCAAAAACAAATTCTGGGATAAATTCGGCACGGTGTTTATCGTGCTGGTGAACGCCGTGCCCGCGGCGGTATATTATATTTATTTGCAAAGCTACGGCTCCCTGGCGCTGAACGTGGGCATGCTGTTCGAGCGGGAAAATTGGGTCAGCTGGATTCTGCCGGTGTTTTCCATGTCCCTGGGCAATATCGCTTACTACGCCATGTGGCTGCGCCGGTACATGCTGGATGAAATGAACAAGGACTACGTGCGCCTGGCCCGGGCCAAGGGCGTGGACAGCAAGAAAATCACCATGCGGCATGTGTTCAGAAACGCGTTCGTGCCCATGATCCAGTATATTCCCACGTCGCTTTTGTTCACCATCAGCGGCTCCATTTATATTGAATCCCTGTATTCCATCCCCGGCATGGGGGGCTTGCTGGTGAACGTGATCACCAAGCAGGATAACCCCATGGTGCAGGCGCTGGTGATGATCTATTCCTGCATCGGCATCATCGGCATGATTCTGGGCGATATTTTGATGGCGGTCATCGATCCCCGCATCAGCTTGAACCGGAAAGAAGGTGCGCGCTGATGAAGGGTGTGAAGGACAATATTGCCGAGCCCATTGAAAAATCCATGCTGGAATTTGCCGTGTACGACAGCGCGGAGGCGGAAAAAGCGGGCTATTCCAATTATTCCTACTGGGGCAGCACGTTCAGGGCGTTCCTGAAAAACAAAGTGGCCCTGGGGCTTTTGATCCTGCTGGCCGTGATCCTGGCCTTTACCGTGATCCAGCCCTACCTGCCGGGCCAGTTTGAAGCCAATTTGGTGATCGATCATCCCATCACCGGCATTCAGATGATGAATATTCAGCCGGGGCTTACCAACGTGGTGGAAACGGCGGAGGAAGGCACATTGCTGATCGTGACCCCCTGGGAAAACGAGGAATGGGCCGCCGTGAGCAATCTGCTTTTGACGATCCCCTCCCGCAAAGAATTTACCCTGCTGGAATACGGCAGCGATTTTTGCCAGGTGGAATACCAGGGCCAGACGGGGTACGTGAAAAACGATTTCACTACCAAATTAAAGCTGCCCGAGGATTATGAAAACACCCCGTACCAGGCCAAATCCAACCTGGTGGTAAAAATGTACACCGCCCCCAAGGAAATGACCAACAACAAGGGCAACGAACTGTTTGTGAAAAAAACATCCCTGAATATCCGGGAAGACGGCACGGCCCTGACCAAAGAAAAAGCGGAGCTGCGTTTGCTGCCCGACACCCGGCCCTTCCTGTTCGGCACCAACAACGCGGGGCAGGACCTGTGGGCCATGGTGTGGAGCGGCACCCGCACGTCGCTGACCATCGGCGTGGCGGTGGCCTTCTTCCAGGCCGTCATCGGCATCCTGATCGGCGTGCTGTGGGGCTATGTGAAGGCCCTGGACCGGCTGCTGACGGAAGTGTACAACGTGATCGACAATATCCCCACCACCATCGTGCTGATTTTGATTTCCTATATCATGCGGCCCGGGGTGTCTACCCTGATTTTTGCCATGAGCATAACGGGCTGGGTGGGTATGGCCCGGTTTGTGCGCAATCAGATCGTGATCATCCGGGACCGGGATTACAATCTGGCCTCCCGCTGCCTGGGCGTGGGCACTTTCCGCATCATCTTCAGGAATCTTTTGCCCTATCTGGTATCCGTGATCACCCTGCGCATGGCCCTGTCCATTCCCGGGGCCATCGGCAGCGAAGTGTTCATCACCTATATCGGCCTGGGGCTGCCGGTGAGCATACCTTCCCTGGGAAACCTCATCAACGTGGGCCGCAAGCTGCTGGCCACCTCGGCCAGCTACCAATTGGTGTTCCCCACCATCGTGCTGTCCATCATCACCATTTCCTTCTACATTCTCGGCAACGCCTTCGCGGATGCCGCCGACCCCAAGAACCATCTGTAAGGGAGGGAGCGCATTCATGGATCAGGAACCCATTTTGTCGGTGCAGCATCTGAATGTGAAGTTCTCCCTGCGGGGCAAGGTTCTGCACGCTATCCGGGATGTATCGCTGGATCTGTACAAAGGGGAAACGCTGGCCATCGTGGGGGAATCCGGCTCCGGCAAATCGGTGCTCACCAAAACCTTCATGGGTCTGCTGGATATGAACGGCTGGATCGACAGCGGCAGCATTATCTATAACGGTCACGATCTGGCCCAGTATAAAACGGAGAAGGAATGGCTGACCATCCGGGGAAAGGAAATCGCCATGGTGCTTCAGGACCCCATGACCAGCCTGAACCCCTTAAAAACCATCGGGGCCCAAATTGAAGAAGCTTTAAAACTGCACCAGCAGCTTGAAGGAATCGCCGCCCACAAAGCGGTGATCGAGCTTCTGAACGATGTGGGCATCACCGAGCCGGAACGCCGCAGCAAGCAGTACCCCCATGAGTTTTCCGGCGGCATGCGGCAGCGGGTGGTCATTGCTATCGCCATGGCCTGCAAGCCCAAAATCCTCATCTGCGACGAGCCCACCACCGCCCTGGACGTGACCATCCAGGCGCAGATTCTGCATCTGATCCGCAATTTAGTGCGCAAATACGATTTGACCACCGTGTACATCACCCACGATTTGGGCGTGGTGGCCAACGTGGCGGATCGGGTGGCCGTCATGTACGCGGGGGACATTGTGGAAATCGGCACCAGCCGGGAGGTGTTTTACGATGCCCGGCACCCCTACACCTGGGCTTTGCTTTCCTCCCTGCCTCAGCTGGGCGTGAAGGGGGAAAAGCTGTTTTCCATTCAGGGCACGCCGCCCAATCTGTACCATGAAATCAAGGGCGACGCCTTCGCCCCCCGGAACCCCCACGCCCTGAAAATCGATTTTGAAAAGCGGCCCCCGCTGTTTCAGGTGTCGGCCACCCATTTTGCCCGCACCTGGCTTTTGCATCCCGACGCGCCGAAGGTGGAGCCGCCCCCGGTGCTGAATCGGCTTCGGCAGGAGGTGAGCCTATGAGCGAACAAAAAACGCCCCTTCTGTCCGTGCGGGATTTGAAGGTGGATTTTGGCTCCCGCCGCCATCCCTTCCACGCGGTCAAGGGCGTCAGCTTTGATATTTACCCCGGCGAAACCTTCGGGCTGGTGGGGGAATCCGGCAGCGGCAAAACCACCATCGGCCGGGCAATTATCCGCATTTATGAAACCGCCGGGGGCGAAGTGATTTTTAAAGGTCAGAGAATCAACGGCAAAATCAGCAAGGACCTGGACCGTGAAATCACCCGCAAAATCCAGATGATTTTCCAGGACCCCATGGCCTCCTTGAACGAGCGGGCCAAGGTGGATTACATCGTGTCCGAAGGCCTGTACAACAGTCACAAGGGCTTAACGAAGGAGCAGCGCCAGGAAATGGTGCATCAGGCCTTGCTGGACGTGGGATTGCTGCCCGAATTTGCCAGCCGCTTTCCCCATGAATTTTCCGGGGGCCAGCGCCAGCGCATCGGCATCGCCAGGGCCCTGATCATGCAGCCCGAATTCATTGTGGCGGATGAGCCCATTTCAGCTCTGGATGTCAGCATCCGGGCCCAGGTGCTGAATCTGCTGGCCGAATTGCAGCGGCAGCGGGGGCTCACCTATCTGTTTATTTCCCACGATCTGTCCGTGATGCGTTTCATTTGCGACCGCATCGCCGTTATCCATAAGGGGCTGCTCATGGAATTGGCGGACACGGAAACCCTGTTTCGCCATCCCCTCCACGCTTACACCCGGGCCCTGCTCTCCGCCGTGCCCGTGCCCTCGCCGGATTTAAAGCAGGAGGCCCCGCCCCTTTCCTACGATGAATCCATCCACGATTATTCCTCCGATCCTCCCGTCTGGTGCGAAATCGAGCCCGGCCACTTCGTCCGGGGCAATCAGAAGGAGCTGGAAGCGTTCAGGACGATTTTGCGGGAAACGCCGTAAACAGAATATTCCCGGATAGGAAGCTGCGGATCAAATTGTCGGTTTTGACGCCTGAATTGTCGCTTAACCGCCTTTCAAAAGACGAAAGGATTTGATATACTATCATCACAGCAAGGGAGTAGCCAAACGCGAAAGCGTGGCTGCGAACCGTCAGCCGATGCGCAGGCATCCGGTTCCAGCGAAAAGGCAAGACTTGCATTGCGGGAATTTCCTGTGATGCAAGTCTATTTATATAAACTCTCATGCCGCACTTTCAGAAAGGAGGAGTCCTTCCATGCTGCGCTTCATCATCATCGTGCTGATTCTGTCTTCTCTGTTTCGCCGTCCTTGGTATGGGGGATTCCCCTTCATGGGCGGCTGGGGCTGGCGCCGTCCTCCCATGAGCCGGCATCATCGGCCTCCCATGGGCGGCAGTTTCAGGGGCGGACCCCACGGACGCTTCTGATATTCCCTCCGATCTCCGGGGCGGTGAACGCCCGCCCCGTTATTCCTCATAAAGCGCCGCATCGATGCAAAACAATCAAGGAGGATGACCATGGAAAACAATGTGCTGCAGTTTCTGGCAACGAAATGGTGGCTGATTCTCGTCATTATCGCCGCCATCTACGCCCTGTTTAAGCTGGTGCCCCGCTACAAGATCGCTCCCCCGGATACCGCGCTGATCATTTCCGGCCTGATCCGAAGGAATTACAAGGTAAGGACTCCGGACGGAACCGCGGTTTCCAAAAAATTCGGCTATCGCATCGTGCGCGGCGGAGCCACCTTCTACATTCCCGCCATCGAACGCATTGACCAATTGGATATGTGCCTGATGCAGGTGGACATCAAAACTGCCCAGCCCGTGCCCACCAAGGAATACATCTCCGTGGTGGTGGACGCCGTGGCCAACATTAAAATCGGTTCGGATGATCTGTCCATCGCCACGGCCGCGGAACAATTGCTGCACTATAACGCCGAGCAGATCAAATCCCTGGCCAAGGACGTGCTGGAAGGCAACATGCGCGAGATCATCGGCCAGATGACCATTGCGGAGCTGGTGCAGAACCGCGACAAGTTCGCCCAGGAATCCATCAAGGCCGCCATGAGCGATATGAGCAACATGGGCCTGGAAATCATCAACCTGACCATTCAGAACTTCTCCGACAAGGACGGCGACGTGATCGAAACCATGGCCACCCAGAACGTGGTGGAAAAGGAACGCGACGCCGCCATTGCGCGGGCCAAGGCCCAGCAGGAAGGCCACAAGGCCGAGGTGGAAGCCCAGGCCGCTATTGCCGAGCAGGACAAGGATCTGGCCCTGCTGCAAGCCGGGTATAAGCTGGAATCCGATCAGGAAAAGGCCAAGGCCGACGAAGCCTACCGCATCGAGCAGGAGCGCGTGCGCAAGACCTACGAGGCCGAGCGCGCCGCTGCCGAGCTGACCCGCTTGGAAAAGGAAACGGAGCTGAAAAAGCAGGAGGTGGAAATCGAGCGCGAACGGCTGAATGTGCAGATCCGTGAGAAAGCCGCCGCCGAAAAGGATGCCCGCGTGTTCGACGCGGAGGCGGAGAAATTCGAGCGCCAGGCCAAGGCCGACGCGCAGCTCTATGAAGCCGAGAAGGAAGCGGAAGCCATCCGCCTGCGCGGTGAAGCCGAAGCGGAGGCCATCCGCCGCAAGGCAGAAGCCATGAAGCTCTACGGTCAGGCCGCCATGCTGGAGATGGTGGTGGATAAGCTGCCCGATATCGCCCGCTCCGTCAGCGAGCCTCTGAGCAAGACCGATAAGATCATTCTCTTCGGCGAGGGCGGGGCCTCCTCCATGGCCCGGGACACCGCCGGAACCATGCTGCAAACCTTTGAAGCCGTCAAGGAAGCTGTTGGGCTGGATATCCCCAAAATGCTCAGGGATGTGTCCACCGGCGGACTGGTGGGCAAAGCAGCCAAGGAAGCAATGGATACTGACCGTCCGGATGACACCCCGGATGCGACCTGATATGCAAAGCTGCCCGGAGCGCAATGCTCTGGGCAGTTTTTCGCGTTATGGCGGCGCGGATGATTCAGCCAAAGCAAAGCTGCGGATGATGCACCGGAAGTTCATTTGAAATTTCATGGAAAAAAGTTATAATAGGTTTTGCGCAGGAGGCGGAAGCGCAATGCAGGCCGCTGAAAAGCATTGCATGCCGCGGCGCATTGCGCGATAGCGGAAATAAACAATACATGGAGATGCAAAATGAAAACGATTCTGCTGAATGGGAGCCCCAGAAAAAACTGGAATACAGCGCTGATGCTGAAGGAAGCCCAGAAGGGCGCCGCATCCGTCGGCGCTGAAACGGAGTACATCGACCTGTTCGATCTGTCCTATACCGGATGCCGTTCCTGTCTGGCCTGCAAGCGGAAAGATGCGGAGCGGTGCAAGTGCTTCTGGAAGGACGATCTGTCGCCCGTGATCGACCGCATCTTTGCCGCCGACGCCCTGATCCTTGGGTCCCCGATCTATCTGGGCGATATTACCAGCCAGCTGCGGGGACTCATCGAGCGGCTGCATTTCTGCGCCCTGTCCTATGACGATTATTCCAATTATTTTACCGGCAAAGTGAACGTGGGCATCATTCTGACCATGAACGCGCCCAAGATGTATTATGATCTTTCCTACAAAAAGAAGGCAAAGGAAATTGCGCAGAGCTTCAAGGCGCTCAATGGCTCTGTGGAAGTGTACGCCTGCTGCGATACGCTGCAGGTAAAGGATTACAGCAGGTATAACATGGCCGGCTTCAACGAGGAACATAAAAAGGCCATGCGGGAGAAGCAATTCCCCCTGGATTTGGAAAATGCTTTCCAGATGGGAGCCAGGCTGAGCAAAGAAAAATAAAAATAATCCGAACCCATCTTCTCTTGGAAGATCCGGTTCGGATTATCTTTGTTCAGTGCGCCATCAGGGACTCGAACCCGGGACACCCTGATTAAGAGTCAGGTGCTCTACCAACTGAGCTAATGGCGCATCTCGGAAACGGGTCATATTATAGTACACAAACTCCGATCTGTCAAGCGGAAAATTGCAAAAAACGGCAGAATCTGAAGGCGATTGTATTTTTCCTGTTTTTGGGAATAATTCTGCTGTTCCCCTTGACGGACTTCCGCTTTTCCTTTACAATATGAGCATCTTTTTGAAGGAGGAAGCATTTGATGAAGAAAATTTTTGCGGTGCTCTTCGCGCTGGTGCTGCTGGCCGTATCGGTTTCCGCGTTTGCGGAGGGCGAAAAGGATTTGCTGGCCCGTATTCAGGAACGGGGCAAACTGATCATTGCCACCGAAGGCAACTGGAGCCCCTGGACTTATCACGATGAAAACGACGTGCTCACTGGCTTTGATATTGAAATCGGCGCGCTGATCGCCAAGGGTCTGGGCGTGGAGCCCGAATATATGGAAACCGCCTGGGACGCCATTCTGGCTGGCGTGGACAGCGGCCGTTTCGACATCGCCTGCAACGGCGTGGATTACACCGAAGAACGGGCCCAGAAGTACGATTTTTCCGATCCTTACGTGTACACGGAAATCGTGCTGGTGGTGCGGGGCGACAACGATTCCATTCAGTCCTTTGAGGATCTGAAGGGCAAAAAGACCTCCAACTCCCCCAATTCCACTTATGCCGAGCGGGCGGAGGATCTGGGCGCGTCTGTCACCTATGTGGACACCCTGGGCGAAACCCTGGAAATGGTGCTGCAGGGTCGGGTGGACGCTACCATCAACGCCAAAGGCTCCGTGGAGGATTATCTGAGCGAGCATCCCGACGCCAACATTAAGATCGTGGTCACCGCCCCTGGCGATCCGGTGTGCTATCCCGTGCGCAAGAGCGCGGACAGCGCTTCCCTGCTGGCCGCTATCAACGAAATCCTTTCCCAGGCCCGGGAGGACGGCACTCTGGCCGCGCTGAGCCAAAAGTACTTCAACGCTGATTTGACTCAGCCTCTTTAAAACGAAACAGCATATACCATTCCTTTTCTATGTTGATAAGATGCATGCTCTAAAGAGTGAAACAAGACAAAAAAGAGGATACGCCGGGGTTTCACCCCGG
>JAUNMW010000130.1 GCA_030537395.1 Clostridia bacterium | reverse complement strand
ATGATATAGCTTACAGTTATCCAATAAGAAATTTAACTAGCTCTATGCTATGATTTTCAAATGGTTCTTTTTCTTCTCTCGCTAAATTATGATTTTTTACTATAAAAATACGGTAGAAGACTGATTGTATCGAAATTGAATATGTTGAAAACGCCTGTACGGAATAAAAAAGCGAAAGAGAATTATTCTATTCTGACAATTATTACCATGGCGAGAAGAAATGCTAAAGGGGCCTCATGGCAACGATTCTGCATTTTGTAATGTGTTAGGCAATAATACCAGCCCCCAACTGCTGAATCAGTACGTGATAAAAGCATTCTATTTATATCGTCTACCTCTGCATTTATGCTTTGTCCGCATCTTCGTCAGGAAAACGATCGTCAGCAATGGCAGCGAAATTGGATGCAAATTCACTTTTTGTCTTTGTTATACTCCGATGATCCTGTAAGTGCTTAATAACTCTCCGCTAGCTCCCATTCTTCGACGGGGATCATTTCATATACTGAGAAATCATCTTCGATCCAGGTCCACTCATCGATCATTTTAACATCATGGGCGATCAGATCGTTAAATAGCTCTTCCCTTGCCTTTCTGTTCTCTTCAAGTGTTCCGTTGAATTCCTTCAATCCCAGGATTGCTTTCACATAACGCCAGGAAAGCTTGCTGCGCTCGATTGCTTCAAGAGTGTCACCCGAACCATTTGCAGCACTTTCAGCCAAAAACCAAAGCCGATCGATTTTCTCCGCTTTTTCATCATCAATCGAGAAAGAATCGCCCATGCGGCTATAAATGTCCACATGGTCTTTCGTGCTGGCTGTGATTTCATCAATGATTTCCTTGATGTATTCCCCGCCTTTACCATAATAATAGTTACAGAATTCCAACATTTTTGCATCATAATCACAGTAAGGGTTTTCCAGAAGTTCTGCGATCAGGTAAGTTCTGAGTTCCCCGAATTCGGTATCGCAGCGATCAATGTAATAGTTTCCTTCTTCATAAACGCCTTTGACCCCATATCTATGAAAGCACTGTATGTTTTTCTGTAAAGTATTGAAATCCGGGAATATACCAAGCGTATAGGCAAAATTGGTCGTATAATCCCAAATATATATTCTATTGCAAATTTCGGACCATTCCTTTAGATCCTCCATCAGTTCCCTGTTTCTCTGGCAGCTGGAGTCATCCAAAGCATGCGAAAAACAGCATTCGAATGTACAGAGCCTTACGATGACGTTAGGTTCCGGCTTTACCTGAGACGGAGCCTTGCGTGTATATGTATAGGCAAGCGTATCAAACGCCACATTGTGATAGCCTTTTTCTTTAACAGCCGCTGCGATCCGGTTGACGAACGTAATCAAAGAACCGGCACGGGATTCGTTAGCGTCGTCTATAGACTTGCAACGTTCACATTCACAATAATCTAGATTGTCAGCCTGAGACAAGGAAATGATCTGCAGATCCGCTTCCGGATCGTGCTCGGCCTTAAGAATACTGAATACATCTTCAAGGACGATCTCATAAACCCTGTCATTTGTCAAACAAAGCTGTCCGGGAACTCTTTTACCGTTATGCAGTGCAAAGTATTCCGGATGGCTGTCGTAATATTTATTAGAAGCGCAAAAAAATGTTGAGAGCGTATGGCAGCTGGAATCGCCAAGATATGGAATATTCCCGCCCTGTTCAGGGGCATCTGACTGTAATTCGCCATTCAGTTTGTGCGCAACGGAATACAAAGGCATCCAGCCGCTGCGCCAGTCGATATTCCTATATTCAAAAAAAGGTTCATATTCAATTTTCTCCTCGGGAAGCGACATTTTATCGGAAGTCATCACCATCACCGGATACCAGGCGTAACATTTGAAACCGCAATAATTTTCAAGGAATGTATGAACACCATAGAGCGTTCCACGGCCTCCCACGCCCAAAATGGCCAAACCGTTATCGAACGGGGCAAGGACATACGAATCGGCAGCTTTGTCTTTGATATCATCGGACGTATCATAAACAGAGGTTGCTCCAATACAGAATTTAAACCCATGAAACGACTTATCATCTGTGATGATTTCATAGTAGCTGTTATTGAGTATATTCAGATATTCCTGAAATGTTTCTGCGGCATACATCTCTGTGGAAGAAGCATTCGCGGAAACAACGATTGCAAATTCCTCTGCGTCAGCTTCCGCTTTCCCCATTGAACAGGAAAAGGAAGTATCTATATGCAATATCACAAGCAATAGGATGATGATCGTCTTTTTGATCCTTTTATTCATGGAGTTATACCTCGGTTTCATCTGTTTTTATATTCAAGCCGGATCTGCCTTTTGTAGCGTATGAAGCAAAGAATTGCAGTCCCGGTTATTGAATTATATCATGTTAAAAGTCTCCGGCGCTACTCTCGCATACCGGAAACTGCGTGCTGTTTGTTACTTGCTTGCCCTGTATTTGGACAGCTTCATTCCCTTCTCGCGTTGTTTGATACAGGTTATCCATTCCCTTTTGCACTTGAGAAAACGCGAATTTGATCATTTTTATTACCAGCCATAGGGCATATTTGTGGAAGGTCGCAGTGAAATAGCTATAACAAGTCTTCTGTGGCTGTATCAGCGGTGTGAATGATGCCTATATGCTTTCAGCGGCTTCCCGATAGGTGGTTATGTTGATGTATTTTTCTTTTTCAAAGCCAAGTTTCGATGCAATGGTGTCCGCTGTCTTAAACCCGATCCCCCATATATCATCTGCCAAACGGTATGGATTTTCCTGAACAACAGAGATTGAATCGGCTCCATACTGTTTATATATCTTCGTTGCGTGGGCTGTTGAAACATCATGTCCCTGCAGGAACAGCATGATGTTCTTTATTTCTTTCTGTTCGATCCAGGCTTTCTTGATCTGTTCAACACGGCGCGTACCGATGCCAACAATCTCTATCAATCGGTCTGGATCGGTTTCGATCACCGTCAGAGTATCCGCCTCGAATGTACTTACGATCCGTTTTGCAAACTTTGGCCCGATACCTTTCACAAGGCCGGAGCCTAGATATTTTTCGATACCGTAAACGGTGGCCGGGAGAGTCTCCTCATAGGACTCAATGGAGAACTGACGTCCATATTTGGAATCAATTCTCCAGGAACCGGTCAATGAGAGAACGGAACCGACGTGAAACTCTGCCATATTGCCTACGACGGTCACCAGGTCATTGTAACCTTTCGCTGCGCATTTGATGACAGAATAGCCATTTTCAGAATTCTGATAAGTGATGCGCTCTACAACGCACCGTAGCCTCTCAGCCATTCTGCCACCCCCCTTGGAAGGATTACACCAATCAGAGACCTTCTGCTTTGCCTGGGAGCCCCTGATGGAGAAAACACTCCCGCCAGTCCAGAGCCATCGTGAGTACTGATCACATATAGCTGACAGTCTTACTTAGCTCCTTACGATTGCTGTGGTTCGGCAGTGGGCCTGCTCCCTCTGCGGCATAGCCCAGATCCATGACCATCAGTACTTCCTCATTCTCCGGAAGTCCCAGTGATTCTGCCAGCTGCTCCGGATCGAGGAAATTAATCCAGCAGCTATCCACACCTTCATCCGCAGCAGCAAGAATCATGTGGGTTGCGACGATCGTCGCGTCCTCTACGCCAGAATCGCGCTTACCGCCTGGATAGGTGAACACGTTGCTCCTGTCGAAGGCAACCACAAGGACAGTCGGTGCACCGTAGCGACACGGCGTGGCCGCATCAATCTTTGCTAGGGCTTCAGGTGACTGCAAGACATATATATGTTGTTCCTGCAGGTTCTTAGCCGTGGGAGCCAGGCGGCCTGCGTTCAGGATAGCATCCAGCTTCTCCTTCTCCACCGGTCGGTCACTGTACTTCTTGCAGGAATACCTGTTCTTGACTACTTCTTTGAATTCCATTGTGTTTTCCCCTTTCATTCTGTTCTGAATCCGTGCTCCCCTTCAACCAGGGAAATCATCCTGTAATCCATGTTCTCAATTCGAATGTATCTTCCGGCTTCAATAGCCAAGATCACTCGGTCTATGCTCTCTTCTGCCCCTTGGATTTCCATGGTGACGCTTCCATCCCATTCGTTTCGGCACCAGCCGGTACAACCATAAAGATCAGCGGCGTGCCGGGCACGGTAGCGGAATCCCACACCTTGAACCCAGCCATAGAAAGTGATATGACGGCGTATCATATCTCTACCGCATGAACTGCATTGCCGTGGTTTTCGATGATGCGGATCAAATCCTCAGCCTTCAACCACACGGTCGCCGTATTGTCATTAGGATGGATACCGATCAGGCCCTTATCACCCATAAACGCTGCATCAATGTAGAACACGACCTTTTTCTCGACATCGTTTAGCAGGCCAAAGGGAGATACAGCACCGGGGATCAATCCGAGTATATCGGCCAGCTCATCGGGTTTCACAAAAGTCAGCGGCTTCGTGCCATAGATCTTTCGGAACTCCTTCAGATCGACGCGCTTGTCGCCCTTCACGGTGATCAGGTAGTAGTTGCGGCGCTTGTCATCCCGCACGAACAGATTCTTGGCATCGCAATCCGGGTACGGAAGTTCTACAGCATCAAGCTCCTCCATGTTGAAAACGGCGGCATGCTCCGTGATCTCATGTAAGATGTCGTTTGCTTTCAGATAGTCATATATTTCCTGCTTGAAGAACACTGCTCAGTCCTCCTCTGTACTGATTCTTTCAATAGTCAGATCTGCTGATCCCTCTTCGAGAGAATTGTGCTCATCATAGTGAATATGGCTTCCCAAATTTTCCTCCGCAAGAGCTGTCAACTGCTTTGCCAAAGAAAGCAGTCCTTCCTTGTTAGCGGATATAACTGCTTTTCCATGATCGACACTCACGTGAATTTCAAATCCATCTATCCATTCAATTCTCATCCGCAGCTCCTGTACTCGTAGATTAATTTGTCATACACCCTGTCTTCGACCGCAAGGCCTTCTTTCTCTGTACGGGCCAGCTTCATCCCCGCTTTTTCGAGAACCCGCTTCGATTTGATATTCTCAGCCGCGCACCAGGCGGTCACACAGGGGATGCCTTCATTTTCCGTCAGATACTCCAGCACTTTCTTCAGCGCCTCAGTTGCAAGGCCGCGTCCCTGCCAACCCGGGACAACACTGAATCCCACCTCGATATGATCGTCCTTATAATCATAGGCTCCAATTGTGCCGACGATAACGTCATCAATGTCCATTATCCACGAATAGGCACGCTCATCACCATAACCGTCGATAAACCTTCGTACAGTTTCCTGTGCCATTTCGGGAGTTGCGTATGGATTCCATCCGGAATACTGATACATCGCCGGGTCTGTCCCAAGATAACGGTATAGGTCATCCGCATCTTCTGAGCGGTATCGGCGCAGTGTCAGTTGCTCTGTCCATAATTCAACAGTACCGTGCACTTCGATCTCCTCTATGGAGATGATCTGAGAATTGTAGATCAAGCAGTCTTCAATGAAAATGCCGTCTTCCTCACCGCCATATTCACACTCCAGAAAATCGTAGTTCCCATACTCCGCCATGCCGGTGTAAGTTTCTCCCCATTTGTCCCTTACCTGAACATGTTTTCCATCGTATTTTGACAGATCCATGTATTCTTCACCTCGGTCTGCGGAATTCGTGATCAATTCCATTCCTTCTTCAAAATCGCATACTGCATCGTGTTCTCATAACGCGGGGTTCCATCAGGATTGTTGACGAAGGATACAAACTCAATGAACAGCCCCTCCCGCCGCATACCGAGGCGTTCACACAGACGCTGGCTGGGGAAATTGTAGTCCTCGGTGTAAGCGTAGATGCGCCTGATATTCTTCTCTCTGAACAGATAATCAAAGTAGGCATGGGCAGCTTCATAGGCATAGCCCTTGCCGGTGTAATTCAGATTCAGCATCCAGCACGGACTAAATGTGTCCTGGACTTCATCCTCCGGTGCGGTTCCCTCTGGGTGTCCGAAAATCTCACCGATGACCTTACCGCTCTCCTTCAGCACGATGGCGAGATAAAGGTTATCATCCAGCCGCTTCTTCATTTCGTCCTGCGCCGCTTCCAGCGAATCCAGTTTCATACAATAGAAGCAATGAACAGCGGGAGAACGGAGATACTCCAGTACATCCTCTGCATCGGATTCCCGGAATTGGCGAAGTGTCAGTCTCTCAGTTTCGATCATTCTTCTACCTTCTTTATCATCTTCGTCCCACACCAAAGGGTAGCAACCACACCGATGACCATCACAACCGCACCGGCAGCAGCATTCCACAGTGCAATCACGGCTCCGGCAGCTATCATTACTGCCACTAATACTACAATCTTTGCAAGCTGTATCATGTACTTCTCAGGGTTCTTCGGCTTGACAGACACCCGTGCCCGAAAGGGCAGCATCTTGTAGTCCTTTGTGATGGCCATCAGGGCTGCGTAAAGAAGGATGGCTCCGGCAAAGATGAGCATGAAAATGGGAAAGCCGTTTTCCATGATGATCACTCCTCATTCAATTGCTTCTCTACGTTGTTTAGCGACCCGAAAAACCCGTGTGGCGATCATAGGGCCGAAGGTGAAACAGCCGAGCACATTCCATCAGAACAAAAGTGGTGCGTTCTACAACGCGCCGCAGCCTCTCAGCCATTCTGCCACCTCCCTGTATAGACCAGTATATTCTGCCCAAAACTCAAAAATCCTGTAAGGAGTGGCCTCCCCACAGGACTTTTCGCTTTAGAAACCATCAGCTTATTTCCCCGACGAAGTTGAACAATATCCGCACATCCTGCTTCTTTTCCCCGCCTACGATGTATACATCGCCAACCTCGACGCGCTCGATCAGGTTACCGACAAGCTCAGGGGTCAGCGTTTCCGGCTGCGTTATACTTTTGACCAACCGGATGAAGCGGTCGCTGTTCTCTGTTTTTTCCTTGGTGGAAATCAGGGATTGCTGCAGTTTTTCACATTTTTCTCTGAGTTGTTTCTGCTCTCCTTCATACCGCCCCAGCATTTGGGTAAACCGTTCCGTGCTCAGGGTTCCTGTGACCCTGTCTTCATACAGCTGTTCAATGATCCTGTCGATGCTCCCCAGCCGGTTTTGGGCGTCGCTCAATTCCCGCTCATCATTCCGGCGCTCCGTTTGATCCTGGGAATTCAGGCTTCTGCGTACCATCTCCACAAACGCCTGCTCGTCGTCCTGTGCCATCCTGCAAAAGCGCTGGATCTCTTCCAAAACAATCTGCTCGATTGCGAACATCCTGATGTAATGGATGGTGCATGCTTTGTAAAGCTGGTACCTCCCACAGTTGTAAAAGCCCGGTCTGGTCAGCTTAGGCGCGTAATGGAAGTAAAGCTTGCTGCCGCAGTCTTTACAATACAGATAACCATTGAGCGGGCCTTTTTCACGATCCTGATTGGAACGGTGGCCACTTGCCCGAATCTGATGCGCTTTCTGCCAAGTTTCCTCATCAATGATGGGCTCCTGTGTATTTTTAGTGATGATCCATTCGCTTTCCGGCAAAGGAACAATTTTCTTACTCTTGTAGGTGGGCTTTGTGAAACGGTTGCTGACTGTATGCCCGCAGTATTCATATCGGTCAAGTATGGTAACAATGGCCGTTGACCGCCAGCCTTCCGGGTTTTTAGCGTTTACAAGTTTCCCGTATTCTGCTTGTGAAGTAATCCCGATTTTCATCATATGCTTTGCGGGATAATCAATCCCTCTGGCATCAAGCCGGAGGCATATCTGTCTCATAGACATCCCGCCGATAAACAAACTAAAAATCTCCCGGATCACCTCGGCTGCTTCCTCATTCAACAATGATTTCTATTATCACCGATAGGATTAACAGGTACATCAGCGAAGCCAGTTTCGATGAAAACGACAAAAGGGCACAGGAGATTGATAGAGTCATAGGCAGATGCGAAGAGGTTTCGCCTCGTGAATGGCACGGCAGCATTATCCTGCGAGCCATGGCTACCATATACCAATACCAGATGCTGGCGTATTCCAAAGATATGCTCCGTAATTTGGCTGAAAAGGAAAAACCATTTGATTTTCCAGAAATTGAGATTGAAGCACCCTTGGAAACATGGAAGGAGCGTACTCTTGAATATAACGAGATAGAGAGTTTCCTTAAGGAAAAGGAAGTGGCAGCTTTCTGCACACAGAATAATGAACTCAATAGGCCGGATAAAGCATTGAGAAACGGCCCAACAGAAATCGTCAAGTACGTTTTCAGCAAAGACCGAGAGCAGAACAACCACCTGTTTATAAAAATAGATAAGGCTGGAAGAGTATGTATTTCGGCTTTGATAGCTGCAATAATTTCAAAAACTTATCTCGACATTGGCAACGAAAAGCTGCTGGTCGATATAAAAAAGCAAAACGGGTGGGATCATGAAGTGACCTTTAGAAATGCGTTGGCTTCATCAAATGTGATATGCAGGCCAAGACTTGCTTCCGACCTCGCTTATAGGCTTTTTGTAGTTGCTTTCCATTCGGATGAAGAGCGTCCTTATCCGGCACTTTTGGAGGCCGGATAAGGACGCTCTTTCTTGTTGTGCTATCTGATTATTTGGGATTTTATCGATGTGAACGATGGGTTCTGCCCATGCGGTCGAGTTATCAAACAAATCCGTATGAGTGGACACCCCTCCGAAGCCCTTGAAATACGGGCTTTTTCAATTTTTGGGGGTGTTCAGCGTTGGGGGGTGTTCAAGGGTGTTCAAAGGG
>JAUNMW010000129.1:5945-8753 GCA_030537395.1 Clostridia bacterium | reverse complement strand
TGGCCAGGGGCTCCATCTTCACGAACCACTGCTTGCTCATCATGGGCTCGATCACGGTATGGCAGCGGTAGCAGGTGCCCACCTCGTGCTTTAAAGGCTCGATTTCCTTGAGCAATCCCAGTTCCTGCAAATCGGCCACGATCTGCTTCCGGGCGTCCAGGGTGGTCATGCCGGCATACTTGCCGCAGTCCAGCACCCGGGGCTCGTTCACGGTGTTTTTGCCCGCGGCGAAGATTTCATCCGCGGCGGCCTTTTCGGCGGCGCCGGTCATGCGGCCATCGTAGGTGAACACCCGCACGATGGGCAGATTGTGGCGCTGGCCCACTTCAAAGTCGTTGGGGTCGTGGGCGGGGGTGATTTTCACCACGCCGGTGCCCTTTTCCATATCGGCGTGCTCGTCGCACACGATGGGGATTTCCTTGTTGATCAGGGGCAGGATCACATGGCAGCCGTGCAGATGGGCGTACCGGGGATCGTTGGGGTTGATGGCCACGGCAGTATCGCCCAGCATGGTTTCGGGGCGGGTGGTGGCCAGCTCCAGCTTTTCTCCCGTTTCCTTCACGGGATACAGCAGGTGCCAGAAGTTGCCGTCCTTTTCCTCGTATTCCACTTCGGCGTCGGAAATGGCGGTGCGGCAGGTGGGGCACCAGTTGATCAGCCGGTTGCCCTGATAAATGAGGCCCTTTTCATACAGCCGCACGAACACTTCCCGCACGGCCTTGGAGCAGCCCTCGTCCATGGTGAAGCGTTCCCGGTTCCAATCGCAGGAAGCGCCCATGCGGCGCAGCTGACGGGTGATGCGCCCGCCGTATTCCCGCTTCCAGGCCCAAGCGTGCTCCAAAAAGCCTTCCCGGCCCAGCATTTCCTTGGTCAGGCCCTCCGTGCGCAGCTTCTCCACCACCTTCACTTCGGTGGCGATGCTGGCATGATCCGTGCCAGGCAGCCAGAGGGTGGGGTCCCCCTTCATGCGATGGAAGCGGGTCAGGGTGTCCTGCAGGGTAGCGTCCATGGCGTGGCCCATGTGCAATTGGCCCGTCACGTTGGGGGGCGGCATCACGATGGTGAAGGGCTTCTTGCTTTTGTCGATCTTGGGGGCGAAGGCACCGCTGGCCTCCCACTTTTGGTAGGTTTCGGCTTCAATCGCCTGGGGATTGTAGGTTTTCTCCATATTGAAGGTTTCAGACACGTTATTATCCTCCTTGCTTTGGGTGAGAGTTCAGAGTACAGATTCGTTAGTCGATCATAAACTGGCTGTTTCACATTCACGATTCACTCTGAACACCGTACTCTGTACTCTGAACTCTAAAACAAAACGGGCCAATCCCTCCCGAAGGACGGATTGACCCGTGGTACCACCTTGCTTCGCGGCGCATATAAACGCGCCGCCTCATGGCCGCTGTAACGTGCGTTCCATTCCGGACGGACTACTTTCCTTTCGGTTTCATCCGCCGCCCTCCCGGACGACCT
The DNA here is from genome assembly GCA_030537395.1 of Clostridia bacterium. Classification (GTDB taxonomy): domain Bacteria; phylum Bacillota; class Clostridia; order Christensenellales; family Aristaeellaceae; genus RUG563. The sequence continues at coordinate 7,286 of JAUNMW010000129.1, read as the reverse complement.
TCCGCTTGCTTTCTCCGGCAGCCTTTCAGCCATGGGCCGCCTCTCTTTGGGAGAAAGGAGGAGCGTACTCCTTCCGTTCTTCGGGCAATGCTGTAAAATCCATTCTTACGAAAAAATGCCCGTTCAGGCATCTTTTCGGCAGAACGGCTTACGCGTTCTTCTTTTCTTCGTCCATCACGATGACCTGCTTGCCATCGTAGTAGCCGCAATGCTTGCACACGCGGTGCGCCAGCTTCATCTGGTGGCACTGTTTGCATTCCACGATAGCGGGAGCGGTCAGCTTCCAGTTCGCGCGACGGGAACGGCCGCGGGCCTTGGATACTTTTCCTTTGGGCAGAGCCATAATTACACCTCCTGATCCTTTGTCAGCAATTGCTGCAATGCCGAAAAAGGATGCTGGTCGGGCATGTCCTTCTGGCAAGCATGCGATTCAAAATCATCTTCCGATTCAAGCGCCGACAGCGCCGGGCAATCATCGCCGCATTCAAAGCGAATGGGCAGGTCCAGCACAGCAAGCGTCATCGCAAGATGGGAAAGCTCCACTTTGGAGCCTTCATACATCCATTCCTCTTCTTCCTCGAGGGTTTCTTCCTTCTGGGGGTACCGGGATTGGCGGATGAAGGTTTCGTCGAACGGCACCTCCACCTGATAATCCACCGGCTTCAAACACCCGGCACAGTGACCGTGAGCCACCGCCCGCAGCGTGCCCCAGATGCGCAGGCTTTCATCCACGGAAGAAAAGTACCCGGACAGGAGCACATCGGAGAATTCCACAGTTTCCCCGAAAATCTCCTGCGGCGGAATGGCATCACGATGCAGGAAGGGGATTTCCTCCCCCGGTGCGCGCAAGGCGCGGGAAATGTCCAGCAGCAAGCACATCACTCCAATCGTGACCGAATGCTATTATACCGTCTTAGAGGGGGCTTTGTCAATCCTTTTTTCACGTTTGCGGCACTCTTTTCATACATTTGAAACAATTTTTTGCTCACCGCGGTTAAAAACGCCAGAATAACGCCTTTAGCGGAAAAGGAGAGTGCAGAGTTCAGAGTACAGAGTTCAAGATTAGATAGTCTTTCATGTGAATGCTGCTATTGCTGTACCAATCAATTCTTGAATTTATCCCGTAAAGAATAAAGGTATCAGTAGGGGCGGATATCATCCGCCCGATACAAACGATGTGGGAACGCCCATTTTCCGGCGTATTGGGGCCTGTTACGGCGGGCGGATCATATCCGCCCCTACGGTTTTCTGATTCGTTTCGTTCTTGCTTTCCCGTTGGGAATTCAAGTTTTTATTGGGGGATCAATAAAATGAAGCTTGCTGCAATTATGTTAAAATCAT
>JAUNMW010000129.1:3526-5935 GCA_030537395.1 Clostridia bacterium | reverse complement strand
ACCTGTACTCTGTACTCTTTTTCCGCCGTGCTATCGCCGAAGCCCCTTGGGATAATGATTCTTAAGCTGCCCGTCGGAGGCTTTCCCCCATCCCAGGTTCATGCCATCCAATACCGGTACGCAAAAACCCTTCAGCTTTTCGTCTACAGGAAGCACCTGGCCGTTCTGATAGGTCCGGGCCTCTTCCTCCGTTACGTTCACCGTGCGGCAGGCTTCACAGGCCAGGGCAAGCGCATGATCAGGCGCGAAGATTTTTCCTTTCGCTTCCCCGATCTGCAGGCCGACCCGCAGCGTCTTGATCCCCTCCAGCGGCGGAAGCTCATCCGGCAGCGCGATGATTTTTCCGGCGAATACCGCGTTGGGGCGGATGGGATCGGCGATATGCTCCCGCAGAAACGCTTCCGCCAGCGCTGTTTCCCCTTTACTGGGAGCGGGCAGAGCGCCGCGCTCCTGCCCTTTCTTTTTCCCGCATCTCTCCTGGGAAGCTTCTTTTTCCAGCAGCGTCACGAAATGCCCTTCTCCCCGCGTCTGATGAGGCCAGATGTGCAGCATGCCGCCGCTTTCCGGCAAACCGGAAAGCGAAAACGGAATCAGCGAAAATTCCGGATGTGCTTTCAAGAATCCTTCGATCACGCCCTCGTTTTCCGTGGCGTTGAAGGTGCAGGTGCTGTATGCAAGCCTGCCTCCGGGCCGAAGCATCAGGGCGGCGTGCTCCAGAATCTGACGCTGCCGCTGGGCGCACCCGGCGGGAGAAGCGGCGGTCCATTCTTCTCGCGTTTCCGGATGACGCCGGAACATGCCCTCCCCGGAGCAGGGAGCGTCCACCAGGATTTTATCAAAGAATTCCGGCCACCTGGGGCTCAGTTTTTCCGGCAAAGCGCTGACAACCACGGCGTTTTTCACGCCCATCCGCTCGATGTTCCGGGATAAAATCTGGGCCCGGCCCGTCATGGGCTCGTTGCATACCAGCAGGCCCCGGCCCTGCATGTACGCCGCCAGCTGGGTGCTTTTTCCTCCCGGCGCAGCGCACAGATCCAATACCTTTTCCCCCGGAACGGGGTGAAGCGCCGCGGCCGCGGCCATAGCGCTGGGCTCCTGCAGATAATAGGCCCCTGCTTCGTGCAGCGGCTGGGCCCCGGCACCCGATTCCAGCGGCAGATACCAGGCGTTTTCCGCCCAGGGAACCTTTTCTTCCGCTTCCGGGATCGGCGTCCTGCCGGGCCGCATGCGGATACCCCGGGCCGGGGGCAAATCATAGCTGCGTAAAAAATCGGGCAGCGCGTTCCCAAGCAGGGGGCGCAGCTGCTCGATAAAGCCTTGGGGAAAATCCTTTTCATTCATCATGCGCGGTTACCATTCGTTTCATTGCCGCCGGAGACGGGACGCTGCCACACGGAATATCCGCTGCTTCCGCCCCCGCTTTGGGGATACACCGGTTCATGGAAGGCCTGCTGCCGATCCACGGCAGGGGGCAGGCCGTCCAGCAGGGCGTCCTCGTCCTCGTCGCCCTTGATCAGCCTCTCGCGCCATTCCGCCCGGCGGCGTTCGTACTTTTCGCTGCGGCGGCGGCGTCTGCCCGTGGGCAGCTCCGCGGCGTAGGCAGAATTGACCCGGGCGGTTGCGGTCATGGCCGGGACCTCGTAGCCCGCGGGCGGCGCAAACCTCCGCTGCCAGGTTTCCTGCCCGGCATCCTCCTCGTTTTGGGCATACTGCGCTTCCGCCGCGTTCCAGGCGTATTCCGGCGGCGGATTCACAACCGCCTGCGTAAACGTATTCATCACCGACGCCGTCTGCCACGCATCAGGCGTTTCCGCGTCCGCCGCCTCTTCCCAATCGGAGGGCGCGGGCCCCGCTTCTTCCGTTTGAGGCATGTCCAGCGTTACCCCGCCCTGATAGCCCCGCTCAAAGCGCCGTGCGTTTTCCGTTTGATCGCCGTGGAACCGGCGAACCAATCTGTGCAGCGCCGTGCGCCATACCAGATACGGCCGCCACCGCACCAGCCAGATCAAGAAATCCATTACCGTGCAGCCCACGCACAGCAGCACCGCCAGCCAGGCCCAATGATCGCCCAGCCAGACGAAAAAGCCGCTGTAACGGCCCGAGGCCGCCGAGGTCCACACCCGCTGGATCAGGCCCCTGGCCCAGCCGAACAGCAGCGTAAAAAGAGAATTGGCAAAACTGTTCATGGATTATTCTCCGTGCCGGACGCCACGTTCACAAATTCCTCGGGCAGGATGCTCACCACCACCTGCACCGCGTTGGTGCTGATGTATTCCACATTGCCAGGCGTATTCAGATACAGCACCTGGCTTACCGTACGGTTTTGTCCGCTGATATCCACCTGATCAAAGGGATACAGCAGGGCGCCTTCCTGAAGATAATTTGCCAGCGCCACTTCGCTGCCCGCCA
>JAUNMW010000129.1:0-3516 GCA_030537395.1 Clostridia bacterium | reverse complement strand
GTGATCGTCTGGGGCGTCACCCGGATGCCGCTCACGGCGTAGCCCTCCGCGGGCTCGCCCTTCACCAGCGCTTCCGTATCCACGCCCACCTGGGCCAGGTAATACACGTCCTGGCTGACGGTGATCCGCTGAATGGCGGTGGTCTGGCCACGGCCCGTTACGGTCAGATTGCTTTGATCCAGCACATTGCCCTGCGCGTCCACCAGCACAAAGGGCAGGCTGACCGCGTTGGGGCTCTTTTCCGGCGAAAGCGCACTTTGATCGTAATTCACCACGCACCGGGCCACCTGCTCCACCACGGACTTGGGCCCGCTGATATCCACGGCCTCCACGCTTCTGGTGAGAGAGGAAGCGAAGTAGTTCCCGCTCATTTCGCCGGTATAATGCACTTCTACCGGCACATTGGCCGCGGTGCTGTATTCTTCCACCAGCAGCGTCACTTCCGGTTCGTACACCTCCTGCACGCTGCCGTACAGGGAGGAGTTGGAGGCGGAGGCGGTGATCCTGAGCGTTTGCTCCCCGGTGTCCTGGATCTGGGAAAGATCCAGACGGGCCGTGTAATTCTCCGCGGAAGCGGCGCTGTAATTGCGCTGGGGCACCCGAGCCCGGATACGCACGCTCTGGGCGTCCTCCAGGCCGGAAATCACGATAAAGCCGTTATTGCGCAGGGCAGTGGCGTTTGTCACGTTCACCCGCACATTTTCGATCACCTTGTCCCGGGGCAGGGAGCTGTCCTGAGAAATCAAAACGCCCCACAAACACACTGCCAGCACAAAGCTGATCACTTTCCAGCCCCAATTATTGCTTACGACGCGCCATGCGCGCTGCCAAATGCTGCTCTTCTCCGCCGGCGCTTCCTGTTCGGGCATGGTATGGGGGGCTTCATTCTTCATCATTGCTTCCCATACCTCCCTTCTGCTCGCTGCGGGAGCGGTGGGTCCACTGCCACAGTTTGGAGTGTTCCTCGTGATACATTTCGCCCAGCTGCTTGCGCAGGCCTTCCGCATCCAAATGGCGGGTCAGTTTGCCGCCCCGGGCCATGCTGATAATGCCCGTTTCCTCGCTCACGATGAGCACGATGGCGTCCGTGCTTTCGCTCACGCCCAGGCCTGCCCGATGGCGGGTGCCCAAATCCCGGCTGATGGCGGGGTTATTGCTCAGCGTCAGCACGCAGGCGGCGGATACGATCCGCTGGCCCCGGATGATCACGGCCCCGTCATGCAGGGGCGTGTTGGGCTCGAATATGTTTTCCAGCAGCGGCGCGGAAATCAAAGAATCGATGGCCGTGCCGCTGGATTCCGTAATATCCTTCAGCCCCGTGCGCTGCTCGAACACGATCAGCGCGCCCACCCGGCGGCGGGACAGCCGCAGCAGGCACTGGGTAATTTCATCCACAATTCTTTCGCTCTCATCCCGCTGGGCGGACCGGTCCAGCTTGGCGGTGCGGCCAATCTGCTCCAGGGCCCGGCGAAGCTCCGGCTGGAACAGAATCAGCAGCGCGATCACGCCGTTGTTCAAAATGCTGCGCAGCACCCAGTTCAGCGCCGTCAGCCCGATCAGTTCGCTGGCATAGCTGGCCACAATAATAACCGCCAGGCCTTTCAAAACCTGAATGGCCCGGGTCTGCCGCGTAATCACCACCAGCTGGTAAATCAAAAAAGCGATAATGAGAATATCTATGTAATCGATCCATGTGGGCCGATGAATAATATTCCAAAAAAAGGTCTGCACCTGATCCCAAATACCCGCCAAGCCGCACCGCCCTCACTTTCGTACGGGTTTCTCATTGTTTATTATACTACATAATTGCCGCGCGCGAAATCCCCTTTTGCAGATTTTTTTCAAATTGTTTACACGAATTTGACGATTTCTTTGCACGTTTCAGAGCCGCAGCTCAATAAGAAAACGGCGCTCCCGCCCGTTTTCTTGCATTTTTCATGGATTGATGATAAAATATTTCCGTTCAAAAAGAGGGGGGCTTCGCATGGAACATACCGGACACAGGGAACGTCTTCGCCTGCGGTTTCAGCGGGAGGGCCTGGGCGGTTTTGCGCCTCATGAGGTGCTGGAGCTGCTGCTCACCTTCGCCATTCCCCGGGTGGATACCAATCCGCTGGCTCACGAACTGATCAACCGCTTTGGGTCCCTGAGCGCCGTGATGGAAGCTTCCCCGGCGGAGCTGGAGCAAATTCCCGGAATCGGCAGGCAGGCCTCCACGCTGCTGACCATGCTGCTGCCCGTTTTCCGGGCCTATCAGCAGGAAAAGCTGAAGCCCCGGGGAAAATTCGATACCTATGCCAACGTGGCCGCCTATTGCCGCACCCTGTATCTGGGAAGCAATGAGGAGCAGTTTTATGTGCTCAGTCTGGACGCAGGCCTGAATCTGCTGTCCGTCCGCCGCCTGTCGGAGGGCACCCCGTCCCAGGTCTTCGCTCATCCCCGGGCCGTGGTGCAGGAATTGATCCGCCACAACGCCGTCTGCGCGGTGATCACCCATAACCATCCCAGCGGCTCCGCCTTCCCCTCGCAGGACGATCTGGAGGTCACCCGCTCCATTCAAGCCGTGCTGGATGGCGTGGGCATCCGCCTGTGCGATCATGTGATCATCGCGGGCAGTGATGATTACAGCTTTTTCGCCAACGGCCTGCTGGACGGCCAGGCGTCGGCCCTGAATGAAAACGGCATGGCCGCCGATTCCACGGGCCGCGTAGTTCCCCTTCGGGGAAAGAAAAAATAAGCATTCCCATCCGATCCGCTGATCAGGAGATAAATCCATGACCGCAAGAAAGAAAAAAACGCTGTGGAGAGCCCTCATGCATTTGCTTGTTATTCTCATTTTCACCGGCATCCTGCTTTTCGGCCTGGCCCTGGGCGCGCTTTGCATCGCGGAAACCAACCCGCCCCCCGTCAGCCAAGACAGCGAGGCGGTGATCGTGCTGGGCTGCCAGGTCTACCCCAGCGGCGAAGTGAGCCCGCAATTGGAGCTGCGCCTGGAAGCGGCTCTGGATACCTACCGCGCCAAGCCCCGCCTGATCATTGCCTGCGGCGCGCAGGGCGCCAGCGAGCCCGGTCCCGAAGGGCAGATCATGCGGGATTGGCTCATTTCCCGCGGCATTCCGGAAACAGATGTGATTGCCGAATGCGAATCCCGCAACACACGGCAAAACCTGCAATACGCCAAAGCCTTGCTGCCCGATACCGTTTCCCAGGTGACCATCATCACCAGCGATTATCATCTGCCCCGGGCCATGGCCCTGGCGCGGGATCTGGGCCTCTGCGCCGATGGCATCGGCAGCCCCTGCCGTCCCGAAATCCAGCATTGGGCCAAAAACCATTTCCGGGAAGTGCTGTCCTGGGGAAAGTATTTGGCGGAAAAGGTGCTGGGGGAAAACTGAAAAACAAATTGGAAGTTGTAAAAGAGATAAGAGTTGAGAGTTGAGAGTGAAGAGTTGAGAGAGAATAGTCCTTGTGAAGCGAATCGTATGATATGGTTTGTGATCTCATACTGCTCGCATA
>JAUNMW010000007.1:13174-46031 GCA_030537395.1 Clostridia bacterium | reverse complement strand
CGTTCCCTTTGCTCCAATATCAGCTTGTTTTGGTCCTTAAGAACTTAACTGTTAACAGTATAAAAAGGATTTGCCTGTGCCCCATTGAAGCAGCGATATTTTCGTGTTAAAATCTGATAGACGCAGGTTCCCTGCCGCTTCCAAGCGCAGAGCAGGAAAAAGCCCGGCAGCAAGCTGCGCCGCCGGGCATAAGCCGTTATACCGATCAGGTATTCAGCATGCTCTGATACTTCTGCTTGGCCGCCTGCACGTCCTGGGGCTGGGCGGGCTTGACAGGGTACCAGCCCTGCTGCTGCATCTGGTTGAAAATATCCAGCTGATCCTGACCGATCTGCATATAGCAGTCGTTGAGCACCTGGCGCATGCCGGGCTGGCTGGATTCCATCACCTCGGAAGCGATGTTGGAAAGCAGAGCCTTTTCCTGGTAAAGCAGGTCAAAAGCCAGTTCCTGATCGCCCAGGGGCGGCGTCTGGCCCCTTTGCTGCTGATTCGCGTTTTGATTCCACGGTTGGTTCTGCATATTCATGTTGCTTCCTCCCTTACTGACAGCCGTTCAGAAACGCGAACAGGGCGTCGTAATGCTGCCGATGATGCTGGGCCACGGTGGCGGCCAGATTTTTCAGCTGCGGATTCTGAAACGCTTCCGCGTGGTGCTGAGCCACTTTGCAGCTCATGGCGATGTGGGTCAGCTGATCTTCCAGCACGGAAAGATCCTTGCTGGTCAGAGCGCATCCGCTTTGATTGGGCATGATCGTTTCCCTCCTTTTATTGGGTTCGGTTATAGGATGAACCAAAGAACGGATTCCTATTCTTATCATTTTTTCGGGAGGCGCTCATGAAAAACTGGACATTGTACCGCATCCTGCTGGATTTTGTTCCTGCGGACGAAACACTGAATCAATCCGATTTCAGCGCAGCGGAAACAAAGCATATCGTTATGGCTCTGCGGCGGAACCGTTGCCTGGGGGCCGCGCTTTGCCTGTTTGATGAAAAGGGCGTTACCCATACGCTCACCTTTGGAAAAGCGCATTTGAAGCCTGACATAACGGTTCAGCCGGACACGGTATTCCGGGCCGCATCGATCAGCAAATTCGTGACGGGCCTGGGCATCATGAAGCTAAAAGAGCAGGGAAATATCGATCTGGACATGGAGATCGGGGAATACCTGCCTGCTTCTGTGATGAACGGATGGAAGCCCGAGAGAAAAATCACCCTGCGCGCCTTGATGACCCACACGGCGGGCATCCGGGACAGCGAAGGGTATAACAGCGGCATTGCCCAGGGTATGCCGCTCAGCGAGATATTGAGTGATGCCCACGTATGGGATGGCACGCCGGGACAATGGGAGTATTCCAATCTTGGCGCGGGAATCGCCGGGGTGGTGATGGAAGCGGCCACAGGCGAGGATTTTGAAACGCTGATGCAAGAAACGGTGTTTGAGCCCTTGGGGATCACCGCCACTTATTACCCGCAAAAGGTCCAGGGCGATCTGGCCGACGCCGTCCGCATCCTGCCCCGGAGCAAAACGCCCAATTTCAACGCGGCGCAGCGCCGTTCAAGACCCCTTCCCCCGATGGAAGTGGATTTGGAGCGGCATTACAATCTGGCGCACGGCAACTTGTGCGTTTCCGCGCCGGAGTTGGCCAGGCTGGGCGTCGCCGCCATGAAGCCGGGCTTTCTTTCCTCGGAAAGCCTGCATGAAATGCGCAAAATCACTGTTCCCTTTGGGGAACGGGCTCATAATTTGTCCCAGGGGCTGTTCACTTTCGTGCTGAACGAGCCCAAAATTTGCGAACGCTTGCTGTATGGCCACCAGGGCATGGCGTACGGCGCGGTGCACGGCCTGTTTTTCGATCCAGATCGCAAAAGAGGCATGGCGCTGCTCACCACCGGGGCCAGCGAAGCCCGGCGCGGCGTGCTGGCGGATTTGAATTTTGATTTGATGAAAACGCTTTTAGGAGGCGGCTGAGGATGGACCGCATACTGGAAATCAAACGTAAAGACGGGGTCGCCAACGTGAAACTGGAAAGCGGGGAAACGCTGCGCATTCCCTCCGCCGTGTATCTGGAGCGTCCATTGCACCGGAACCAGGCCATCGATCCGGAAGCCTATCGGACATTCGTTACCCAGCGGGCCTACCCTCACGCGCTGGAAGCGGCTATGAAATTCCTGGCCCTTCGGGAACGAAGCGAACAGGAGGTGCGCTCCCGTCTGCGCCGATCCTGCTATGACGAAGCTGCCATTCAGCGAGTGCTGGACACCCTGGGCCTGCACGATCTGGTATCCAATACCCGCTTTGCGGAAACCTGGGTGCACGCCCGATCCCGAAAATACGGTAAAAGCCGCATCGCCCAGGAATTGCGCATGAAAGGGGTTTCCAGCCAGGACGCCCAGGCCGCTCTGGATGCCGTGCCTCAGGAGGAGGAATACCAGCGCGCCTTGGATCAGGCCCGAAGGCTGTGCCGCAGATTCCAAAACGATCCTAAAAAAATCGCCCAATCGCTGATGCGAAAGGGCTATCATTGGTCCATGGCAAAACGGGCCGCGGAGGAAGCGGTACGGGGGGAATGATCATCCAATCAAGTGATTCTTACTTTTGTAACAAATGACTTGATTTGTTCATTTGACGAAAGTCCTTCTCCGTGCTACCCTATGGTGGGAGGGTATCAATGATGGAACCTTGTATTTTGAATGGATTCTTCGCCCCCGCCCAGCGGGAGCGTTATTTGGCCGCCATTCCCCGGCGGCGCAGCGTCCGGCTGTATCAGGGGGATCCGGATGTGGGGCAAATCAGCGCCCTAAATTATGCGGCGGCCCGGGTGAGCCTGCCCGGCGTGCGCATTGCGATTGGAGAAGTATCCGCGTCTGAATTGTACCGGAAGCTGCCTTTTGTGGAAACCATCCGGGGCACCAGCCGCTACGCCGCCCTGATTGCGGATGAAAGCATCCCCCACGCCGCTGTTCACGCGGGCATCAGCGGGGAGGCTTTCGTGCTGGAAGCCGTGTCCATGGGCCTTGGCACCTGCTGGGTAGCCGCTTTCAAGCGCGGCGGCGTGAACGTGCCTTTGGAAGAAGGCGAAAAGGTAAAAGCTGTGATTGCTTTGGGCATTCCCGGAGACGAGAGCGGACCCCGGAAGCGGAAAAAGCTGACGGAAATCTGCGCCTCCGATCCCGCACAATGGCCCCTATGGGCTTACAACGCCGCCGAGTGCGTGCGCATCGCCCCCTCCGCCGTCAATCTGCAGCCCTGGCGGCTTTCCTTTGCCGGGCGTACCTTGCTCTTAAGCGGAACCCGGTCCGGCGCGTCCCTGGATATGGGCATCGCCATGCTGCATATGAGCCTGGGAGTGGGCGATAAGCCCCATATGATCCGCTGGGGCGAGAGCGGCAGGGAAATCGCTTCCCTGAACGCGGAGGATCGGTTATGAGCCTGTTTTCCCACAATGAAACCGCCAACGCCCCGCTGGCCGACCGGATGCGTCCCCGGACGCTCGGTGAATTCTACGGTCAGGAGCACATTGTGGGCCCTGGCCGTCTTTTGCGCCGGGCCATCGAAGCGGACCGGCTCACCTCCTGCATTTTTTACGGTCCGCCCGGCTGCGGCAAAACCACCCTGGCCGGCATCATCGCCCGGCAGACCAACGCGGCTTTCGTGAAAATGAACGCCGTCACTTCCGGGGTGGCCGACGTAAGGGAGGAACTGAAGCAGGCGGCGGACCGCAGGGCCATGTTCGGCCAGCCGACTTATTTATTATTGGATGAATGCCACCGCTGGAGCAAAGCTCAGAGCGATTCCATCCTGCCCGCCATGGAGGAGGGCCTTATCCGTTTCATCGGCTCCACCACGGAAAACCCCATGATTTCCATGACCCCCGCCATCGTTTCCCGCTGCCGCATTTTCGCTTTTGAAGCCCTGACACAGCAGGACGTGGAAAAAGCCCTGCTGCGGGCTATTGCAGACAAAGAACGGGGTCTGGGGGCCATGAACCCGGACGTGGACGAGGATGCGCTGCATCACATCGCCTATATTGCGAACGGCGACGTGCGCACTGCCCTGAACGCCATCGAACTGGCAGTGCTCACCACGCCAACGGAAAACGGACGTATTCACATCACCCTGCCCATTGCGGAGGAAAGCATTCAAAAGCCCATCATCCGCTGCGACGATACCCAGTTTTACGATATGCTGTCCGCCTTCTGCAAATCCATGCGGGGCGGCGACAGCGACGCGGCGCTGCTTTGGTTCTCCCGGCTGCTGTACGCCGGGGCCGATCCCCGGATGCTGGCCCGGCGCATCATCGCCCATGCCAGCGAGGACGTGGGATTGGCCAACCCCATCGCCATGCTGCAGGCCGTGGCCGCCGCCCAGGCGCTGGAAACGGTGGGTATGCCCGAAGCGCGCCTGAGTCTTTCCCAGGCCATCATCGCCGTATGCGTCAGCCCCAAATCCAATTCCGTGGCCATGGCCATGAGCGCGGCCCAGGCCGATGCGGAAAAGGGCGGCTTCTCCCCCGTGCCCGCCCATCTGCGGGATTCTCATTACAAGGGCAACGAACGCCTGGGCGTAAAAACAGAGCAGGAATACAAATATCCCCACGATTATCCCGGCCATTGGGTGGCCCAGCAGTACATGCCCGACGATAAAGTGGGCACGCGCTATTATTTCCCCAGCGATCAGGGCCACGAAGCCAAATTGAAGCCAAGGGGGCAGGAATGATGGAGCAAAAAGGCACCAAGCGTCTGGAAACCGAACGCCTCATTTTGCGGCCCTTTATCCCAACGGACGGCCCCGCCATGTACAAAAATTGGTGTTCCGATCCGGAGGTGACAAGGTTTCTTACCTGGCCCACGCATTCCTCCGCGGATGTTTCCGCTTCCCTCGCAGCATATTGGGCGGAGGAAACGAAAAATCCAGCGCGCTATCAATGGGCCATCGTGCCCAAGGAGCTTGGGGAGCCCATCGGCAGCCTGGCCGTTGTGCGTCAGCGGGATGATATCGCCCAATGCGAATTGGGCTATTGCATCGGCAAAACCTGGTGGGGCCGGGGCCTCATGACGGAGGCGGTGAAGGAAGTGATCCGCTATTTGTTTGAAGAAGTGGGCATGAACCGGATCGAAGCCGCCCACGACGTGCATAATCCCGCCTCCGGCAAGGTGATGCAAAAGGCGGGCATGACCTTTGAGGGCATCCACCGCCAGGCCAGCAAAAACAATACCGGCGTTTGCGATATCGCCATCTATGCCATTTTGGCGAAGGATCATTCCTGACTGTCATAAGCCTCGGCAAATGCCGGCGGCTTTTTTTGATGGCATCGCGCTGAAAACCGCGGGCGCAATCCTGCTTTATTCGTTTTCTTCCGCCTGTTTTTGGCTTTACAGGCCGAAAAAACCATGTTATAATTTATTGGAAGAAATTTAAAAGAAGGGGACGAAACCATGGAAAATCAGGAAAAGACTACGGAAAAACGCAAAGTGATTTTTTCGGGCATTCAGCCCTCCGGCAATATTACTTTAGGCAATTATATCGGGGCCCTGCGGAATTTTACCCGCTTTGATGACGCGGACTGCCTGTACTGCATGGCGGATCTGCACACCCTGACCGTGCGGCAGAACCCCGCCGAGCTGCGCAAACGCACCGTGTCCCTGGCCGCCATTTACGTTGCCTGCGGCCTGGACCCGGACAAAAACATCATTTACTGCCAAAGCCATGTGCCCGCCCACGCGGAACTGGCCTGGATTTTAAACTGCTACACCTACATGGGCGAGCTTTCCCGCATGACCCAGTTCAAGGATAAATCCGCCAAGCACGCGGATAATATCAACGCGGGCCTGTTCGATTATCCGGTGCTGATGGCCTCCGATATACTTTTGTACCAGGCCAACCTGGTGCCCGTGGGCGGCGACCAGAAGCAGCACGTGGAAATCTGCCGAGACATCGCCCAGCGCTTCAACAGCATTTACGGCGACGTGTTCACCATTCCTGAGCCCTACATTCCCAAGGCCACGGCGAAGATCATGAGCCTGGCCGACCCTACCAAAAAAATGAGCAAATCTGACCCCGAGGATACCTTCATCGCGGTGCTGGACAAGCCCGACGATATCCGTCGGAAGCTCAAGCGCGCCGTCACCGACAGCGACGGCGAAATCCGCTACGATCCGGAAAACAAGCCCGGCGTCAGCAATCTGCTCACCATCCTTTCCGTGCTGAAGAATGAAAGCATGGAGGATACCGTATCTTCCCTCAGCGGCCTGGGCTACGGAGCCCTGAAGGAAGCCGTAACCGAAGCGGTGATTGCGGAGCTGACCCCCATTCAGGAGCGCTACGACGCCATCATCGCCGATAAGGACGGCATGAACGCCATGCTCAAGCGCAACGCCGAGCACGCTGCCTATCTGGCCCAGAAGACACTGCGGAAAGTGTATAAGAAGGTCGGGCTGTATCAAGTGTAAACCCTTTCAGGCGTGATCGATTAAAAGAGAGAACAGAGTGCAGAGTACAGAGTACAGATAATAGTGTATATAAACCGAAACCAAACATCTTTATCAACGTAAAGACTTGTTGGCGAGGCAAGCATAAAACATTCTAAATCTGTACTCTGCACTCTGAACTCTGTACTCTTTTATGGAGGGCTGTACCATGGAATCGTATAAAATCTGGAAACCCGAATCGGCTCCGAAGGCCATCATTCAAATCGTGCACGGCATGGCGGAATATATCGACCGGTATGACCGGCCCGCGAAAGCGCTGAACGCGGCGGGCTATTTGGTGTGCGGGCGCAATCATCGGGGTCACGGGCCGGAAGCGAAGCTGCTGGGATACTTTGCCGATGATAAGGGCTGGGAAGTGATTCTGAGCGACGCCCACGAAGTGTCCCTGGACATCAAGAAGCAGTACCCCGGGGTCCCCTTCATTCTGCTGGGCCATTCCATGGGCAGCTTCCTGGCCCGGGAATACGCCATCCGATACGGAAACGAGCTGGATGGGCTCATCCTCTCCGGCACGGGCATGTATGGCCGTCCCCTGTGCCGGGCCGGAAAGCTGATGGCCTCCCTTTCTCCCAAAAAGAAGCCCGCCAATTTTGTGAATAACATTGCTTTCGCGGGCAACAACAAGCCCTTCGCCCCGGGCCGCACGGGCTTTGAATGGCTGAGCCGGGACGAAAAAGAGGTGGACAAGTACGTGGCCGATCCCCTGTGCGGCTTCACCTTTACCGGAAAAGCCTTCGCCGATTTCTTCGGCGGCCTGGAAGCGCTGACCTATGAAAACGATCTGAAAGCCATGCCCAAGGAGCTGCCCGTCTATTTCATGTCCGGCGATCATGACCCCGTGGGCCAGATGGGCGAAGGGGTCCGGCAGGTGGCCGACCAATACAAACGCATCGGCATGCAGGATATTACCGTGAAGCTGTACAAGGACGCCCGGCACGAATTGTTCAACGAAATCAATCGGGACGAGGTCATAGCCGATTTGATTGGCTGGCTGAACCAAAAATTCCGCTGATATCTGGAGGCGCGCCATGCTGGGAAAACCGGAAGCAGGCTGGGCGCTGTTCCAATTGGGCAGCGAAGAAACGGCCTATGATTTGAGTTATGTGACCGACGTTGCAATGGAATGGCTTACCCAGGCCATTCACGGCCTGAAGGAACTGGATGTGTTTTCCGTTCACGGCTACTGCGAGCCGGGCCGCATGGTGTGCACTGTCAGCTACTGGTGCTGCTATGTGATCTTCGAGGATGACGGCCGTGCGCCCGCCTGCCACGGCGTGCATCACCTCCACGTGAACATGCTGGATTTCTGTAAAAAACTGCATCAGGATATTTCAGAAAACCTGGATGATTGGGTGCATTGGGACTATGACGCTCCTCAGCCGGAACGGGAAAAAGCGCTGCGCGAAAAGCTGGACGCCCTGAAAAGCCTGATTCGGGAACGGGAAGAAGATTTTCAGGAAGACCGCTGCTTTCTCTGAGACAAGGAGGAAACATATGGCCCGCGCTGTACCCGCTTTTCGGCTGATTCGATTCATGCCCTTTTTAAACATCATCGCCGCCATCTTTTTCATGGTTCGGTTCCTTTTCCAGCGGCCCGCGGCCTCCCGCATTTTTAAAACCTTGTTTACCCTGTTCCTTTGTTTCATGCTGCCCGCAGCGCTCATCGGTTTATTGGGGAGCCGGCTTTTCCCCGGCTCGGTCATTGAAACGCTGTGCAGTTTCGCGTCCATGTATCTTTTTGCGCTTGGCATAAGCTTGATCTTTGATAAAAATACGGACAATCTTTCCAAATGAGGTGATCATATGAATCCTTATCCCGGCGATATTACCCGGGTGCACGGCATTCGGGTGGGCCACGCCCAGAGCGTGACCGGAAAAACGGGCTGCACGGTGGTGCTGTGCCGCAAGGAAGGGGCCGTGGGCGGCGTTTCCGTGCGCGGCGCGGCCCCCGGCACCCGGGAAACCGATCTTCTGCGTCCCGGCAATTTGGTGGAAAATGTGAACGCCATCGCATTATCCGGCGGCAGCGCCTTCGGCCTGGACGCGGCAGGCGGCGTGATGCGCTATTTGGAGCAAATGGAATGCGGCATGGATATGGGCGTGGCCCATGTGCCTATCGTGCCCGCCGCCGTGCTGTATGATTTGAACGTGGGCGATCCCCACATCCGCCCCGACGCGGCCATGGGCCGCAGCGCCTGCATGGCCGCCGCCAAAGGCATGCAGCAGGGCAAGGTGGGGGCCGGTACGGGCGCGACGGTGGGCAAGCTGGTGCCCGGCTCCGTGCCCCAGGACAGCGGCATCGGCTCCGCCTCCATCACCCTGCCCGAAGGCGTGACGGTGGGGGCCGTGGTGGCCGTCAACGCGGTGGGCGACGTGTACCACCCCGAAACCGGGGAAGTGCTGGGCTGCGCCCACATGCCGGACGGCACCAAAGTGCTGGCGGAGGGCCTGCTATACGGCCATGCCCCCGTGCCCCAGCAGATCCGCATTCCCGCCCCCGGCAGCAACACCACCATCGGCGTGGTGGCCGTGGACTGCAAGCTGACCAAGGAGCAGGTGAACCGCCTGGCAGACGTGAGCCACGACGGTCTGGCCCGCACCATCCGCCCCGTGCACACCCAGATGGACGGCGACACCCTGTTCGCCCTGGCCACGGGCCGCACGGACGCGGAAGTGAACTTCGTGAAGCTTTGCGCCGCCGCGGCGGAGGTGACGGCCCGGGCCATCGCCAACGCCCTGCTGTATACCAAGCTATGATCATCGGCATCGGCATGGACCTGTGCGACATTTCGCGCATGGAAAAGCTGCTTTCAGACGGGCGTTTCCTCGCCCGTTTTTTCAGCGCGGAAGAACAGGCGTATATTCAAAGCAAAGGCAAAAGTGCCGCCCAATCCATGGCGGGCATTTTCGCCGCCAAGGAAGCCCTGGTAAAAGCCTTGGGCACTGGGATCACTTCCGGTAATTTGGCCGATATTTGTGTTTTGCACGATGAACACGGTGCGCCGTATTATGATTTACGCGGGAGTTACGCGGAAAAAGCAAAAGAGTGCCGCATCAATGCGCTCTTTTTATCCATCACCCACGAAGCCGGTATGGCCGCGGCTATGTGCGTTGCGGAAAGGAAGGATTGATCTATGCTGTACGACGATTCCGATATGACCTCCCTTCCCGTGCTGACCCCGGAGGATACCCGCCGCACGGAGCAAAAGGCTTTTGATTTGGGCGTTTCCAGTCTGCTTTTGATGGAGCACGCGGCTCAGGCCGTGGTAGACGAACTGGAAAAGGCCCTGGGCGGAGACTGCCGTGGGAAAAGGGTGCTGTTTTTGTGCGGCACGGGCAACAACGGCGGGGACGGCCTAGCCGCCGCCCGGCTGTTCAAAATGCGGGGCGGGTGGCCCCAGGTATGGCTGTACGGGGAGCCCAAAACCCCGGACGCGCAAACCAATCTGCAATGGCTGCGGTTGGTTATGAAGGAAGAAGAGATTCTGGATTTGTCTGCGCTCCCGGAAAGCCAGCTTCCCTTTGACGGCGAAAGCCCGAACCAGCCCTTCGACGGGTATGTGGACGCGCTGCTGGGCACCGGGTTCCGGGGACGTATCGAAAGCCCCCTGCTCTCCCGCATGATCCTGGCCCCCTATCACGATTTTCATTTGGGCATGGCGCAGATGCCGCCGGTGATCGCCGTGGATATTCCCAGCGGCATCAACGGAAAAACAGGGGAAGCGGAATGGCCCTACGTGCACGCCGACGTGACCGTGACCATCAACACCCCCAAGCCCGGTTTATATTTGACGAAAGACCGGGAAGCCGTAGGCAAAATCGTGGTGGCGGATATTGGCCTGTGGGATATGATGATTTGGAACAGCAACGCGCTGCTGCTGGATGGCATGGAATTGAACTGTGAAACGCTTTTACCTCCGGCCCTGAGCCTCCTTCCCGCCCGTTCCCTGAACGCCCATAAGGGCAACTGTGGGCGCGTGCTGATCTATGCTGGAAGCATGGGCATGGCCGGGGCCGCGGCAATGTGCGCGAAGGCCGCCGTCACCGCCGGAGCGGGGCTGACCACCATCGCTTGCGAAAAAGAAATCATGCCCGTGCTGCAAACGCTGGTTCCCAATGCCATGTGCGCGGACATTGCAGAAGCAATCAAAAATCCCCCGGCCTGCGACGTGCTGGCCCTGGGCTGCGGCCTGGGCCAAAGCGAGGAAGCCTGGGAAAACATACTGAAGCTATGGAACCCCGAAAAGCCCTCTGTCTGGGACGCGGACGCGCTGAATATGCTGGCAAAGCACGAAATGAAGCTGGGCAAAAACGCCGTGATCACCCCTCACCCCGGGGAAGCGGCCCGATTGCTTTCCTGGCCCATGGAGCAGGTGTTGGCCGACAAATTCAAAACCGCCCGGGCGCTGGCGGAAAAGTATGCTTGCACCGCCGTGCTCAAGGGCGACGTAACGGTGATCTGCCGAATCGACAAGGAAGACGGCCCGGTTTACCGGCTGAACACCGTGGGCTCTCCCGCCCTGGCCAAGGGCGGCAGCGGCGACGCGCTGACGGGCATCCTGGCCGCGCTTCTGTGTGATTCCTTTGACATTGATGATGTGGCCCTGGCCTGCCTGTGGCACGGCATGGCGGGCGTCGTGGGCGAAGAGAAATTCGGCCAACGGGAGCTGACCACCGAACAGCTCATTTCCTGCCTCCATGACGCGGAACGCTGGGGCCGGGGCGAAAGAAAAGCCCCCGACTGCTATCGGGGGTAAATGGCGCGTTCCCATTATTCATCTTCCGTCGTTTCATCAAGGATCGTTTGCAATTGCTTTTCCAAAACTGGAATATCTTCAATCAACGTTTGCCAAACCGTTTCCGGTTTGGTTTTTTCGTAATTATGGGCGTAAATATTCCGCATGCCTCTGATGGCACGCCAGGGGATATGTTTTGCCGCCGCCAGCGTTTCATCCGAAAGACGGGAAACCAATTCGCCGATCTGGATCACGCACATGCTCACCGCGTATTGATAAGCAATATCGGCTTCATAATCCGAAAAGCTTCTGCCAAAGCGATCCATGATCATATCGATGTCCTCACAATAGGCCGTCATCTTTTGCAGGATCACCCGGTCACTGCGCTTCATACAGCACAACCTCGTCTTTCTTGATGGCATTCAGGAATTCCTGATCCCGAATACCGTCCATCACCACGTCTACATGGCAGCCGAAAGCATCCTCCAGATCGTTTACGAAGCTCATGTATTGGATCAGGCCTCGCATGTTTCCTTCATTGATCAAAAAATCAAGATCGCTTTCTTCTTTGGCTTCTCCGCGGGCGTAGGAGCCGAATAAGCCCAGTCGCTTCACGCCGTATTTTTGGGCTACCGGAACGGATTTCTGAATGATTTCATCCATCGTAAAGCACATAGGCTCATCCCTCCTTCCTGGTTTCTGGATATATTATACCACCATTTGAAAAAGAAATAAAGCTTTCATTTTTTATAATCACCGCTATCCAATTGTAACAATTTCTCCTCTGCGATTGACATTTTGTTCTATCCTTCCTATACTGAAAAAGTGGACATTCGATTACCAAAGAAGGCGTGGGATGAACTTGCTGCCCCTTGTGTTTCTGCTGATTGAAAACGAGGATGACAGGGCTTTTATAGAAGGCCTGTACACCCAATATCATCGGCTCATGTACGCTCAGGCGATGCGGATTCTGAACCAAAGCGAAGCGGCGGAGGACGCGGTGAGCGACGCCCTGATCGCTTTGATGAAAAAAATTTCGCTCCTTCGCGTCATGGAATGCAACAAACTGCGCTCCTACGTTGTCATTACTATTAAGCACACCGCCATTACTATGCTGAACAAGGGCAAGCGGATGCAGCTTCCGGGGGATGTGACCTTTGACCAGATCGCCGACACGAGCCGGACGGACGACCGGCTGCTGGAGCAGGCGGGAGTAGCACGTGTCAAGGACGCCATCCGCACTCTGCCGCCCCGGGAAAAGGACATCATGATGATGAAATACTTCCGGGACATGACGGAGCAGGAAATCGGCGAGGCGCTGGGCATCCGGGCCGTATCCGTGCGGGTGCATCTTTCCCGGGCGCGGCAGCATTTGGCGCAAGCATTGAATGGGCAGGGGGCGGAATGATGAAACGGGAAGAAGAATTGCTGCGGCAAGCTTTGGAAGAATTAGCCCAAGAGGAAACGGACGAACTGGAGGGCAGTCTTTCCCGTTCCGAAATCCGCCAGGCGGAGGATCTATACCGCCATCATCGCCGCACCGCCCTGAGCCTGATCCGCAGGAATACCCGAAAGGCCTCCAGCCCAGTGTATACTTACCTGCGTATCGCCGCGGCGGTAGCCGTAGTGGTGGGGCTGGTGATTTTCTCCCTGAACCGTTCCCAGCCGGACAACATCATCCAGGTTCAGCCCCCCACCTCTTCCGTGGTCCCCTATTACTCTCCTGTGCCTACGGATTCCCCCGCGCCGATCGAAACGGCGGCACCCGTCACGCCGGAACCCACCGTGATCCCGGCGGAGGACAGCAAAGAAGAACAAATTCCCACGGAAACCGAAATAATCGATTTAAACGGAACAATTTCTCCCACTATCACTCCAAATATAACCGAATTTCAAGCATCATTACCCACTAATATGCCGCAAGAGACTGAAACGCCTACGGAAGCCCCCACTTCCACACCCACATTGCGGCCTACTGATGCGCCTACCGACGCGCCCACGGAAGCGCTGACGGAGAAACCCTCACCGGTTCCTACCGCCGAACCAACCGAAACGCCTGCACCAACGCCTACCGCCAAACCCACAGCAACGCCGGAACCAGTAATGCCCACCGAAGCGCCTATTTCCTTAGCCGCCTCCGTGCCCGAGGGGTGGAGCGGCAGCTACTTCCCCTTCTCCCTGCCCGCTGATGGTACATTCGTCCTGGAAACGGGAGACGGCTGGCAGCGCGTCACCTGGCGCAGCGGCGAGCAGGAATGGATATTCACCGAATATGAGCGGGATGAGCTGCTGGACGTGCCGGAAAACGCGGAAATTTCCTATGTACAGTGGGACGGCGTCGTGGCCTTGCGCATGGAGGATTCCTCCGGCGTCACCCTCACCTGGGTGCTGGACGGCCACAGCTTCTCCCTGCATTCCACAGCCGGGGATGAGCTGGTATTGGCGCAGAGCGTTAAAAAAATTTCGGATTAAGCTATTTGCATGATTGCAAAAAGCGCTTTGCGCTTATAAGGGAGTTGAGAGTTAAAAGTTGAGAGTTGAGATTTTATATAGTCTGATCCATCCAGTGTTTATCCGATGCGTTACTTCTTTGAGCAATATATATCTCAACTCTTAACTCTCAACTCTCAAATCTTTTCCCGACTTAAAATGTTTTGAAAAAAAGAAAAAAATGAAACAATTCCCCCTTCTCCCTTGTCATTATGAGTGAACACCCGCTGAACAGGACAGCGCTGAGCATGCAGGCCGATGTTCCAATCGGCGGGGTATCACCGAAGGGGACCTCCCTTCCATGAAAAGGAGAGCATCATCATGAAACGTATCGTAGCTTTTCTGCTGTGTTTGGTTTTATTCTGCGGCTGTGTGCCCGCCCTGGCGGACGGGGCCGCGATCAAAGCGGATTGGATGCCTTATGAAGTGAAGGAATTCTTTTCCGCTTCCTCCTTCAACGGCTGGACTATCGGGGAATCCGCCTCCATCCTGGTGGAAAACACGGCGGGCGGCACCTACTTTTTCGCCGTGGCCCAGAAGGAAGGCCATAATGTGCTGTACGGCTTCGAGCAGAAAAACGGCCATTTCGATTACTGGCTGAAAACGGATAACGCCATCGTCCAGGGCGAAGGGTTCTTTGTTCTCCGGTATAACAGCGGGGACTTTCAGCTATTCAATGGGCAGATAAAAAACATCGGCGAAGGGTTCAGCCTCATGTTCACCCGTGCAGATTATGAGGAACAGCACGACCATCTTCTCTACTTCTCGGTGAATAAAAGCGGCCAGTTCCATCTGAAGCTCGCCTGCGTGGATCACGGCTGGGAAGAGGTGCTGGTAACTTCGGACTCCCTGGCTTACTCCCATGAGGGCACTTATGAGGGCACGGCCTACGGCACCGTGGAAACCAATCTGCGGTATTTCAGCTACGCCGCGTTCCCCAAAACGCTCAAGGAAGCTCGGAAAAAGCTGACCGCCCCGCCCGCCATTCCCATGGGGGAGCTGACCGCTCAGAAAATCAAATTTACCGGCGGGCAGAAATTCCCGGTTTATTCCGGTCCCGGCGCGGAATACGAGCGGGCGGCGGGCGGCAAAGCCTCCGTGTCCACCAATGATTGGATCCAGGTGTTCGGCAGCGAAAAGGGCTATATCCTGATCCAGTACGCCATTTCCTCCAGCCAGATGCGCTTTGGCTGGATCGATCAAAGCGCCCTGCCCAAGAATGCCAATGTGGGGCCCCTCTCCTTCGCCTATGAGGATGCTGTGATCACCGCCAACACCTTCCTGACCGACGACCCCCTGAACAGTCAAACCCGCGTCCGCATGGTAAACGCCGGACAAAGCGGCGTCAAGTGGCTGGCTTCCATGGGCAATTGGGTGTATGTGGAAATCATCGGCCAGGGCCAGGCCGTGCGGGGCTTCGTGCCCGCGTCCGCTGTCTCCAGAGCCACCCATGAGCAAGCCTTTTCCGCGTCCTACCTGGGGAAGGATTATACCGCCAAAGCGGAAATGACCCTGCTGTACGGCGTCACCGCCAACATCACCGTCACGGTGGACGGCCCCACCGCCTGGAGCAGCCTGAACGCCGATAAGATCACCGGCTATCAGGTGTACGCCAATCATGTGCCAGTATCCTCCCTGCCCTCCGCCGCGCTGGATCCCGCCGCCTCCGGCTGGCGCACCGTGTTTACGCTGGCCGCGTCC
The DNA here is from genome assembly GCA_030537395.1 of Clostridia bacterium. Lineage (GTDB taxonomy): Bacteria > Bacillota > Clostridia > Christensenellales > Aristaeellaceae > RUG563. The sequence goes on along the minus strand of JAUNMW010000007.1, from coordinate 30,615 downwards.
CTTCCCACCAATACCGCCGTCATCGGCCTGTGCCCCATTCACGCGGCCACCGGCCAAAAAGCCGATGAAATGATGGTGATCACGCTGAACGCCACGGCCAGGCAGAACACGCAGCCCCTTGCGGCATCCGATAGCCATTGGCATTATGCCGGTTACAACACGGCAGTTGTAAACAATCCCGATGCCAAGGAACGGCTGCATCTTCGTAAAAATGCCTATGGCAGTGCCGATTCCCTGGGGAAATACTACAACGGCACGGTGGCCGTGGTGCTGCCTGATAACAAGGACGGCGCGGAATGGGCGCATGTGCGCATCGGAAACACGGAAGGGTACATGGAGGCAAAATATCTCGCTTTCCAAGAAGCGGCAAATCAAATCGTATCCGCCCAGCCCGTCGTGACCATCGATAATCCGTCCGGCACCGGCCTGAACCTGCGGGCCGGGCAATCCACCGACAGCGCGGTGATCCGCCTGCTGCCCAATGGGGTCCAGGTCACCGTCATGGGCCTTTCCGAGGATTGGCTGCACGTGCAGGCGGGGGAGGATACCGGCTATATCCGTATCACCGGCACCTCTCCCCGGGTTCCCTACACCTACGGCACGCCCGGCGGGGACGGAAGTCTTGCCCGCATCACAGTCAACTGCTTCGCCTATGCTGAGCCAAACGCCAACGCGCGGGCTGTATGCAATTTGTTCATTGGAGAAGCATTTCCTTTGGCGAGAACCCAAAACGGCTACGCCCAGATCGAAGTGGATGGAGCTGCAGTGTGGATCAGAACGAGCTGCATCGAAAGGATCAAAGAACAATAACTTACAAGAGGTAAATTTTCATTCCACATAAGTGTATTCAATATAAGCTTGCATTGCCGGAGGAAGCGTTTGAAAGCGTATCTTCCGGCAATGCTTTTCTTTATCAGCATCATCTCATTCTTTCGCATTCTTTGTCATTTGGAACGCAAAAATGTATCTTTGGTGCAAATCCCCTTGCCTTTTCTTTTCCAGCCTGCTATGATAGGCCCATCCATAAAGGAGGGATTTGTCATGATTGATTTACAGCATATTACCAAAACCTACGCCAAGAACAACAAAAAGGCCGTGGACGATTTGACTCTGCACATTGAGGGCGGCGAGCTGTACGGCTTCATCGGGCCCAACGGCGCGGGCAAAACCACCACCATCAAAATGATGACGGGCATATTGCGGCCCGATTCCGGCGACATCACCATGGCGGGTCACCGGATGGATTCCGAGCGCCTTCAGGCACAGCGGCTGATCGGCTTCGTGCCGGACGGCAACGACCTCTACGATCGGCTCAGCGGCATGGAATACCTGAATTTTATGGCGGATATTTACCAGGTGAGCGCCCAGCAGCGGAAGGCGCACATTGAAAAGTACCTGAGCATTTTCTCCCTGGAGGACGCGATCAACAATCAGATTCGCTCCTATTCCAAGGGCATGAAGCAGAAGCTGGTGGTCATCGGCGCGCTGATTCACAATCCGCCCATCTGGATTCTGGATGAACCCCTGGGCGGCCTGGACCCCCGTGCGGCGCATCTTTTGAAGGAAGAAATGATTCGCCACTGCCAGGCCGGCAACACGGTATTCTTCTCCACCCACGTGCTGGAGGTGGCGGAAAAGCTGTGCACCCGTATCGGCGTGGTGGCCCACGGCAAATTGGCGGCGCAGGGCACGTTGGAAGAGCTGCGCTCCGGCGAAGTGGGAGCCAGCCTGGAAGAACTGTTCCTGGAGCTGACGGACGACGGAGGCGAGGAGGTATGAAAAGCTTTTTCGCGCTGCTGAAGCTGCAGCTGCTTTCCCGGTATGCCGATTTGAAGCCTCAGAACCTGAAAACACAGCTGACCGAAAAACGGGGCCGCACCATCGGCATGATCATTGCCTACATTGTGGCTTTCGGCTATCTGGGCGGGTTCCTGATTTTCGCGGAAAACGCCATCCTGAATTTCCTCATAAAAATCGGCATGCCCGATTTGCTGCTGAGCATGGCGGTGACCATGTCCATGCTGGGCACGCTGGTAGTTTCCTTCTTCTTTATCATGAGCTCCCTGTACTTTGGAAGGGACGGCGCGTTCATTGCCGCACTGCCCGTCAAGCCCCGCACGGTGCTTTCCGCCAAACTGACCCAGGTATGGATCAGCGAAGTGGGCTTCAGCCTGCTGATCATCCTGCCCGCTTCCATCCTGTACGGCATCAAGGTGCATGTGGACGCCCTGTTCTATCTGCGGGCGCTGGTGGCGGCCCTGTGCGCGCCTGTGCTGCCCATTGTGATCGTATCCTTCGTATCCACGCTGCTCATCCGTCTGTCCTCCCTTTGGAAGCATCGGGACAAGATCGCCACCATCAGCGGCATCGTGTTCATCGGGGCCTATATGTTCCTGGCCTTCAATATGGGCAGCATGACCGGCAGCGGCGAAGCCGATGATTTCCTGGCCCGGATCATGGAGAGCAACACTGCCCGGGTGGAAGCCATGACCAGCATGTTCCCGCCCGCTGCCTGGGCCGCCAAGGGGATGCTGGGCGATTGGAAGCTGCTGCTTTTGTTCCTGGCCGTGTGCGCCCTGGCCGCGGTGCTGGCCGTGTGGGCCATTGGATTTGTGTACCAGAAGCTGTCCATGCTGCAAGGGGAAACGCCTGTGGAGACCCGGAAAAAAGGCGGCACGAAAAACGCTTCCTTCTCCGGCAGCTCCGCCTTCAAGGCCCTGTGCCTCCGGGAATGGCGGCAGATCCTGCGGGTGCCCTCCTACGCCACCAACAGCCTGCCTGTCGTTTTCATGCCTGTGTTCATGGTCGTGATGATGTACATGGCCTTCGGCAGGGCGGCGGGTGAAGGCGAAAGCCTGGAAATGCTCATGAGCACCATCAACCCCGCATTGCTGGTTCCCATCATGGCCGCGGTCATGGCGTATATCGCCGGCATGAATCCCGCCCTGTCCACCTCCGTTTCCCGGGAGGGCCGGGGCCACGACATCATGAATTCCCTGCCGGTATCTGCCGTCACCATCATCCGCTCCAAACTGACGGTGGGCTATATCATGTCCATTGCGGGTGTGCTGGCTGCCGCTATCCTGCTTTGCGTCCTCTTCCCTGCTTACACCCTCCAGGCTTTCCTGGCCTTCATCCTCTGCGCGCTGTACACGTATCTCACCTGCTGCCTGTCCCTGTCCCGGGATGTGAAGCACCCCAAGCTGGACTGGGTCACCGAGCAGGAGGCCATGAAGCAGAATTTTTCTTCCGCCATCGGCCTGTTTATGGGCTGGGGCATCCTGATCGCTCTGGGCGTGCTGACCTATTTCCTCTTTACCTGGAATGTAAGCCTGCCCATCTACTTTGCTATCATCGCCGCCCTGCTGCTCCTGGGCTGCTTCCTGACTGACCGGCACCTGATGAATAACGCGCAGAATTACTACTGCCAAGGTTGAATTGCGGATTGAAGAAAGCCCCATACAAGCAAAAGAATAAGCGCCTGGATAGCTTTTTCAGCAGGACTATCCAGGCGTTTTTTTAGAAAAATCATATGGCTATCGCTGAGCAGGCGGCCCGATCCCGCAGGGGCTATGATTCATCATTCTTTATGCGTCCGTTCTTCCTTCTTCCTGGCCTCTTATGCAGCGTTTAAAACGTGCATATTCGTGCATAACAATATAGCATAATTGCAAACTAAAATACAAAATTATTTTATACAAAATGTTTGGCGTTAATTTCAGAATTCTATTGATTTTTCGTCATGTATATTCTATAATAAATATAAAGGAAAAACGTGCAAATGCACGGCAGTATTATTCATTGAAAGAAAACAGCCGGATTGATCGTATCGTATTCCTAAAAGTTCATGCGTCGAATTTGGTCCTGTGCAAAGGAACAGCGCTTATTCATCCCGAAAGCAGCAGCATTGCTTGTATTTCCGCAAATCGCATCCTTGATCCGGGGTGCGGAAAATTACGAAAAGAGGATGAAAGATGCAGATCACTTTTTTAGGCACAAGCGCGGGGGAGGACTATCCCAGTCTATGGTGTCATTGCCCCTACTGCGAGTACGCAAGAATCCATGGCGGAAAAAACATCAGGCAAAACAGCTGCGCGGTGCTGGATGATACCGTGATTTTGGATTATTCGCATCATATTTTTGATTCCGCGCTCCGGTATCAGGTCGATATCACGAAAGCGCCTTATTTGTTTATCACGCATAAGCATTCGGATCATCTTTATCCCCAGCACTTCAACTGGCGGCGCGGGCCAAATTTAAATGGAGAAAAAATTGATCCGTCGCTGGAAAGAACCGTGAGCGACATGATCAATGAGCGGGGCCCGACCCATTCTCCGCTTCCGATGCTGGACGTTTACGGGCATCAGAGCGCACTGAACAGAATTTGCGGTATTGTGGGAGACGATCTTGAGCAATTGGAAAGCAGCCACCGGATGCGGCTTCACAGCATTTCTCACGGCGACGTGATCCGCCTGCCGGATATGACCGTAACTGCGGTGGCCTCCATCCATGCGGAGCCCGGAGAAACGCTGAACTATATCATCGAGCGAAAAGGAAAAACGATGCTCTATGCCCTGGATTGCGGAGGGTATGAACGGGAATCGCTGGATATCATCGATACCTTCCGCTTTGATCTCGTGGTGCTGGAATGTACCTTCGGAAACATGATCACGGAATACGAGAAGCATCAGAACAGAGCGAAAAACTTCCGGATGCTGCAATATTTCAACGAGAGGGGCCTGTGGAAAGAGAAGCCGAATCTTGTGCTTTCCCATATGTCGCCCCATTGGGTGCCTCCGCACGATATGTACAGCGAAGAAATGAAACAATATGGGATCACCGTGGCCTATGACGGCATGAAATACGATTTTTGAAGCTTGCCTTTCCAGGCCCAGCCACGGGGAACATCCTCCATGAAAACCAGGCGATCTCATAAAACGAGGGGAAGATACAGATGCAGAATATGATGAAAGCATACAATGGCCCCATGCGGTTTGCCCACCGGGGCGTAGCGCAGAAAGCGCCGGAAAACACGGAAGGGGCTTTCCAGGCAGCGGTGGACGAAGGCTATGAGGGCATCGAATTGGATATCCGTTTGTCCCGGGACGGGGAAATCGTGGTCTGTCACGACAGCCATTTTGCCCGCCTTACCTGCGGCCATCCTACCCGGTACTGCATCCGCCATTTGGAGGATATGACCTGGGAGGAACTGAGCCAAATCGAGCTTCCCTACGCGCTGCATCTGCTGCCCGAGGATGCGCCGTCCTTTGCGGAAAACGAAAGCCTGGCCACCGTTCCCTGGCGGCTGCTGGGAGACTATGAAGCGGCTTATCAAACCGAGCCCCGCATGGCCCGTCTGATGCGTTTTCAGGATTTTGACGCGTGGCTGTCCCGGCAGGAGCGCAAAATCACCGTGGAGGTGGAATTCTGCGTGCCTGGCATGATGCCCAAGATGCTGGAAATCCTGGACGCCTCTGAAAACCGGGAGCATTACATCCTGTTCTCCGGCCACCGGGACATCATTGACGATATGCAGCATACCTGCCGCCTTCAGGGAAAGCCCCAGGGGATCCGGCTGGGGGCCAATATCCGTTGGCTGACCCCGGAAATGAAAGATTACATCCGGGACCTGGATTTGTTTGAGGTGGGACTCAACGATCAAAAGTATACGGCGGATGACGTGAAGTATTTGAACGACCGGGGAACGCAGGTGCTTTCAAATCTGGGCGACTATCCGCGCTGGTGGGAGGAAATGTGCCGTACCGGCGCGCTGGGCTTCAAAACCAACTACGCCGCGGCCTTTACCAAGTGGTGGTTTGAAAACAACGGATGACGGGGCGTGGAGCAATCCTTTTGTGTTCAGCCAGCCGAGTCCATTGGGCTGAAGGAAAAAGAACATGATCAAGAGGTAAAACGCCCTCGGCTGCCAGCAAGCGGAAAAATAGGAAAAATGGAAAAACATGAAAGAATATGAATGATTGAAAATAATTGCTGCATTTCTGATCAGGAAGTGATATTATAAATAATATGAGCTTGTTGAATTCCCCTCGTACCATATACCGGCGGTGTCCGGTATAAAAATAAATAAATAGGAGGACTATATCATGAAGAAAGTTGTCGCTCTGCTCCTTGCGATGGTAATGGCGCTGGGGATTCTCTGCACGGCCGTTGCCGAAGCGGAAAAGCCCACCATCACCATCCTGATGAATGTCGACAGCGGCATCATCGACATCGAAACCAACGCGTACACCAAGCATCTGGAAGAACAATTGAACTGCAATCTGGACTTTGTCTATCTTCCCGCTTCCGGCGCGGACGAAAAGCTGGCCATGATGATCAACTCCGGCGAAACGCTGCCCTATGTGATCAACTACCGGCTGACCCTGGAGACCACCTGGCAGTATGCCCAGACCGGCGCGCTCCGTCCGCTGACCGAATACTACAGCAACCCGGAATTCAATTCCAACCTGGTTGAAGCCGAGAAGAAGGTGCCGGGCATCTTCAAATACATCACCTGCCCGGACGGCGAAATCTACGCCATCCCCGAATATCAGAGAGAACTGCACTCCAACGTGCAGAACAAGCTGTGGATCAACCAGACCTGGATCGACGAGACCGGCATGGGCACGCCCAAGACCACGGATGAGTTCTACGAGGTCATGAAGAAGGTTCAGGAAAACCATCCCGAATCTCTGGGCCTCATCGGCCGTGCCGGCAGCGGCCAGGCCGACCTGGTTGAGTACTTCATGGGCGCCTTCATCTATGACGATGGCGAGGATCACTTCACCCTCACTGACGGCGTGCTCGACGTCGCTTACGATAAGGACGAATGGAAGGAAGGCCTGACCTACCTGCGTAAGCTGTATCAGGAAGGCATCATCTATAAGGATTCCTTTATTCTGGAGCGTTCCACGCAGAAGGCGCTGGCCCTGCAGGAGGATCCGCTCATCTGCGCCGGTTTCTTCAACAGCTCCATTTCTCTGATTGACCAATCCAACACCGCCTGGAAGAATTATGAAGGCCTTGAGCCCCTGACTGGTCCCGAGGGCGTGAGCTATGCGCGCCTCAACGGAAGCTATGCTCAGCCTCACTGGTTCGTCACCAAGGACTGCCCGGATGAATTGGTAGATCTGGCCACCAGCATCGGTATCTTCATGTTCGACCCCACCGAAGAAGAATTCATTCTGAACCGCTTCGGCGTGGAAGGCGTCGACTGGTCCCGTCCCGATCCCTCCGAGCCCTCCAAATATGCCGGCTTCCCGTCCCGGTATTATCAGCTTCACGTGATCTGGAACATGGAACAGAACAGCCACTGGCAGAAGAACGCCCCCATCTTCGCGCTGGATGTGGACCAGGGTGAATGGGACGACGGCGACGCCACCAACTGGAGCCACAAGGTGCCCCACGCTGTGGTGAAGTACATGGAGCATCTGCCCAAAGCAGGCGAGTATGTGCCGCGCCTGATCTACAACGAGGATGAGCTCGACGAATTCAATGAAATCCGCACCAGCCTGCAAACCTATGTGGACGAGTGCAAGACCCTGTTCATCACCGGGGATATGAGCCTGGAGGATGACTGGGACGAATATCTGAACACACTGGAAGGCATGAATTACAAGGGCTTCATTGAGTGCGCTCAGGGCGTATACGACCGTATGTACAAGTAAGACTCCATTCCAAACAGCCCCGGTGCCTCTTGGCGCCGGGGCCGTTGAAAAAGGTGATCGAAAATGATGAAACAGACAAACGTGCTCAGCGCGCATGATCTGCGGCACAAAAAAAATATAGCGTGGATTCTCAAACGGTACTGGCAGCTGTATCTTCTTCTGCTGCTGCCGCTTGTTTATCTGATTCTGTTCAAATATGTCCCCATGCTGGGCATTCAGATCGCCTTCAAGAAGTTCAAGGCAAGGGACGGCATCTGGGGCAGCCAATGGGTGGGCCTGAAAAACTTTGATAAGTTTTTTAATTCCTATATGTTCGAGCGGGTGATCGGCAATACGCTCAGATTGAGCATTTATTCGCTGCTCGCCGGATTTCCGCTGCCCATCATCTTCGCGCTCATGCTCAATGCCATGCGGTCCAAGCATTACCGTTCCTTCATCGAAAATGTGGCGTACATGCCGCATTTCATCTCCACCGTGGTCATGGTGGGCATTCTCATGCAGGTGTTTGACAGCCGCATCGGCGTGTTCGCCCGATTGTATACCCTTTTCACCGGCTCCAAGGATGTGCCCAGCTTGTTCAGCTCCGCGGCGGCGTTTCCGCATCTGTATGTCTGGAGCGGCATCTGGCAGGGCCTCGGCTGGGATACGGTCATCTATACCGCGGCGCTGGCCGCGGTGGATCTTGAGCTGCACGAGGCGGCGCTGATCGACGGAGCCACACGCTTTCAGCGTTTGCTGCACGTGGATTTGCCGGGCATCATTCCTACTATCACGATTACTTTGATTCTTCGCTGCGGTCACATCATGGGCATCGGCTTTGACAAGGTTTACCTGATGCAGAACAATATGAACCTCAAAGCCAGCGAGGTGATCGCGACTTATGTATATAAACAGGGCCTGACAGGCAGCTCCGATTATTCCTATTCCACAGCCATCAGTCTGTTTAATTCCGTGATCAATCTGGCGCTGATCACCCTGGTAAACTTCGTTTCCCGCAAGGTCAGCGATACCAGCCTTTGGTAAGGAGGGATGCGGAATGATGAAACAAGCAAAATCGCCTGTCTGGAGCAAAAAAAATACGGCGATCCGTGTCACCGGCAGGGACAGGATTTTTTACGCCATCGTCTATATCACGGTCACGGTGTTTATGCTGCTGGTGCTGATCCCGCTGCTGAATGTGCTGGCGTCTTCCTTTTCGGCCCCGAACGCCGTTGCGGCGGGCAAGGTGTTCATCTGGCCTGTGGATCTGTCCCTGGAAGGTTATGATGCGGTCATTCATTACCGGGGCATCTGGACCGCTTACGCGAACACGATCTATTACACGCTGCTGGGCACCGCCATCAATCTGATTATGACGGTTATCGCGGCCTATCCCCTGAGCAGAAGGAATTTGCCCGGGAAAGCCTTCTTCACCTTCCTGTTCACATTCACCATGCTGTTCAGCGGCGGCATGATCCCCATGTATATCCAGATGAAGAACCTGCATCTGCTCAATAACCGCTGGGCCATGATGCTTCCCGGCGCGATCAGCGTGACCAACATGATCATCTGCCGCACCTTCTTCGTGAATATCCCCTACGAGCTGTATGAGGCAGCCGAAATCGACGGCTGCGACGACTTCCGGTATCTGTTCAAGATGGTACTGCCCCTGTCCACGTCGGTGCTCGCGGTGCTCACGCTGTATTATGCCGTGGGGCATTGGAACGCCTATCAGGACGCGTTTATTTATCTGACGGATACCAACAAAATGCCGCTGCAGGTGAAGCTGCGCGAAATTCTGGTCATGAATTCCGTGAATATGGAATCCATTGCGGACGACGAAACGCTTGCCGCGAAGCTCGGTATGGCGGATCTGCTCAAATTCTCGCTGATCATCGTTTCCACCGTGCCGGTACTGATCCTGTATCCCTTTATCAAGCGCTTCTTCGCCAAGGGCGTAATGCTGGGGTCTCTCAAGGGATAACGGGTCGGCTTCTTCAACGAAAAACAGGGCAAAAGAGAATAACATGCTCAGCATTGAAAAGACGGTCATCGAGATCGGCCTTGAAAAGCCCGTGAAGGTGCTGCACGTGACGGACAGCCACGTGCCCCTTTGCGACGAGCGGGACGGGGAGCCCATGCAATCCATCGCCACTCGGAAAGCCCCCAAGGTGAAGGAAATATTGGAAAACCTGAACGAACAAATCGCTTACGCGGAGGAAAACTGCGATCTCCTGGTGCATACGGGGGATCTGTTCGATTTCGTATCCAGGGCCAATATTGAATTTGCCCGGGAAGTGCTGAAAAATCCCAAAATCCTGTACGTCGCGGGCAATCATGAATACTATATCGGGCGGGGACACGAGGACAATGTGTACCGCATGAACAGCTACTGGACCCGGGGGCTGGATCAATTGGGCGTGAACATGTTCTTTACCTCCCGCGCAGTGGGCGGCGTGAACTTCGTGGGCATCGACGACGCCTATCACACGGTGGAGCCCTGGCAGCTCAAGCGCCTGCGGATGGAGGTGGAAAAGGGGCTGCCGGTGATCCTGTTCGTTCACGCCCCGCTGTTTGAGCAAAAGCTGTTTGAACGCAGCGTGGAATACTGGAAGGACGGCTCCGCGTACCTGATGGGCTGCGACGAAGAGCATCTGATGATCTACCCGGAATACCTGGCCGTTACCCAGCGCCCCAACGAGATCACCGTGCAATTTGTGGCGTACCGGGAAAAGCGCATCAAGGCCGTGCTGGCGGGCCACGTGCATTTCAATTTTGAAAGCGCCCTGCCCGGCGGCACCATGCAGTATGTAACGGGCCGGGGCAACCAGGGGGTGGCCAGGGAAATCACGCTGCTGTAAAATCAGGTCCGGCCCATGGGAGAGTCCCTGAAATCGGCAAGATGGAAGAGACTCTCCTTTTTTCATGAAGGGTTTTCGTAAAAAAATGGAGAACTTATCACAAAGGACTGAAAACGGCACGGATTGGGAAGAAATTGACGCGGGATGTCTAAAAAACATCACTGGACATGCCGATCGAAACGAAGGAGGAAGCCCTTATGCTTTGTACAAAATATCAGGATGATCTGCGCTGGGTGATCTATCAGATTTATCCCCGGAGTTTTATGGACAGCAACGGGGACGGCATCGGGGATTTACAGGGCATTATCCAAAAACTGGACTATCTGAAGGATTTGGGGATCAACGCCATCTGGCTCTGTCCCTGCTACAAAAGCCCCAACGACGATAACGGCTACGACATTTCGGATTATCGGGATATCATGGATGAATTCGGCACCATGGCGGATATGGAGGCTTTAATCGACGCCCTTCATGCCCGGGGCATGAAGCTGATCATGGATCTGGTGCCCAACCACACGTCCACTTCCCATCGCTGGTTCCAGGAATCCCGGAAGGGCAAGGATAATCCCTACAGCGATTTTTACTATTGGTTTGATGAAAAGCCCAACGACTGGAAATCCGTTTTCCGGGGCAGCGCTTGGGAATACGATCCCGTGCGGGGCCAATACTACCTGCATTCCTTCGCCGTCAGCCAGGCGGATCTGAATTGGGATAACCCCGCCGTGGTAAAGGCTATGAAGGAAATCGTGGATTTCTGGATCGAAAAGGGCGTGGATGGATTCCGGGTGGACGTGATCGACATGATTTCCAAGGATTTGGGAGCGGGGAAAAATAGTTTCGGGCCCCGCCTGCACGAATTCATCCACGAACTATTTGGCCGAGAAAACGGGAAAAAGCTGTTTACCGTCGGAGAATGCTGGGTCAAGGACATCGATGAAATGGTCCGCCATTGCGCCGCTGAGCGGGGTGAACTGAGCACCCTGTTCCAGTTTGATCACATTGAAAAATGCGGGCGGTATGATAAATTCACGCCCAAGCCGGACACTTTAAAGACCCTGCGGGATCATCTGCTCCATTGGCAGCGGGAAACAGAGAAATACGATCTTCTGCACAGCCTGTTCACCGATAATCACGACCAGCCGCCCATGATTTCCCGCATCGCCAACGACCGGGAAAAGCGCTATGAATCCGCCACCTGCATGGCCGCCATGGTGTATTTGCTTAAGGGGGTCCCCTTCATCTATCAGGGCCAGGAAATCGGCAGAGCCGCCGCCCATTACGACAGTATCGATTGTTTCAACGATATTGAAACCATCAATACCTACCGGGAATTCTGCGAAACCATGCCCGCGGAAGAAGCGCTGAAAAGGATCAATTTCGGCAGCCGGGACAACGCCCGCCACCCCATGGAATGGGATGACAGTGAAAATGGCGGCTTTTCTACCGGCAAGCCCTGGATCGCCCTTCACACCCGTTATCAGGAAATCAACGTGAAAAACGATCTGGCTGCCGACCGCTCCGTCTATCGGTTTTATCGGGCGCTGCTGCAGCTGCGCCGGGAAAACGACGTTTTCCTGGACGGCGATTTGCAGGTTCTTTCCTCCCCCGATGATCCATACATGATCTTTACCCGTTCCCTGAAAGGGGAAAAATGGGCGGTCATCTGCAATTTTGAAAACGAACAGCCAATTGCCCTGCCCTTCTCCTGTGAAAAACCAGCCCTATCCAATCTGAACAGGGAAGGCACGGATGGCCTGTACGCGCCGTATGAATGTGCCGTTGCGAAAGTTATCGCCAGGGATTGTCAATAAAAAAACACTGTCTGCCGATTGCTTTTATCCACCCGATGCGGGAAAGCTTTTTCAACAAATTTCATCAGGTTATTGACGCGGCGCGATCCAAAATATTATAATAGGGCATCCCCGCAGAGGCCGGTATCACCGGCTTTCCGCAGCGAAATGAATGATAGGAGGTTGTCCCCTATGTCTGTGGTGTGGTACATTCTCGTTCTGTGCGTGATTGCCGCAGCCATCGCCTATGTGGTGTACAATTATCAGCGCATTCGCAAAATGCCTGAAGGCACCCAGGAAATGGCTGAAATGGCCGGCATCATTCGTTCCGGCGCGAACACCTTCATGAAAACCGAATACCGGACCATCATTATCGTGGTGATCCTGCTGGCCGCCGTGTTCAGCCTGTTTGTGGAAAAAACAAGCGGCATCACGTTCCTTTTTGGATCGCTGATGAGCTCCTGCGCCTGCGTGGTTGGCATGCGCAGCGCCACCTACGCCAACGTGCGCACCGCCAACAAGGCCAAGGAAAGCCTGTCCATCGGCGAAACCGTGAAAGTGGCGCTGTGCGGCGGCAGCATTTCCGGTCTCAGCGTTCAGGCGTTGGGATTGCTTGGCCTGGTGGCGATCCTGATCATTTTCGGCAATGTGCGGCATGACATTGAAGGCGGCGGCATTCTCACCTCCCTGCAGGGCGTGAACCCCACCATCATGCGCATTTCCACTTATTCTCTGGGCTGCTCCCTGGTGGCCATGTTCAACCGCGTGGCCGGCGGCAACTACACCAAGGCCGCGGACATTTCCGCCGACATTCTGGCGAAAGTCCGCAACGACCTGCCCGAGGACGACAGCCGCGTGCCCAACGTGATCGCGGACTTTATCGGCGACAATGTGAACGACATCGCCGGCAACTGCTCGGACCTGCTGGAATCCTTCGTGGCTACCATTTCCGCCACCCTGATGATCGCCGTGATCCTGTTCCAGACCTATGAAGGCAAGTTCACCGAAGCCAAGGACGTGCTGGAAAAGGTATTCAACGGCACCATTTCCTTCCCTGTGATCCTGGCAGGCGCGGGCCTGCTTTCCTGCCTGCTGGGCCTGTTCTACGCTGACCGGAAAAAGATGGGCGACAATCCCTCCCGGGAACTGAACCTGGCTACCTGGATTTCCGCGGGCCTGACCCTGGTGCTGGGTTTTGGCGCGGCGGCCGTCTGCTTCGCGGGCGTGGACGCCGGTGTGCTCAAGAATGAATACGGCTGGGCTGCCGGTTGGGCCTCCCCCTGGATCTGCACCGTGCTGGGCATCCTCAGCGGCGTAGCCATCGGCTCCATCACCGAGTATTACACCTCCACCGAATATAAGCCCACCCGCACCCTGGCCGAAATGGCTCCCGAAGGGGAAGCCTTCGTGGTCACCAAGGGCGACGCCGTGGGTTCCCGCTCCGTGCTGCTGCCAGTAGTGGTCATCGGTATCGCGCTGTTCGTGTCCGGCAAGCTGGCTGGCATTTATGGCGTCGCCACCGCCGCCCTGGGCATGCTGGCCTTCGTTGGCGCTACCGTGTCCATTGACGCCTTCGGTCCCATCGCCGACAACGCGGGCGGCCTGGCCGAAAGCTGCCATCTGGACGCCAATGTGCGCGTGATCACCGATAAGCTGGACGCCGTGGGCAACACCACCGCCGCCGTGGGCAAGGGCTTTGCCATCGGCAGCGCCGCGTTTGCCACCGTGTCCCTGATCGTGTCTTACGTGGGCAACTATTCTTCTGAAATGACCCTGAACATCGCCTCCTTCGTGGTGGTTGCCGGCGCCATCATCGGCGGCGCGCTGGTGGAATACTTCTCCGCCATGCTGACGGACAACACCATCGAATCCGCCAAGCTGATGGCCGACGAGGGCGACAAGCAATTGACCCCCGAAGTGCTGGCCGGCAAAAAGACCCCGGACTACAACCGGATGATCGAACTGGCCGCCAAGCAGGCCCTGAAAAAGATGCTGGTGCCCTCCATCCTGGCCATGGTGATCCCCGTTATCGGCGGCTTTGTCTTTGGCGTGGATTTCGTGGGCGGCCTGCTCATCGGCGCTACCATCGTGGCCATCCCCCGCGCCCTGTTCATGGGCAACAGCGGCGGCGCTTTCGACAACGCCAAAAAGTATATCGAATCCGGCGCGCTCAAGGGCTATGGCAAGGGCTCCGCTGCCCATAAGGCCGCCGTCACCGGCGACACCGTGGGCGACACCCGCAAGGACGTGGTCGGCGTGGCTTTGGATATCTTCATCAAAACCATGTCCACCGTCGCCAACACGCTGGTCAGCGTATTCCGCAATATCACCCTGATCCGGTAAGATGCTTCATCGCGCCTGAAAAAAACCGCAAGGCTTTTTCCAGGCGCTTTTTATCAGAATTAGCGCCTTATAAGCATGAAAAGGAGTTGAGGGTTAAGAGTTAAGAGTTGAGATATATTTTGTTGATACATTTCATTTGCCGGACTCACAGTAAGAAAGAGAAAACAACTATATAAATCTCAACTCTTAACTCTCAACTCTCTCATTGATGGAAAGCGCTCATTCAACGAAAGGAGAATCCCCTATGAACCTGCTCACCCCTCCCATGGGATGGAACAGCTGGAACACCTTTGGCAGCAACATTTCCGATGAACTGATCCGGGAAACGGCCCGGATCATGAAGGAAAAAGGCTATCTGGACGCCGGGTATGAATACATTGTGATCGACGACTGCTGGAGCCTGAAGCAGCGGGACGAAAACGGTCGCCTGGTGCCGGACCCGGAAAAATTCCCCCACGGCATGAAGGACCTGGCGGACTATGTGCATTCCCTGGGCTTCAAGTTCGGCATGTATTCCTGCGCGGGGGTGCAAACCTGCGCCGGCTACCCATCATCCTTCGATCATGAATTCGTGGACGCCCAAACCTTCGCGGACTGGGGCGTGGATTATCTGAAATACGATTTCTGCAATTTCCCCGCCAGCGCCGACGGCAAAACCCGGTACGCCACCATGTCCATGGCCCTGAAGGTAACGGGGCGGGATATTCTGTTCGCCGCCTGCAACTGGGGCACGGACGAACCCTGGAAATGGATGAAATCCCTGGGCGTGCACATGTACCGCTCCACCGGCGATATTCAGGATAATTTCAATTCCTTCTCCAAAATCGCCCGCAGCCAGCTGGACAAATTCTGCATGAGCGGCCCCAGCTGCTACAACGACATCGATATGCTCACCGTGGGCATGTACGGCAAGGGCAACGTGGCCCTGGGCCAGGCCTGCACCGATATGGATTACCAGACCCAATTTGCCCTGTGGTGCATGCTGGGAGCCCCGCTGATGCTGGGCGGCGACGTAAGAAATATGAAGCCCTTCGCCGAGCAATTGGTGCTGAATAAAGGGCTTTTGCGCATCAATCAGGACGCGGAGGGCCGCGTGCCGCAGGTCGTTTACTACGGCCGGGTGATCAACAACGATTACGATCCCGAAACGGGCACTTGGTGGCGTGATTACCCCGATTCCGGGCTGACTCTGTTCAAGCATATGAGCGATCATGAATTCGCGGTTGGTTACTTCAATTTTGCGCCTAAATCCGCCGATATTCCCTTTATCTTTGCCGACGCGGGCCTGCCCTACGGCAGCGGATATGCCCTGCATCTAACTGATGCTATCACCGGCGAGGATTTGGGCGCGCACCAGGATTATTTCCATATCAAGCTGGAAAGCCACGCCTGCCGGGTGCTGCTGGCCAAACTGGTAAAAGCGTAATGGAGTGCTGTGCTTCCTGCGGCGCGCTCCTGTCTCGGGATGAAATCGCCATCACGAAAAAGCTGATCAATCGGGGCGCCCGTACTTTCTTCTGCGTGGCTTGCCTGGCGAAATACTTTGACGTGACCTCGCAGGATATCCTGGACCGGATCGCTTATTTTAAGCAAACGGGCTGCACGCTGTTTGACCCGGTGTCAACGGCTGATTGAAAAATTGCTGAAAAAGCCGCTCTTGGAAGCCCCAAGAGCGGTTTTTCACAGAACCCCTTTCCCAGCAAGACGAATCCGAAACAATATAGGCCGCCGCGCCATTGAAGGATGGAGCGGCGGCGCTTTTTTATCGAATTATTCCGTCTCTGAACATTTTCATCATTTCGTTGGTCAGGCTGTCGTCCGTAGGCTGGAGCACGATGTCAGGGCGGCGCACCCACTCGGCGTATTTCAGCTCTGTATGATCCATATGGATCGCAGGGTCCCCGTCCGCGTCGCAGTAAAAGCCCATGAGAATATCGGCGGCCACGCCCCAGGGCTGGGATTTGTAATAACGAATGTTCTTCACCCGCAGGCCCACTTCCTCCATGACCTCCCGCCGCACGGTTTCTTCCATGGTTTCCCCGATTTCCGTAAACCCGGCCACCAGGGCGTTGTGGGCATAGCCGGTACGGTAGCGGGTAAGCAGCAGAGAATCCCCATTCGTCACGCCCACGATCACCGCGGGATTGATGCGGGGATAAATGCGGTTGCCGCAGGCGGGGCATACCTTGGCCCGCTCCTTTTCATCAAAGATCGTTTCTTGTCCGCAGGCCCCGCAGAACCGGCTGGTTTGGTACCACTGCCACAGATGATAAGCGGTGTATACGATAAATAAATCCGTATTGCCCTGCCGTTCTCTTTGCCGAAGCTCCTGCGGCGTGTACCAATCAAAGCCTGCGGGGGTTCCCTCCGCTTGGAAAACCAGAAAATACCGCCGGTTGGTGACCGTAAACAAATAAACGGCTCGCTCCGGTTTGGAAAAATCCCGATGCAGCGGAAACAGGACGTTCTTTTCGTTTATCCTAGCCAGCAGCTTTCCCGCCCGGAAGCAGAGGCCAAAGTCCTCCCCGGACGGGGCGCAGTTTTCAAAATGATTGTCCAATTTATCAGGATAAATGTCCTGAATCATCCTGTTTCCCCGCTTCCTCCGCAGCCTTTTGCTGCATCCTTTTCTTTCGTTTCAGCATTTTGCTGTACGCCAGCGCGGTGTTGAAGGGCCCCACGATGGCCGCAATGATCGCCAATATCCAGTACCAGGGCACTTGAACCACCGCCTTTCGCTTTGTGAATTGATTATACCGCTTTCCAAATGACCTGTAAAGCAGGAGGAAGTTTTTAAGAGT
>JAUNMW010000007.1:7715-13164 GCA_030537395.1 Clostridia bacterium | reverse complement strand
GCAAATTGAATTGCTGTACAGGCTGTACCCTGTGAGATGTACGATATTGTTATACCAAATAACTTGAACATATCCCACCAGAAATAATGGTACCAGTGGTAGGGGCGGATAATATCCGCCCCTACGGTCTTGATTGCGCGAAGAGAAGGCATACGCAAGCTGTATCCAAACGTTTGGGAAGCATGAAAACGTATCCTGAACATTACTTTCCCAAGAAATAGCATACTTTTTGTTTTTCTTCATTGACAGAAAAGTAATTTCCTTTTATAATACAGATTACGGGCCATGACGGGAA
Source organism: Clostridia bacterium (assembly GCA_030537395.1). Lineage (GTDB taxonomy): Bacteria > Bacillota > Clostridia > Christensenellales > Aristaeellaceae > RUG563. The sequence continues at coordinate 12,869 of JAUNMW010000007.1, read as the reverse complement.
AAGCCGTGCTTTTCCGCGGGCAAAGAGAGCGCGTTCCAGGCTGAAAAACGCGCGCCGCGGCGGCATGGGAGACACCCCCGAGCCTTCCCGGATTCTCCGGGCGCATCCCCGCGTTATCGGGCAAAAGCGGCGTAAACTGGAAGATTTTCTTTCTGGAAGTCAGGAGGGGTATAAAGCCTTTCCTACGGCTTTCTCGGAAGGGGGCCTGGGGGAAACCTCTCTTTGGCCTCCAAAGAGAGGTTTCCCCCAGAAAACTCCAGTCCAGAGCGCAAGCAGGGTGGCACCGCGAAGTTTTCTTCGTCCCATGCGCAAGGCATGGGCGTATTTTTTTAAGGAGGTTATTCTCTATGCTGACGCAAGCACCCAAGGGCACCCGGGATATGCTGCCCCAGGACGCCTACCTGTGGCAATGGATCGAACAGAAGGAACGGGAAGCCGCCGCCAAGGCGGGCTACCGGGAAATCCGCACCCCCGTTTTTGAGCATACGGAACTGTTTCTGCGCGGCGTGGGCGACACCACGGACATCGTGCAGAAGGAAATGTATACCTTTAAGGACAAGGGCGACCGGTCCATCACCCTGAAGCCCGAGGGCACCGCCGGGGCCGTGCGCGCTTTCATTGAAAATCATCTGTTCCAGGAAGCGCTGCCCTGCAAGGTGTATTATTTGAACGCGCCTATTTTCCGCTATGAGAACCCCCAAAGCGGGCGGCTGCGGGAGCATCACCAGTTCGGTATGGAATGCTTCGGCGGCAAGGAACCCACCGTGGAAGCGGAATTGATTTCCACCCTGTTCGGCTTTTTGACCGGTTTAGGGCTTAAAAACCTGACGGTGCACATCAATTCCATCGGCTGCCCCAACTGCCGGCCCAAGTACCATGAAGCGCTGAAAAACTACCTGGGCGAGCGCATCCACGAAATGTGCGAAACCTGCCAGAGCCGGTTTGAAAAGAACCCCCTGCGCATTTTGGACTGCAAGGAAGAAAAATGCAAGGCCATCGTGAAGGACGCCCCGGTGATCTTAGACTGCCTGTGCGATGAGTGCAAGGAGCACTTCACCCAGCTTCAGGCGCTGTTGACCGCCCAGAGCATCCCCTTCTCCATCGATCCCCACATCGTGCGCGGCCTGGATTACTACACCAAAACGGTGTTTGAAATCATCATGCAGAGCGGGCGCGAAGGCCTGGCCCTGTGCGGCGGCGGACGGTACGACGGATTGGTGGAGCAGCTGGGCGGCCCCGCCACCCCCGCCGCGGGCTTCGGCATCGGCGCGGAACGCATTCTGATCGAACTGCGCAACCAGAACCTGCTGCCCCCCATGCCCTCCACCACCGACGTGTACGTGGCCAACCTGGGCAATGAAATGAAGATTCCCGCCTTCACCCTGGCCCAGGCCCTGCGGAAGCTGAATGTGAAAGCCGACAGCGATTTGGCGGGCCGCAGCCTGAAAGCGCAGTTCAAATTCGCCGATAAGATCGGGGCCAAGTACGTGGTCATCGTGGGCGGCGACGAATACGAGCGGGGCGTGGTGAAGCTTCGCAACATGGAAACCAAGGAAGAAAAGGAAATCCCGTTGGAAACGGCAATTCTTGGCATTTCTAAGTATATTCAGTCGAATATAGGAGGATAATTTATTATGAGGAAAGAAATAGTCTGCATTTGTATATTAATTTTTATTTTTCCATTCTGTTTTTGTTCATCAGCTGAAAATGTATATACAAAAGATTATAGTGCTAGTATTTTGCCTGATGGAACATTAAAGATATTTCGATATAAGGGTATCGAAAAGAATCTTATTATTCCAAATATTATAGAAGGCAGAAAAGTCACTGCTATTGGTAAAGAAGCTTTTTCTTTTCAGCCTATTACAAATATTACAATACCTGAGAATATTACAAATATAGAGGAAAGTGCTTTCCATAGATGTTCAAGTCTAAAGAGCGTTACTTTTTTAGGAAGCGTATCAAAACTTGATTCAAATCCTTTTCTCTTTTGTGAAAATCTATCTCAAATTGTTGTAGCTCCCGATCATCCTACATTGGCTGTTATTGATGGGGTATTATTCTATAAACCAGAAAAAAGACTAATCTTTTATCCTCAAACAAAATTATCGTCAATATATTCCATTCCGGAGGGAATCCTATCAATTGGTAATTATGCTTTTTTCGAATGTAATAATCTTTCCTCAATAATAATTCCAGATACTGTTAAGGAAATCGGATATAGAGCATTCTCTTCATGTGAGAGAATCGAAAATCTTAATATACCTGATAGTGTTGTTTCTATTGGTGATTATGCTTTTCAAGGATGCCAAAAACTATCTTCAATAGATATTCCTGATAGTTTAACCACAATTGGAAAAGCTGTTTTTAGTGGATGTCATAGCCTACTTTCAATAGTTATTCCTGACAGTGTAACCACAATTGGAGATTACGCTTTTGCTGAGTGTGATAGTGTGCTTAGCATTAGTATTCCTAAAAGTATAACCACAATAGGTAATTACGTTTTTAGCGGTTGTACCAATATAACCAGCATCAGCATTCCTGATAGTTTAACATCTCTTGGGGCTAATCCTTTTAAAAACTGTGCTAAATTGGAAAAAATTCAAGTATCATCCATGCATCCAACATTAGAACTCATTGATGGAGTTCTGTTCTACAAACCAGAAAAACGGCTCTTATATTATCCAATATCAAATTCTGCTTTATCATATAATATACCTCAAGGAACTCTCTCTATAGGTGATAGTTCTTTTGCTTCTTGTGATAACTTAACTGATGTTCTAATTGCTAATAGTGTACTAACTATTGGAGATTATGCATTTGTTAATTGTAAAGGCCTAACCAATATTTTCATTCCTGATGGTGTAACGAACATTGGAGAAATGGCGTTTTTTAACTGTAAAAAGTTAAATAGCATTACAATACCAGATAATATCATTTCTATAGGGGATTGTGCTTTTGAACTATGCGAATTCTTGACTGCTCTTACCATTCCAGAAAATGTAGAATATATTGGAACAGATGCGTTTTATAAATGTACAAATCTTACTCTTACTGTTGTTCGCGATAGTTATGCTGAAGCGTATTGCAAAGAAAACAGTTTAAACTATATCTACACTGATAGTTTTGACTGGCTCAGCAATTGATAGTAATATTAATAAAATAAAAGGAGTCGATTCACATGAACATGGAACGAAAACTCATAGCTAAGATTGTCTGTGACAAGAACAGACCAAATCGACGTTTTAAAATCCAAGGTTTTGTTGAAAACATACGTGATAAGCGCGCCATGGCCTTCCTGGTGATCCGGGATCACAGCGGACGGCTGCAGGTGACCATCGAAAAGGAAAAGCACCCGGACCTGGCCGCCATCGTGGGCCAGCTGACCGTGGAATCTGTCGTCACCTGCATTGGCCCCGTGGTGGAAAATGAATACGTGAAGATGGGCGGCAAGGAAATGCTGCCCGAGAAAATGGAAATCCTGTCCGTAGCCGAGCCCCTGCCGCTGACCAAGGACGCCGCTATCGACAGCCGCATGGACTACCGCTGGGTGGACCTGCGCAGCGACAAGAATACCTTGATTTTCAAGGCCCAGACCGAATTGGTTAACTCTATGCGCAAATACTGCTTGAATCATCAATTCATGGAAATCCATACCCCCAAGCTGATCGGCGCGGCCAGCGAAAGCGGCTCCGACGTGTTCGAGCTCAAATACTTCGACCGGAAGGCGTACCTTTCCCAGAGCCCCCAGTTCTACAAGCAGATGGCCATGGCCGCGGGCTTTGACCGCATCTTCGAGGTGGGCCCCGTGTTCCGCGCGGAAAAGAGCTTCACCAACAAGCACGCCACTGAATTCACCGGCTTCGACGTGGAAATGAGCTATATCACCTCCTTCCGGGATGTGATGGCCTTCGAAGCGGAATTGCTGCAATATGCCCTGAAGAATGTCAAGGAAAAATACGGGGATCAGATCAAGGAGCTGTACGGCCTGGACACCATCGTGCCCACCCTGCCCTTCCCCGAAATGAAGCTGGCCGACGTGTACAAGGAGCTGGAAGAACGCTACGGCTACAAGGTGGACGACAGCGAAAAGAACGATCTGACCACCGACGCCGAGCATCTGTGCGCCAAGCTGAGCATGGACAAATTCGGCCATGAATTCCTGTTCGTGACGGATTACGGCCCCGAAAAGCGCGCATTCTATCATATGCGGGATGAGCACGGTATGCCTCTGGGCTACGACCTGATCTGGCGCGGCACCGAAATCACCACCGGCGCCCAGCGCGAGCACCGCTACGAACAGCTTCGCAAGCAGGCCGATGAAAAGGGCCTGGGCGAGGACGTGAAATTCTACATGGACTTCTTCCGCTACGGCTGCCCGCCCCACGGCGGCTTCGGCCTGGGCGTGGACAGGCTTACCATGCTGCTGCTTGGCATCAGCATCAAGGAAGTCATGTTCCTGTTCCGGGGACCCAACCGGATCACCCCGTAAGCATTCGGAATTTGTCATTGGCCGCTTCCCCCTCGCTTGACAGCACGAAGGAGTACAGAGTTCAGAGCACAGAGTTCAGATAATAAAATGATCATCAATGAACCCGATCCATAATTCCGACAAAATAAATCTGTGCTCTGTTCTCTGTACTCTGAACTCTCTGTTTTATTTGTCTGAAGTATGAACTCTCCGTTTAATTTTGTTGCCAAATCACCAAAAATCTGCTATACTGGATTATCCCTGTAAGGAGGTGCTTTTGCATGGCGCAGAAAACACAAAAAAAAGAAAACCTCCCCGTCAAAGTGGACGTGGATTTGGAAAACGGCGGTACCATTACTTATGCCAATGAAGTGATCGCTACCATCGCAGGCGTGGCCGCCAACGAAATCGACGGCATCGCGGGCATGAGCGTCAGCGGCGGGATCGGCGAAATGCTCAGCCGCAACAAGAACATCACCCGGGGCGTCAAGGTGGAAGTGGGAAGCCAGGAAGCAGCGGTGGATCTGTACATCATCGTGGAATACGGCAAGCCCATCCAGAAGGTTTCCGCCGAAGTGCAGGAAAATGTGCGCAAGGCCCTGGAAAGCCTGACCGGGCTGCATGTGGTGCGGGTGGACGTGCACGTGCAGGGCGTCAGCTTTGAAAAAGAAAAGAAAGCCAAT
>JAUNMW010000007.1:0-7705 GCA_030537395.1 Clostridia bacterium | reverse complement strand
TTAAACAGCCTGGAAGCCTCCAAGAACCCGGTGCTGGAAGCGCCCGCCGCCACCGCGGCAGAGCCTGCCCCCGCCCCTGCGGAAGAACCCAAGCCCCCCGAACAGCCCGCAGATGAAACGGCTCAGGACGAAGCCCTGGCCGAGGAAAAGGATTTTGACGCCGAAACCCTGACGGAGGAAGCACAGCTGGAAGGCACGCCCGAGGCCGCGGCGGAGGAAGCGGCGGCAAGCACGGAAGAAACCGTCAAAGAAGAAAGCGGAAAGAAACCCGCCAAGCGTCCGCCCCTGGGGGGCCGGAAGCGCGCCTGAGCCTCATCCTGAAACGCCGCGCGGAAGGCGGAAGGTATTTCCGCGCTGATCTAACGGATGAGCAGAAAAGGAGCAAGCAGCATGAAAATCAAGCTTTTGGATCGGATCCTTCTTTTTCTGGGCGCTGTGCTGGCCATTCTGACAGGCGCGGCCCTGATCGTTACCGGATTGCAGTTTACCGGCGTGTTTGCTGAAAACGTTCCCCTGTGGGTGAAAATCGTGTGCATCGCGGCCGGGGCCCTGCTGATGGCGTACGGCGCTTATGTGATTTCCGTCCCCCACCGCTATTCCGCCAAACACAAGGAATTCGTGGTGCAGCGCACGGACAGCGGAGAATTGCGCATCGCCGTGAAAGCCATTGAAAACCTGGTTCAAAAGTGCGTCGATCTGCACGAGGAAATCCATCTGGAGAGGATGGAAATCATCAACGGCCGCGAGGGCGTGGTGGTGGACCTGAATATTTCCCTGGCCAACAATATTTCCATTCCCCTGGCCGTGGCCTCCCTGCAAAAGCAGATCAAGCAGTATCTGGTGGCCTCCTCCGGCATCGAGGTCAAGGAAGTGCGGGTGTCTGTGGAATCCACCCAGGATGAACCCGAAGTGATGGAAGAAATAAAGGACGAAGAAGCCGCGCAGGAGCGCGTTTCCGTCAAAGAGCCGAAGGAAAAGAAAGCGCCGCTGCATCAGCGCCTGTTCGGCAAGCCGGATCAGCCCGCCATCGTGCCCGAGCCCCCCAAGGCCGAGCCCGAAGCGCCAGCCGAGCCGGAACCGGAAGCCGAAGCCCCGGCGGAAGAAGAAGGAACGCCCGCCGAAGAAGAAATCCCCGCTGAACCGTCGGCGGAAGAAGCCGTGCAGGAAGCCGCGGAAACCATTGAGGATGCCGCGGAACAGCTGGCCGAAGAACAGCCCCTGCAGGATATCGCGCAGGACGCGGCAAACGATGCGGAGGAAGCGCTGAACGAAGTAAAGGACGCTGTGCAGGAATTGATTCCCGGTGACGATGAAATCCTTCCCGAACCGGAAGAAGAAAAGCATGAAACGGAGGAACCCAGCCTTGAGTGAAAAGAAGCCTTCCGGCTTTTTTGAAAACGCATGCAAAATCGGCACCCCGGAATGCGCCGTGTTCTTCGCCGCAGCCGCCATGGTGCTCGCGCTTTTGTTCCTTGCCTTCGGGTTCTGGAACACGGTACTGGTGGCGCTGATCATGCTGCTGGGCGCGTTCCTGGGCGGGGTGAAGGATAAAAAGCAATGGCTGAAAAACCTGATCAACCGCCTGGTGCCCGATAGAAACCCGGTGCCTTACCGGGAGCAGGACCCCGAAATCATCAGGGCGGTGCGAAAGGCCACGGGAGCGTCCGATGCGGACGAAGAAGCCCCGGAAGCCGGGGAAACCCCTGCGGAAGAGGCCAAAGAAACGCCGATTGCCTCCCAGGACGAAGAAAACGCCGATCAGGAATGATGGCATTTCATCAATTTACAAAGGACGGAGAAGCCCATGGCTCGTAAATCAGCGCGGAGTGCGGCCGTGCAGATGGTATTTGAAAATATGCTGGGCGGCGAGGGCGGCGAAGAAACGCTGCGCGGCCTGATTGAGTTTGCCCCCGAGGAAGATGATCAGGCGTATATCGACGCCCTGCTCGCAGGCGTGGAGGAGCACGCGGAGGAGCTGGACGCCACCATTGAAAAATGCCTGAAAGGCTGGACGCTGGACCGTATCGCCAAGGTGGATCTGGCGGTTTTGCGGGTAGCCGCTTATGAATTGTGCTTCGCCCGGGAGACCCCCGACGCGGTGATCATCAATGAAGCGGTGGCCCTGGCCCAACGGTTCGATTCCCCCACGGCGGCCAAGTTTGTGAACGGCGTGCTTTCCACGCTGCTGTCCGAACGGGACGCAAAGGAAGGGGAAAACGCCTGATGCTGGCCCTGGGGCTGGATACCAGCTGCTACACCACCTCTGCCGCCCTGTGCGGGACGGATGAAAGTCCCCGTCAGGAAAGGCGGCTGCTGCCGGTGCCTGCGGGAGAACGCGGCCTTCGCCAAAGCGAGGCCGTTTTTGCGCATGTAAGGCAGATTTCCCAGGTGATCGTGCCGCTGCTTCACGCGCCCCATCCGCCCATCGACTGCGTGTGCGCGTCCACTGCTCCCCGGGACGGGGAGGATTCCTACATGCCCGTTTTTCAAGTGGGCGTATCCCAGGGCCGGGCCATCGCCGCGGCGCTGGGTGTTCCCTTTTTTACCACCACCCACCAGCGGGGCCATATCGCCGCCGCCAAATACGGCACCGGCCTGGCCGCCGATCGTTTCGTGGCCCTGCACCTGTCTGGCGGCACCACGGATACGCTGCTCATGGAGGGGGAGTCCCTTTCCCCCATCGGCACGTCTTCCGATCTGCACGCGGGGCAGTTGGTGGACCGGGTGGGCGTGAAGCTGGGCCTGCCCTTCCCGGCGGGACCTTATCTGGAAGATATGGCCCTAAGGGGACAGAATCAGAACCGGGTGCCCGTCAGCTTTGAAAAGGACGGCCTACAGTGCCATCTGTCCGGCGCGGAAGCTCAATTGATGCGCATGATCGCGGCGGGCGAAGCAAAGGAAAACGTGGCCGCCGAGGTGTACGGCGTGCTGTGCCGCACGGTGCTGCGGCTGGTGCAAGCCGCGGCGGAAAAAACGAACGTCCGGGACGTGCTGATCGCCGGGGGCGTGGCCTCCTCCGGGCTCTTGCGGAAAATGCTGCTGGAGCGGAACGAAAAGCGCCGCACGGGCCTGAAGCTGTACTTTGGCCGCCCCGAATTTTCCGGGGACAACGCCGTGGGCGTGGCGCTGATCGGGCTGGAAAGGTTGGCAGATCAGCATGAAAACCTCTGTTAATTCAGGGCTATCAAGGGTTTTGCCCTGGCAGGGGCGGATATCATCCGCCCGTCACTTCAACCAATGACAGATCATTCTTTTCTCGGGCGGATCATCTCCTCCGCCCCTATGAAATTTCCCTGTATCTTATGTTTTTCGCATGGCAGAGGAACCAGAGAGGGACGAAACGATGGCAATTTTAATGGACGGAAAAGCCCTGGCAGCGGAACAAATGGCGATGCTCAAAACCCGGGTGGACGCTTTAAAAGCGGCGGGCCGCAGCGTGGGCCTGGCGGTGATTCTGGTGGGCGACGATCCCGCCAGCCAAGTTTATGTGCGCAATAAGGGCAAGGCCTGCGAGGAACTGGGCATCCTGTCCGAAACCTTGCGTCTGCCCGCAGAAACCACCCAGGAAGCGCTGGAAGCGGAAATTGAACGGCTGAACCGGGACAGCCGGATCGACGGCATTTTGGTGCAGCTTCCCCTGCCCCGGCATTTGGATGAAGCCAAAGCGCTGAAAAAGATCATCCCGGAAAAGGACGTGGACGGCTTCCACATCGAAAATGCGGGCAAGCTGTTTACCGGCCAGGAGGGCGTGGTGGCCTGCACCCCCAAGGGCATTCTGCATATGCTGAAAGCCAGCGGCGTGTCCCTTTCCGGCAAGGAAGCGGTGGTGATCGGCCGCAGCAACATCGTGGGCAAGCCCATCGCCATGCTGCTGCTGAATGAAAACTGCACCGTGACCATTTGCCATTCCCGAACGGCTGATTTAGCCGCCCACACCCGCCGGGCGGACATCCTGGTGGCCGCTGTGGGCAAGCCCAGGTTCGTTACCGCCGATATGATAAAGCCGGGAGCCGCCGTGGTGGACGTGGGCATCAACCGGGTGGACGGCAAAGTGGTGGGCGACGTGGATTTTGAAAACGTGGAAAAGGTGGCGGGGTACATTTCCCCCGTGCCCGGCGGCGTGGGCAAAATGACCATCTGCATGCTGATGGAAAACACCATCGAGGCAGCGGAACGAAAAGGATAAAGAACGGAGAGTTGAGAGTTAAGAGTTGAGAGTTGAGATTGATATAGTCGACCAAATTGCATTTTTGCGCTGAACACTATTTATCTCAACTCTTAACTCTCAAATCTATCCATTTTCGCAATTTCTTTTAGTTTATTTTGAAGAAGGGAGGTTCGCAAATGCCCTGGACCCTGACGGTATCCGAACTGAACAATTATGTGCGCCGGGCCCTGGCCAGCGATCCTTCCCTGCGCTTCCTTTCCCTGCGGGGAGAAATCAGTGATTTTAAAAAGTATGCTTCGGGTCATTGGTATTTTACATTAAAAGACGAAACCTGCATGATCCAGTGCGTGTGCTTTCGGCAGTACAACATGCGCCTGGATTTCCGCCCGGAAAACGGCATGAAGGTGGTGCTCACCGGGGCGGTGGGCCTGTACCCGGAACGGGGCAGCTACCAGTTTTACGCCGAGTCCATCACCCGGGACGGGGTGGGCGAATTGTATTTGAAGCTGGAAGCGCTGAAGAATAAACTCATGAAGGAGGGGCTGTTTGACGTTACGAAAAAGCGTCCCCTCCCCCTGCTGCCCCGGGCCATCGGCGTGGTCACTTCCCGGTCCGGCGCTGTGATTCATGATATTGCCACGGTGACCCGCCGCCGCTATCCCGGCATGCAGATCATTCTTCGTCCGGCCCAGGTGCAGGGCGAAGGCGCGGCGGAGGATATCGCCGCCGGCATCGCCGAAATTTCCTCGCTTCCCCAGGTGGACGTGGTCATCGTGGGCCGAGGCGGCGGCAGCCTGGAAGATTTATGGGCGTTCAACGAAGAAATCGTGGTGCGGGCCATCGCCGCCTGCCCGGTGCCGGTGGTGTCCGCTGTGGGCCACGAGGTGGACGTGACCCTGTCTGACTTAGCGGCGGACGTGCGGGCCGCCACCCCCTCCGTGGCCGCGGAGGTATGCGTGCCCGAAAGGGAAGCGTTAATCGCCACCATCCAGAAAATGAAGGAAAGCATGGAGCGGGCCGGCAAAAACATGATCCTGGCCCGGCAATCCCGCTTGGCGCTGTGCGAAAAGCGCCTGGCCGCCCGGCACCCCGCGGCGCTGCTGCGGGATGCCAAGGCCCGGGCGGAGCTGCTGGGCCACCAATTGCAGGCCTTGACGGAGCGGAAGCTGGCCCTGCTGAAAGCCAGGACCCAGGCGGCAAACGATAAACTGAACGCCTTGGGCCCCCGGCAGGCATTGAATCGGGGCTACGCGATCCTGCTGAGCGGCAAAACAGCCGTGACGCAGATCGATCAAGCAAAGGATGAAATGACCGTATTGCTCCAGGACGGCACGCTGCGGGTGCGCACCCTGGAAAAACGGAAGGAGGATCCCTTTGGCCAAGAAGCAAGCCTCGTTTGAGGACCGGCTCATGGAGCTGGAAGGGTTGGTAAAAAAAATGGAAGGCGGCAGCCTGCCCCTGAATGAAGCGCTGACCGCCTATGAAGAGGGCATGAAGCTTTCCAAACAGCTGACGGAAGAGCTGGCCGCCGCCGAAAAGCGGATGCAGGAGCTGTCCGGCGGCCAGGTGAAGCCCATGGAGGACGCGCCATGAACGATAAAGAAGTGTTGGCGGCTTATAAAGCGCGGTTGGAAGCCTATCTGGACGCGCTGCCCATGGCGGGGGCCCCGGACAGGCTGCGGGAGGCCATGCGCTACAGCCTGCTGAACGGCGGCAAACGCCTGCGGGGGTGCCTGCTGCTGGCGGCCTGTGAATTGGCGGGCGGAAATACAGAAGAAGCGCTCCCCTTTGCCGCGGCGCTGGAAATGATCCACGCCTATTCCCTCATTCACGATGATCTGCCCGCCATGGACAATGATACCCTGCGCCGGGGCAAGCCCACAAATCATGTGGTGTTCGGGGAAGCCATGGCGATCTTGGCCGGGGACGGGCTGTTGACCCACGCCTTTGAGGTCATGGCAGCGGCCAATCATCCCCGGGCCCTCCGAGCCCTGGGCGAAATTGCCAAAGCGGCGGGCGTTGGCGGCATGCTGGCGGGCCAAACGCTGGATGTGACCATGGAGGGGACCGAGCCCACCATGGATTTGGTGAACACCATCCATCGGGGCAAAACCGCCGCCCTGCTCACCGCTCCCATCACCGCGGGGCTGATTTTGGGCGGCGCTTCCGATACTGAAATCGAAGCAGGCCGGGAGTATGGCTATCATCTGGGCATGGCGTTTCAGATCGTGGATGATCTGCTGGATCTGGAGGGGGATCCCGCCCTGATGGGCAAAACGCTGGGCAAGGATCAGGCGGAGGGAAAGCTCACCTGGCCCGCCTGCGTGGGCGTGGATCAAGCCAGAAAGGACGCGGAAGCCCACATCCGGGCTGCCGCGGGCGCGCTGGCTCCCTTTGGAAAGAAAGCAGAATTTTTGCAAACCCTTGCCTTTTCCACCCTGCATCGGGTACAATAGGGAACGAGGCGATATTATGCAGTTTTTTGTGGATTTATGGTCCAATGGACCGCTGAAATGCGCGGCTCTGTCCTGGTGCGTGGCGCAGTTTTTGAAGGTGCTCATCACCCTGTGGCTGGATAAGCGGCTGGATTGGCGGCGCATCTTCGGCATGGGCGGCATGCCCTCCTCCCACAGCGCGTTCGTGTTTTCCCTGATGATGGCCATCGCGTTTCAGGAGGGGGTGGGCTCCACAGCCTTTGCCCTGGCTTTCGCCCTGGCCGCGGTGGTGATCTACGACGCCATGGGCGTTCGCCGGGAAACCGGGCGGCAGGGGGCCGTGCTGAACCAGATTTTGACGCAGATGCTGGTGGAGGGCAAGCCCATCACGGAAAAGCAGCTCAAGGAGCTGGTGGGCCATTCGCCTTTGGAAGTGCTGGGGGGTCTGTTGGTTGGATCGATCATCACCCTGGTGCTGATGCTGTGATCAATCGATTTTAGATCGTTCAATAAGGAGGTTTCTGTCATGATGGATCAATTTCTGGAAGAGGTCGTAACCAAGCGCAATAAGGGCATGGAAACCGTCACATATATTGTGGCCAACGTGGTCATGGTGCTGTTCGCCCTGATGGCGTTTATGGATTTCGCGTCGATCACATCCGTGCTGGCCGCGGAGGGCTTCGGCCTCACGTTCGCGCTGGTGCTGGTGCGCATGCTCATTTTCGGCGGCCTGGCCTTCCTCATGTTCATTTTCCGGGATCGGGTGAAAACCGAATATGAGTACACCTTCACCAACGGCCAGATGGACTTTGCCCAGGTGTACAACAACAAAAAGCGCAAGAGCCTGGGCACCATGAATATCCGCAACGTGGAAGCCTGCGGCCTGGTATCCTCCGGCTCCTTCAACCGGTATATCAACATGCAGGGCGTAAAGCGCACCAACTGGTTTTTGAACCGGGACGCGGAACTGCTGTATTTCTATTTCCAGAAGGACAGCCAGAAGCGCATCATCATCATCGAGCCCAGCGAGGAAATGGTGAGCATGATCAAGCGCAGCCTGGCCCAGGGAGTTTGGCAAAATAACTAAACAGAGTTTAGAGTT
>JAUNMW010000410.1 GCA_030537395.1 Clostridia bacterium | reverse complement strand
ACCGCCCGGACATCGACCGCATCCTGGACTATTACGATGGCAAGCGGGATGAAACTGGGCTAGTGGGCTCCATCGGCTTCTGGCCGTTCATCGACTGGCAGGACGATTGGAAGGATTCCGCCGGCGTATCGCCCGCCTACTTTGAAGGCCCCAGCGCCATCATTAACCTGATGTACGCCTATGCTCTGGAATGCGGAGCAAAGCTGTATGAAGCCACCGGCCGCCCCGGCACGGCGGAGGAATACCGTGAGCGTCGGGATGATATTCTGTCTAAAGTAAAAAAATTGTGTTTTGATCCGGAAAAGGGCATGGTGCGGGAGGGCCCCGCCTGCTGGCAATTTACCCGCCATGCCCAGGCCTGGGCGGTGGTCAATGGGATGCTGGATGAAGAAGAAAGCAGACGCGCGATGCAAGCATCCTTGAACTGCCCGCCCTGTTCTTTCTCCACATCCTATGAATGGTTCCGGGCCTTGGAAAGGGCTGGGATGGAGGAGCAGATGCGCCGGGATCTGGATGCTTGGATCGGCCTCCTTTCCCGGGGCAGCACCACCTGCCCAGAGGAGCCCCATCATCCCCGCAGCGAATGTCACGCTTGGAGCGCCCTGCCACTGTATGAATTCATGCGCACGCTGGCGGGCGTCCGGCAGGAAAACGGCAGGATCGTCATTCGGCCACGTCTGCTCGATTTGCCCGATTTATCCGGCGTCGCCATCACGCCCATGGGCTCTGTGCAATATCGCTATCAGAGAGATCAAAACCATGGTTGGCAATATGAAATCATTTTACCGGAAAAAGCAGAAGGGTGCCTGATCCTCCCGGATGGCAGGCGGATCCCTTTTACAGGAAAACTACTCTATACAGCATAACAAATTGAATGAAAAAGCAGCCGATGCGGATAGCCCGGATGCTCTTTGCTATACGCTTTTGCGGCGCACAAGCTGGGTAAATACTTCGATCTTTAAGGGCTGCTGATTCTTTTCCTCGATCAATTGAATGATCCGGGCGGCGGCTGTTTCACCCATGAAAAATTTCGGTACCATGATCGTTGTCAGCGGCGGGCTCATATATTCGCAGGATGGCAGATCATCAAAGCCCACGATGGATACGTCATCGGGAATGTGATAACCCGCGTCCTTCAGCGCTTTCATGGCCCCAATGGCAATCAGATCGTTATCGGCAAAATAACAGGAAACTGGCTTTTCGCCGGAGGCAAGCAGCGCCTTCATATCCTCATATGCTCCTTCCTGGGAAGGCGTCAGGCGCAGTGCCTGAGAAGCCGCCGTGGGCATTCCGGCGGCACGAATGGCTTTATAGAATCCGTCCGCCCGCTGCTCAAAATTGCTGATGGGGTAAGCCGAGCGCAGATAGCCCGGCTGGGCGTGGCGCTTGCGGATCAGGTACTGCGCCGCGGTGAACGCGCCTTGCACGTTATTGATGAGAATGAAATTGTATAAGTGAAGTAAAACAATACCTGGATTATATGGGCAGCACGTTACGCCTTTATGGAAGTAATCTGTGTTATACCAGTAAAACAACGACCGGCCATTCCATTTACGTCAATAGCAGCACCGGAGGATCGCCATGGTGGCTGCGTACGCCCACTACGAGTGAGAGAGCAGATCTTGTTGGCGCTGCGGGGACTAGAGTGTGTTTCTAAACTCATAATGACATAACAAAAGCGAAAAAAGATGCA
>JAUNMW010000409.1 GCA_030537395.1 Clostridia bacterium | reverse complement strand
ACATACACGCCCGGTGCGCCATTGTCTGCGGGCACTGCCCGCCAAATTACAATTTTGGCATGCAAAAGCGTAACCGGGCTTTACCCAGGAGCCCCGGATAACAGGCCAGCCCGGTACGGCATTGTCAGCGGGCACTGCCCGCCAAATTCCAATTAACCAGCTTGTGTGTCATTCGCAGAATCATATACCTCAAAGGGAGATTTTCATGGAAACGATATATAAAATGCTGGTCATCAACCCCGGCTCCACCTCCACCAAAGTGAGCTTTTTTGAAAACGAGAAGAATGTCTGCACCGAGAGCATCTTCCACGATGCCCCGGTGCTGCTGTCCTATCCCACCGTCAACGACCAGGTGCCCATGCGCCGGGCCTTTATTGAGGATTTCATGAGCCGTCACGGCCTGAAGCTCTCCGAGATCGATGCCTTTGTGGGTCGGGGCGGCAGCGCCTGGTCCCAGCCCTCCGGCGTGATGGAAATCGACGAGCGCCTGGTGGCCGACACCGCTGCCGGTGTGGGGGGCAGCGACCATCCCGCCAAGCTGGGGGTCATGATCGCCTGGGAGCTGGGCCGGGAATTCGGCGGGAAAATGTACACCGTGAACCCCACCAACGTGGATGAGCTGTGCGACTACGCCCGCCCCACCGGCATTGCCGGACTCTACCGCCGGGCCCAGACCCATGTGCTGAATCAGAAGGGCATCGCCGCCATCCATGCCAAAGCCATGGGCAAAAACTATGAGGACTGCAATTTCATCGTCAGCCACATCGACGGCGGCATCACCGTCACCGCCCACTGCCAGGGCAAAATGATCGACAGCACCGAGGGCGCCGGCGGCGACGGCCCCTTCACCCCCACCCGTCTGGGCTCCATCCCGGTGATGGAAGTGCTGACCTATCTGGAAGCGGGACACACCACGGAGGAAGTGATGAAAATGCTCTCCCGGGCCGGCGGCTTCGTGAGCCACTTCGGCACCTCCAATTCCGACACCGTCCACGCCATGGTAGAAGCCGGAGACCGGAAGGCAACCGTCATCTGGAATACCATGATCTACCAGATCTGCAAATCCATCGGCGCCATGGCGGCGGTGCTGGAGGGCAAGGTGGACGGCATCCTGCTCACCGGCGGCCTGGTGCGCTTCCAGGATATTGTGGATGGGGTGAAGCAGCGCTGCGGCTGGATCGCCCCCATCACCGTTTACCCCGGGGAATGCGAACAGGAGGCCATGGCAGAAAGTGCCCTGGAAATCCTCCGGGGCCGGAAGCAGGCCCACCATTACACCGGCGAACCGGTGTTCCGGGGCTTTGAGTGGGAGAAATGATTTCCAAATATAAAAAGGAGGGACTTCCCAACACAGGAAGTCCCCTTTTTAATTTCAAGAATAGGTGCATATCGGCCTTGTTCGGCGTACAGACAATTATTGTTTATCGATTACGCCACCGTAGGGGCAGCAACCGCCCGCGCAGTACCAGCCTATGGCTACCTGCAAGGTTGGGCGAAGAAAGTACCATATCGGACATGGTACCATTCAACCAAGCACTCATTTTTCCAACCTGGCGGGCGGCTAATAGCCGCCCCTACGATGGCTGGGCGATTGTTGTAGTCTGGCCTGGATTAGGAAAGCTCCGAATTGCAGCGTGAAACCGATAACCGCGCAAAAAAGACTGCCCACGGGCAGTCTTTTTCGGTATTCGTTCCTATCAG
>JAUNMW010000408.1 GCA_030537395.1 Clostridia bacterium | reverse complement strand
GCCGCCTTCCCAAACGAGGTTTCCTCCAGGCAGCTTTTAGCTGCCTGGAGTCAAGCAAGCAACATTAGGCGGCCTTTCCCCCGCCCGATTTCGCCTATTTTCATTGTGCCCGAAAGCTTGCTATATTCCGTTCCCAGCGCAGCACGCGGAACTTCTTGGGCTATACCCACCAACTAACTTCGCGAGACGTGGGTCCAGGGCGGTCACCGCCCTGGCGCAGGTCTGGGGGCGCGCAGCCCCCAGCGTAACCCCTTTGTTCGAGGTGCAGATATGATCTTATTTCTCCATTTGCAGCACACATCTTAAAAAGATTATAGTATCATCATGAAAGTGGCGTGGAAATGGGCGGGAACCCGGCAAAGCCGGTCAGCTGCATCACGATCACAGCGATTCCCACCAGGAACACATACAGCGCAAACCAGTTAAAGGATACCTTGTTGATGATTTTCAGCATGGCCCGGGCGGTCAGAATCCCGATCACAGCAGCCAGCACCACGCCCACGGCGATGGGCACGATGTTGGCGGTCAGGAATCCGAAAGCGCCCTGCTCATAAGCGTCCTTGCCCTCCAAAAGCAGGCTGCCCACCACGGCGGGCGCGCTCATGAGGAAAGAAAACTTGATGGCGTCCCGCTTGGTAAGGCCAGTCGCCGTACCGCCCAGGGTGGTGGACCCGCTGCGGGATACGCCGGGGATCATGGCCAGAGCCTGGAAGCAGCCCATCACCGCCGCGTTTTTCACCGTTACCCGCTTGGCCGCCGCATGCCGGCCCCGATGGCTGAACAATTCCGCCAGCAGCAGGAAAACGCCTGTTACCAGGAAGCCAATGCCCAAAAATCCGCCGCCGAATACCGCGTCAATGTCGATATCCACCGCTTTCAGGCCCAGCTTCACGATCAGCGCGGGGAGCGACGCCACGATCAAAAGCCCCAGCAGACGGGAGCGGAACAGGTTCTTCAAAATCCCGATCCAGTCCTCCCAGAAAACGACCACGACAGCCGCCAGCGTGCCCGCGTGCAGCAGCACGGTAAGCAGCATCATATCCATGGATTCCGCCTGCAGCCCCAGCAGGCGCTGGGCCACCTCCAGATGGCCGCTGGATGATATGGGCAAAAACTCCGCCACCCCCTGGATGATGCCCAGGACGGCCGTATGCAATACATTCATGCTTCGCATTCCTTTCCCCGCTTTTTTTCAAACGGCGCTTCCATGATAGCACGCCCGGGAAAAACTTGCAATACTGCTTTCCAGGGCAGGCCTTGCTTTTCGTGATTTCTTTTCAGACAAAAAACGACACAAAAAAACCGGTCTTCCGACCGGTTTCAGAGGCGCCATCCGGATTCGGACCGGAGCATAAAGGTTTTGCAGACCTTCGCCTTACCACTTGGCTATGGCGCCGAATAAAATGGAGCGGTAGACGAGGCTCGGACTCGCGACCTCCACCTTGGCAAGGTGGCGCTCTACCAACTGAGCTACTACCGCATCCTTAGAGGTGCCTTGGGGCGGAATCGAACCACCGACACTGTGATTTTCAGTCACATGCTCTACCGACTGAGCTACCAAGGCAAATATGGCGACCCGGAAGGGGCTCGAACCCTCGACCTCCAGCGTGACAGGCTGGCATTCTAAACCGACTGAACTACCGGGCCGTGTTTTGGTGGGAACAACAGGGCTCGAACCTGTGACCCTTTGCTTGTAAGGCAAATGCTC
>JAUNMW010000407.1 GCA_030537395.1 Clostridia bacterium | reverse complement strand
CACCCTGCGTGACATTGCGAAAACCCTGGATCATTCCACGCTTCAGCCCTTCCTGACGGAGGATGATATCCGCAAGGGCTGTGATATTGCCCTGCAATACGATACGGCCACCGTTTGCGCCCGGCCGGGGGACATGCCGCTGGTGGTGAAGCTGCTGTCCGGCAGCGATGTAAAGCCCTGCACGGTGATCGGCTTTCCTCATGGGGCCCATCACACCGCCGTCAAAGTGTACGAAGCGGAACGAGCCCTGGACGACGGCTGCCGGGAGCTGGATATGGTGCTGAACATCGGCAGACTGCTTCATGGAGACGAAAGCTATGTGCAGGATGAAATCGCGGCGCTGGCCCAGGCCGCCCATGCCCGGAACGCGCTTTTGAAAGTCATTCTGGAAACCTGCTATCTGAGCGATGAGCAAAAAAAGCTGGCCTGCCGCCTGAGCGAAGCGGCGGGAGCGGACTTTGTGAAAACCTCCACGGGCTACGGCAGCGCCGGGGCCACGGTGGCGGATGTGAAGCTGATGCGGGAAAGCGTAAGCCAAAAGGTGTGCGTGAAGGCCTCCGGCGGCATCCGCACGCTGGATATGGTGCTGGCCTGCCGGAACGCGGGGGCTGTGCGCTGCGGCGTATCCGCTACGGTAAAAATCATGGAAGAAGCCAAAGCCCGGCTGGAAAACGGCACGCTGTCCGATCAGCCCCTGAATGCCGTGGAAAACGGCGGCGGGGCTTACTGAGGGCGGATGAATGAAAAAACTGCTGCTGCTTTTGCTTTGCTTTTGCATGATTGTCCCCGCTTTGGCAGAGGGAAACGAATACAGCCTGCCCGTTGATTTTTCCGGCGGCTATAAGGCCCCTGAAGAAAACTATACCCAGGATACGTATGAGGACGCAAGCCTGTCCGTCCGCATGGAAAAACGGGACATTGACGGCGTTCGCTATGATATTGCCTGGATCAAGGTAGCCAGCCCCACGCAGCTGCGCACCGCCGTGGCGGGTGCGCCCAACGAAGTGGTTACGAAAATGCCCGGAGCCATGAGCCGTTCTTTGAACGCGGTGGTGGCCATCAACGGGGATTTCTATACCCAGCGCAAGGACGGCCTGATTTATCGTCAGGGGGTCCCCTTTCGGTACGATTTGAACCACCGCAAGGATGTGCTGGTGATCGATGAGGCGGGGGATTTGCACGTTTTCCTGGCCAATGAGGAACGCACCCAGGAAATGATGGATTTCCTGTCCGCGGGACACACCATCATCAATGCGTTCACTTTCGGCCCAGCCCTGGTAAAAAACGGGGAATTCCTGCCGATTCCCAAATCCTACAGCGAGCGGGACGACGGCACGGACCGGGGCCTGTTTGACAGCTGCCTGCCCTCGCCCCGCATGGTGATTGCCCAGATGGGGCCGCTGGAATATGTGTTTGTGGAGGCCGAGGGCCGCAACGCCGTGTCCAAGGGCGTTACCACCGATCAGATGGGCCAGTTCATGATCACCCTGGGCGTGGAAACCGCCTATTGCGTGGACGGCGGCAACTCCTGCATCATGTTCTTCCACGGCAGGTATTACGATTCCAACTACAAGGAATCCGAACGGGAGCAGAGCGACATTATTTATGTGTGCTCTGCTGTGCCGAACTGAGAAAGCGGAGATCCTTGTTTTAAGCGCCCTTTAAATTACTTAGTTAGTCCCGACTAAGGGGTACGCTGGGGGCTGCGC
>JAUNMW010000128.1 GCA_030537395.1 Clostridia bacterium | reverse complement strand
CTTCCAAGCGTCCCGGGATCATCGCGCCATCTGCGGCTTCTCCATGGGCAGCATGACCACCTGGGCGCTGTTCCCTTCTATGCTGGACGTAAGCGCTTCTTTCCTTCCCTTCTCCGGCCCCATGCAGGACACGGAAGCTGTGGTTGCCGCAGTTGAAAAAACCGAAGAACCCTTCTACATCTACATGGCCTGCGGCGGCGCGGAGGACCTGGCCTTTGAAAACTGCAACGCCCTGGCACGGACCCTGGCGGCCGATTCCCATTTCAGCTATGGGCCGAACCGCGGAGAAAACAATTTCTTCTATTGCCTGTCCGACAACATCCACCAGGACCTGACCAGCCGTTATTATCTGTATAACGCGTTCCTGGACGGATTATTTCAATAACGCAATTACGATGTAAAAACCATCAGTTACGATGTACGCCTTGTAACGGAACGCCCCATTTGGTACATTATTCCCGCAAAGACGACCTGCCAAGGCAGGTTGAGATAATGAAGGAGGATTCCCCATGAAAAAGATCGTTGCCCTGCTGGCTGCCCTGATCCTGGCCCTGTCCATGATGAGCATCGCTTCCGCCGAACCCATCAAGAGCACCTATAACCTGAGCGAAGTCAACTTCATTGACGCGGTGGGCTGGTACTGGACCCGCGACATCAGCCTGGTGCTGCGCGACGACACCAACTATGAACTGTACTACCGTGAATACGCTTTCGGCACCACCGACCCCGGCCTGAAGGCCAACAAGCTGATCGTATACTCCGGCACCTACTCCATGGCCGAATCCGCTGACGACGAAGCCTGCCACTTTGACATCACCCTGGACACTCTGGACGGCATCTACTTCGAACAGCACGGCAAGGGCCATGGCCGCAACGTGCTGGGCTACGCCATGGTGCTGGACACCTTCAACTGGACCGAGGAAATGGACGAAATCGCTTTCCCCGACGGCACTGACGACGGCGCTGCCGACTTCGTTGCCAACCATGACATCACCGGCACCGTGATCACCGTGGAAGACCTGCGCGAGGATCTGGACGACGTGACCCTGGAAAACAAGATCGTTGCCTGCTCCAACGTGGAAGACACCATCGGCGTGTTCAACATCACCGAATAATCCCGTTTGCCTGACCTGAATTCCTTGGGCCGCCGTGCGAAAAGTGCGGCGGCCTTTTTGGGGGCTCCACCCTCCGGCTTACGATAAGCGATATTTTGCTTTTCTCAAAGAAGATTCCGCTTGCTGCGCTTTAACGACAAAAGGAGTGTTACAATGGCCAAGAACAATAAGCCCAAGGGCAAGCTGGTATGGAAGATCCTCTGCGGCGTATTCGCGTTCCTGTTCGCGTTCCTCATGATCGGCGGGCCCATCGCAAATAACTACACCGCCATCATCAACATGGTGCTGGGCATCGAGGGCAGCACCGTGGTGGGCGACGCGGCGGAGGATCTGCCGCCCCGCTTCGTATCCGACTATGAAAACAGCGAAGAGCAGGCCAAGGCCGCCGACCTGGTGTGCGAATCCGTGGTGGCCAACGGCGCTGTGCTGCTGCTGAATCGGAACAACGCCCTGCCCCTGTCCGGCAATGAAAAGGTGAGTTTGCTGGGCACCTCCTCCGCCCGGTTCGTCTATGGCGGCACAGGCTCCGGCGGGATGAAAACCGATAAGGCCCAGACCCTGAAGGACGCACTGGAGCAGGACGGCTTCACCGTGAACCCCACCCTGTGGAACTTCTACCGGGAAGGCGCTGGCAAGAATTACGGCCTCAAGGACGCCGGCGGTTCCCTGAACAACTACATCTTCAAGAACGAAGAATTCGCCGTCAATGAAGCGCCCCTGAGCGCCTTCTCCACCGCGGAATGGGATTCCGTCGCCCAGTACGGCGACGCCGCCATCATGGTCATTGGCCGCGTCTGCGGCGAAGGCAAGGACCTGCCCGTGGTGGGCGCCAGCGACGCCAACGGCAACATGCTCTCCATCAGCGCTGAGGAAAAGGACATCCTGCGCAAGCTGGCTGAGCTGAAAGCCGCCGGTTCCGTAAAGAAGATCGTGCTGCTGCTGAACACCGCCAACGCCGTGGAGCTGGACGTGATCGAGCCCGCCGTGTGCGGCGAGGACTTCGGCATCGACGCCTGCCTGTGGGTGGGCGAAGTGGGCCAGAGCGGCATCCGCGCCATCGGCGACCTGCTGAACGGCAAGATCAATCCTTCGGGCCGCCTGGTGGACACCTACTGCTACGATAACACCACCTCTCCCGCCGTGCAGAACGCCTACGTGACCTCCTACACCAACGCGGCGGAAAAGGGCCTGGCCTTCTCCAAGACCAACAACGAATATTATGTGGTCTATCAGGAAGGCATCTACATCGGCTACCGCTACTATGAAACCCGCTATGAGGACGTGGTGCTGGGCAACCAGAACGTGGGCGATTACGATTATGCCAAAACCGTGGCCTTCCCCTTCGGCTATGGCCTGAATTACAGCAATCTTTCCTACGGCAAGCTGAACATGAAGGAGAACGGCGACAAGTTTGACTTCACCGTGGACGTGACCAACCCCTCTGACCGGGACGCCCGGGAAGCGGTGCTGATCTACATGCAGAGCCCCTACACCGCCTATGACAGGCAGAACGGCATCGAAAAGGCTGCCGTGGAGCTGGTGGGCTACACCAAGATCGACGTGCCCGCGGGCAAGACCGTGACCGCCAACGTGTCCGTAGCGAAGTCCGAAATGCGTGCCTATGACGCCAACGGCGCGAAAACCTACATCGTGGATGAAGGCAGCTATTACTTCGCCACCGGCAACGGCGCGCATGAAGCCCTGAACAACATCCTGATGCAGAAGGCCGCTCAGAACGATACGCTCAACGGCGCTGTGGACACTTCCAAAATGGTGGGCGAAGGCCGGGCCGACCTGGCCGTAGTCTACAAGCAGGCCAAGCAAGATAACACCACCTATGCCACTGCCCGCACCGGCGCGGCCATCACCAACCAGCTGGATCACGGCGACCTGAACAAGTTCGACGCCGATACCAGCAACGATATCAAGTACCTGACCCGCGCCGACTGGGCGGGCACCATGCCCAAGGCCGACCTTTCCAACAACACCTACAAGGCCGCCGTGCAGATGGCCGCCAACGACGAACTGGTAAAGGCCCTGAACACCATCATCGATTCGGAAAAGAAGGGCACCATGCCCACCATGGGCAAGGAGGGCGAGCTGACCCTGGCCCACTTCATCGGCGTGCCCCTGGACGGCTCCATCACCCTGCAAAACGGCCAGACCTACACCTGGGATGACCTGATGGATCAGGTGAAGTTCAATGAAATGAGCAAGCTGATCGGCCAGACCTACCATGCCACCGCCGCGGTGAAGAGCGTGGGCAAGCCCGCCACCAAGGATGAAAACGGCCCCCAGGGCATCACCGCCACCCTGACCGGCGGCTCCTCCTCCACCAGCTACACCAGCGAAGACGTGATGGCCGCGTCCTTTGACCCCGCCATTGCCGAAGCCGTGGGCCGCTCCATGGGCAACGACTGCCTGATGGCCAACCGCAAGGCCTACTCCGGCATCTACGGCCCCGGGGCCAATATCCACCGCACCCCCTATTCCGGCCGCAATTTTGAATACTATTCCGAAGACCCCTTCATTTCCGGCAAGACCTGCGCCGCCGAAACCGCCGGGATCCAGAGCAAGGGCGTGTATGTGTACAACAAGCACTTCGCCTTCAACGATCAGGAAACGGGCCGCGACGGCATCTGCGTGTGGACCAACGAGCAGGCCGCCCGCGAAATCTACCTCCAGGCCTTTGAATATCCCATCGCCGACGCCAACGCCTACTGCGTGATGACCTCCTTCAACCGCCTGGGCGCGACCTGGGCCGGCGGCGATTACAACCTGATCACCAACATCCTGCGTGGCGAGTTCGGCATGCCCGGCTTTGCCCTGACCGACTTCTCCAACAACAACGCCTTCATGGACGTGATCCAGGGCCTGCTGGCGGGCGGGGACGGCTGGGACTGCAACGACGCCTCCAAGTGGACCGATAAGCTCAAGACCTATTCCGACGATCCCCAGGTGGTCACCGCCATGCGGGAAGCCACCAAGCACATCCTCTACACCGTGGCTAACTCCAACGCCATGAACGGCATGGGCTTCAACACCATCGTGGAAGAAGTGCACGGCTGGTGGCAGGACGCCATCACCTACGGTCAGATCGGCACCGGCGCGTTGGCTGTCCTGTTCCTGGTCATCGCCATCCTGGACAGCAAGAAGGCCAAGAAGCAGGCAGTATAAACAAATAACTTGACAGTAAGCCAACAAGGGGTAACGCTGGGGGCTGCGCGCCCCCAGACCTGCGCCAGGGCGGTGACCGCCCTGGACCCGCAACTGGCAAAATAACGTAGTTGGATGAAACAGACAAGCTCCGCCTGCCGCGCTGTGGTGACGGAAAGTTTGAGGGCTTCTGGCCCAAGAAAGCCCGGGAACATCCGAGGGGAAAAGTAAACTTTCCCCTGCGGATGATTCCCTGGCTTTCCCCGGATGCTTTGCATCCGGGGTGGCGGCTTCGCCGCCGGGCCAGAAGCACAATGGCATCAATTCAATCTTCCTTGTTCTTCCCAGCATCAGCGGGAGCCAAGTTTTATTTCCAATTCAAGCAATATCCGCTATTGAGGTCCAGGAGATGAAATCTCCTGGTGCAGGTGCACGAGGGCTGCATAAGCCCTTGTCTCTCCGTTCACTGTCCGGAACGATTATTTTGCAATACAAGAAAGGAGCTCAACTCATGAAAAAGTTCATTGCTCTGCTGTGCGCGCTGGTACTGGTTCTGTGCGCCATTCCCGCTCTGGCGGAAGGCCGGGAAAAGCCCGAGGACAAAAAGGTCATCACCACCGACGACGTGATCGGTGCGGAGACCGTGTTCAAGAAGTACGACAACAAGTTCTACGATGCAGTCTCCGAACAGCCCGGTACCGTGGTACGCCTGGACTACACCACCACCGCCTACGGTGCGGAGCAGCCTGGTTGGGTGAACGTGTACCTGCCCTACGGCTACGATGAGAACGGCACCGAACGATACAACGTGATCTACTTCCTTCACGGCACCAACGAAACCCAGGACAGCTTCATTGGCGACGAAAAGGCCAAGAACGCCCTGGACAACATGATCGAAGTGGGCGTCACCGCGCCCTTCATCATGGTATTCCCCACCTACTATTACGATTACGAAGCCCGCGCCATCGACATGGAAGCCTTCTCCACCAAGGAAATGCGCAATGACATCATGCCCGCCGTGGAAAGCGCCTACCGTACCTACGCCGAAACCGCGGATGAAGCGGGCTTCATCGCCTCCCGCGACCATCGCGCTTTCGCCGGTTTCTCCCGGGGCTGCTACGCCTGCTGGCATCAGTTCTTCCATAACCTGGACGTGGCCAAGTGGTACATGCCCTTCTCCGCCAACATCAGCGCCGCGGACGAAATGAGCCTGGAAATGCCTGTGGAAGAACAAATCCAGATGCTGAAAGACGCCCTGAATGCCCAGGCGGACTATAAGGATAACTTCTTCATCTACGCAGCCTGCGGCGGCAAACGCGACATGATGTACGATGTGAACGCCGCCCTGATCTCCGCCATGGTGGCCGATACTGACGATTTCAGCTATGGCACCAATCCTTCTGAAAACAATCTGTATTACAGTATTTCCGGCGAACTGCACCAGACCCTGATGAGCCGCTTCTACTTCTACAACGCCTTTGATGTTGTCCTGAAATAAAATAAAGAGAAATATGCCGCTGTCAATCCTGCTTAAAATAGCCGGGTTGACAGCTTTTTATTTGATCCTTCGATTTGGATAACTTCATTATGTCTGATCATTTTACCCTTTGCGCTTGAACAAGAATATTCAGTATACCATCCAGTGTCATATAAAGACTTTGATACACAACCAAACTTGTTTAACTGCCAAAATGGAGTCATCGATTTAACCAGCGGAAAGTTTCTGGAACATTCTCCAGAATTAATGCTTTCTAAGGTAGCAAACGTGGTATATGATCCACAGGCAAAATGCGAAAGATTTGATAACTTCATGTATGAAATAATGTGCGGAGATGTAGAAAAAGTTAATTATTTGCAGATGTTATTTGGCTATGCACTGAGCGGAACCAACGAGCGGGAAGAAGCATATTTCTTGTATGGAAAAACAACCCGAAATGGAAAATCAACTCTGTTGGATACCATTAAGTATTTATTTGGGGACTATGGTTTGAACATCCAGCCGGAAAGCCTTGCTGAACAGAAAAAGAACGGCAGTGGACCATCGGGAGATATTGCACGATTGAATGGCTGCAGATTATTGCAAATGGCTGAACCACCGAAAAGTATGAAATTGGACGTCGCCCTATTGAAGACACTAATCGGAAGAGACGATATAACCGCTCGCTATCTTCATGAGAACGATTATGAGTTCAAGCCCGTCTTCAAATTATTCGTTAACACGAATTACTTACCATTAGTGTCAGACGATACGCTTTTTGCCTCTGAAAGAGTCAAAGTCATCACATTTGACCGACATTTTGAGTCGAATGAACAGGACCAAGGACTGAAAGATGTTTTAAAATCTTCTGAAGTACTATCCGGCATTCTGAATTGGATACTCCAAGGCAACAAACAGTACAGGGAGAGTCATGGAGTTATCCATATTCCAAGTTCCGTAATTGAAGAGACCGAGAAATATAGAAGGCTCTCTGATAAGCTGGAACTATTCCTGATGGACTTTGCTGCAGAAAATACTACGAGCTTATATGCCTGCAGCAATTTGTATGTTAAATATGTAGAATGGTGTAAAGATAACAATTACTACCTTAATGGTAAACATAGCTTTTTATCCGGTATACGAAAGAAAAAAGGATATCAATCAACAGGCACAATCGATGGCAAAACCGTAAAGAACGTGTTTCATATTGAGCCGGGTGACTGACAGCATGTGCAAATTGTGCATATTTTGTATATACTCTTTCCAAATCAATATGGGAATTTGTAAATAGTGTGTTCTGAAAATTCACAAAATGCACAACGGCTCAATAACATGCAGTAACCGCAGTGCAATAACTGCTGTTCTGTTATCGCATAGCGTTTCCAGGAAACTCCCGGTCGATTCATTCAGAAGATCGACCGGGTTTAGTTTGAACGAAGAAGTAAATTTTTGGTGATTACGTTTAACAGCAGGATGCACTTTGACAGATAGTGCAGTTATTGCATGTAGTTACAGCAATGATTGTATCTGCAAGCAATAACTGCTTTCCCGTCTATATCAAGTCAGCAATTGCATCGAATAACACAAAGGAGATTCATATGGGATATGTAAACATTGACACAAAAAAAGCTACGGTAACAAAACTGCATCCTTTCAGGACAGCTAAAGGACATGGAGCAGATATTTATCTTGAAGCAAAAAGCGATGATTGCACAGTATATTTGCAGGTAGTTGTTTATGATGAACAAGCAGACACAGCAATGCAGAAACTGCATGTGGAAGATTCTGTTAATGTAGCTGGGATTCTGAAATTCAAGAAATATGCTATGAAAGACGGTCAGTCCGGCTACTCGATGATTATTGAAAAGCCAACATTATTTGACAAATGTATCTTCGGCGGTCGAATAGAACAAATCGTCCCATTCCAAACAACCTCTCAACCAGCACAGCATGGAACAACCACAGTAGCAGCACCATCTTATGCAGCAACTGCTGAACAGGATGACGAATCTGAATTGCCTTTTTAATGACACCGCTTATAAATCAGGGGAGAAATTGACATGACCATCAATAATGTATATACTAAAGAACAGGTACACCAGGTTGTGGAAGAAGTGCTTCGCAAACTGGATATTACCACGGCTTCACGGCAGGAGCCGGAGCACCTTGACAACAGCATACCTCAGCAATCATCGCCGGGCACGAAAATGACATTGTCCGTTCAGGAAGCTGCAGGGCTGATCGGGATCAGCAAGCCGAAGATGTATGAACTCCTTCGCAGCAATGAAATCCCGTCCATCCACGTCGGAAAGAAAATTGTGATCATCCGCCAAGCACTCCTGGACTGGCTGTCGAAAGGAGAGAATTATGGCAAGAAAGCGTGCTAACGGCGAAGGAACTATCAGAAAACGGGCCGACGGAAGCTGGGAGGCCCGCTATATGGTTGATGGAAAGCGGCATTCAATATATGGCAGAACCCAGGCCGAAGCCAGGAAAAAGCTGGCCGAAGTATCCGTCACCATCGACCACGGTGATTATCGAGAGGACAGTGGCCTGACCCTTGGCCAATGGTTGACCATGTGGCATCGGGATTATCTGGGAAATGTGAAGCTGGGCACTGCAGATACCTATGAAATGCAGATCCGAGTTCACATCGTTCCTACACTCGGAGACGTCAAGCTTTCAGCGCTCCGGACACCCATGATCCAGCGCCTCTACAATAAGAAGCGGGAGGAAGGGCTCAGCCCTAAATCCATCAAGAACATTCACGGCTGCCTGCATAAGGCGCTGGATGTGGCAGTGAGGATCGGCTATCTGAGCAAGAATCCATCCAGCAACTGTATCCTGCCCCGGATCGAACAAGCGGAGATTCATCCGTTGGATACGCCGGAACTGTCCAAGCTGCTGGCCTTTCTGAAGGGCAACGAGCATGAGGCACTCATCGTGACCGCAATCTTCACCGGATTGCGGTCCGGCGAACTGCTGGGTCTGACCTGGGATTCCGTGGACTTTGAGAACGGCTTGATCCGGGTCACCAAACAATTGGCCCAGCCGAGAAAGAAAGGTGAGGTCTTCCGGTTTGCGACGCCGAAGAACAGCAAGCCCCGCACCATTGCTCCCGCCCCTACGGTCTTCCAGGTGCTGAAAAAGCACAAGGAGGATCAGGAAGCACAGCGGAAGGCAATGGGGCCAGCCTGGAACGATGGCGGCTTCCCAGGTCTGGTGTTCACGCATCCGGATGGCAGCC